>LNDR01000299.1 GCA_001464755.1 Rhizobiales bacterium Ga0077524
CTACGTTCCGCATGGAATTGGCGAAGGCGGGCGTGATCTTCTGTTCGATCTCGGAGGCTTTGAAGGAGCATCCGGAGCTCGTGCGCAAGTATTTGGGTTCCGTGGTGCCGCAGTCGGACAACTATTATGCGGCTCTGAACTCGGCCGTCTTCTCGGATGGGTCGTTCGTCTACATCCCCGAGGGTGTGCGTTGCCCGATGGAGCTGTCGACTTACTTCCGGATCAACGAGCGCAATACGGGACAGTTTGAGCGGACGCTGATCATTGCGGAGAAGGGAAGCTACGTCTCGTATCTCGAAGGGTGCACGGCGCCTATGCGCGACGAGAACCAACTGCACGCGGCGGTTGTGGAGCTTGTGGCGCTCGACGATGCCGAGATCAAGTACTCGACCGTCCAGAATTGGTATCCCGGCGACAAGAACGGCAAAGGCGGCGTCTACAACTTCGTGACGAAGCGTGGCGACTGCCGGGGGCGCAACGCCAAAATCTCATGGACGCAGGTGGAGACCGGCTCCGCCATCACATGGAAGTATCCGAGCTGCATTCTGCGTGGCGATGGGAGCCGGGGCGAGTTCTACTCGATCGCCATCTCCAATGGGCGGCAACAGGTGGACAGCGGCACCAAGATGATCCACCTTGGGCGCAATACGTCGAGCCGCATCATCTCCAAGGGGATCGCGGCCGGATATTCGCAGAATACCTACCGCGGCCTCGTCTCAGCGCACCGGAAGGCCACCAATGCGCGCAATTTTACCAATTGCGACAGCCTCCTCATCGGGAACCGATGCGGCGCGCATACCGTGCCCTATATCGAGGCCAAGAACGCCTCGGTGCATTTTGAGCATGAGGCGACGACATCCAAGATCTCGGACGACAAGCTCTTCTACTGCCGTCAGCGCGGTCTCAGTAGCGAGGAAGCGGTGGCGCTCATCGTCAATGGCTTCGTTCGCGACGTTCTGCAGCAACTCCCGATGGAGTTCATGGCGGAGACGCAGAAACTCATCGGGATTAGCCTGGAGGGAAGCGTAGGATAGTCCAGACGAGGCCGTGATTGCGGCATGCCGGGAATAGATTGCCTATGCTATTTGGGTGCCCGATCTTCGACTATAGGATCGGTACGACTGCCGAAGAAGGCCCGCCGGATGGGGACGAGCCGGCGCAAAAACAGGCCTTCGAGGCCAAAGGCCGTGACGCCGCGGGGTGTCGCTGGCTTCGGGACCGGGATAACCCCGGCCCAATTTCGGGAGTGAAACCAAAGGGCTCGCCTAGAGAGTCGAGCTCACGGTCATGGAGAGTACGGATGAGCGACGCGGCTGGTTTTGGAGCGATGATGAAGACGGCAAAGCTTCTGCGGGAGATCGACATCGACGAGTGTCAGCGCCGCAATGCCCTCTCCAATAAGCGTGGAGACCTGCGTCTCCGGCAGGGCACGGTCGTGACAGTGCTCGAGAGCCTCGACGAAGGCCGGGCCTTCCTGGTCGAATTCGGCGAGCGTTCCCCTGACACGTGCGATTGGCTCGGCGTGCTCTACCCATCGGAGATCGAGTTCCAAGCCGGGCGCAACTGATCCCTTGGGCGGAGGCGGTTGGCGATCCGCTCTCGCGCGGGGCACGTAAAGGTCAACGGGGTGAGCCTCTTTCGGGGCAGATCGGTTTGAGAGCGGCGCGGCGTTGGTCGTCGCGCCTGTGAACGTCGCCGTGCCCACGCGGTGCGGCCAGGAGTAAGAAGCGTCCCGTCTTTTGCCGCGCGAGGCATCGTCGGGACCGTATGGAGACGATGATGCTCGAGATCACGGACCTAACCGTTCGCATTGCCGATGAGGAGAAGGAGATCCTGCGAGGGATCAACCTCACCGTGCCGAAGGGTGAGGTGCACGCCATCATGGGACCCAACGGATCGGGCAAGTCGACGCTCGCCTATGCCATTGCCGGGCGCGACGGCTACGAGGTGACCGGCGGCGACATTCTCTGGAACGGGCAGTCGCTGCTCGACATGGAGCCGGACGAGCGGGCAGCGGCCGGCGTCTTTCTTGGGTTCCAGTATCCGCTGGAGATCCCCGGTGTCGCGACGATGACCTTCCTGCGTTCAGCGCTGAACGCGTTGAAAAAGAAGCGTGGGATGCCCGAGCTGACGACACCGGAGTTCCTCAAGCTGATCCGGGCGAAGGCTGCCGAACTGGGCATCAAGGACGAGATGCTTAAGCGGCCACTTAACGTCGGCTTCTCGGGCGGCGAGAAAAAGCGCATGGAGGTGCTGCAGATGTCGATGCTCGATCCGCAGCTCTGCGTGCTCGACGAGACCGACTCAGGCCTCGATATCGACGCGATCCGCATCGTCGCCGAGGGCGCCAATCGCATGCGCGGCCCGGATCGCGCGATGCTGGTGATCACCCACTATCAGCGGCTGCTCGACTACATCGTTCCGGACAAGGTGCACGTCCTGTCCGGCGGCCGGATCGTGAAGACCGGTGGCAAGGAGCTGGCGCACGAGCTCGAGAAATCGGGCTATGCGGAGTTCACGGGCAAGGCGGCTTGAGCAACGCCGGAAGGGCGTGCGATGGCGCCCCGACGATCGACTTCGCAGCCAGAGACGATGGCCTCCGCGAGAGGGGCCGCGGGAGAATTGGTGACGAGATGAGCGTTGTCGCGACGAGAACCGAGGCCGAGGAGCAGCTGGCCCGTCAGTTCGCCAAGGTGGCGCCGGAGCTGCCGGGTGGCGCGTGGGTCCCCGCGGCAAGGCTGGCGGCGATGCGCGCATTCGGCGACGCGGGCCTTCCGCATCGGCGGATCGAGGAGTGGAAGTACACGGATCTGCGCATCCGCTTGAAGGCGGCTCATGAGCGGGCGGGATGCTCGCAGCGCAAAGTGGACGCCGGCCTGCTTCGTGAGGCCCTGGGCGAAGAGCTGGCGAGCCTCGCGTGCATCAGGCTGGTGCTGGTCAACGGCCGCTACGTCTCCAGTTCCGTGCCGGTTGGGCATGAGCCCGGCGAGAGCTGGAAGTTCGATTCGCTCGCGGCAGTACTGGGCCGGCCGAATTTTGCGTGGATCAGGCACAGTTTCGAGACAGCGGACGAAGCAGACGGCGCGGCTGTGCGGCATCTCAATTCCGCTTTTGTCAGCGATGGCATCGTGTTGACGGTGAGCGAGGGCGCGAAGCCAGCGCTTCCGATCCACATCGTCTCGATCATCGACGCGGACAAGCCCGTCGCGGTGACGACCCGCAATATCGTGCGCGTCGGCGCGGGCGCCAAGGTCACCGTTATCGAGAGCCATATTGGCGTCTCGGTGTCCAAGAACGAGCGACAAGTGACGGCGTTGACCGAATTCTCGGTTGGTGATGGGGCCGAGGCGCACCATATCCAATTGGTGGCCGGTGGCGCAGATGTGGTGCATCTCGGACAATGGGATGTGTCACTCGCTGCAACTGCTGCCTACCGTGGCTTCCAGCTCACGGCGGGCATAGGCCTTGCGCGAAACGAGTCTCACGTCAGCTTCACCGGCCCCGATGCGAAACTCGACCTGTCGGGATTGATGCTGGGACGTGGCAGAGATCACATCGACACGACGCTGGTGGTGAACCACACCACGACAGGTTGCGAGGGGCGCGAGCTTTTCAAGGCGGTGCTCGACGATCGGGCTCGTGCTGTGTTCCAAGGCAAGGTGATCGTCGCACCCGAGGCACAGAAAACCGACGGCAAACAGATGGCGCAAGCGCTGATGCTGTCTGAGGATGCCGAGTTCGATTCCAAGCCCGAGCTCGAGATCTACGCCGACGACGTGGCATGCGGGCACGGCTCGACGGCGGCCGAGCTCGACGCGGACATGCTCTTTTACCTGCGCTCGCGTGGCATCCCGCTCGCCGATGCCCGGGCAATGCTGATCGAGAGCTTCGCGGCCGACGCGCTGGACAAGATCGAGAACGAGGAGCTGCGCGAGGCCGCGCGAGCAATCACGGTCGGCTGGCTGGGCGTGGCGGCGTGATGGACGTGGGAAGTGAGGATGTACGCATGAATGGTCCCGGATCGGACAAGTCGGCGACGCTCGACGTGGAGAGAATTCGCGCCGACTTTCCGATCCTGTCGCGCGACGTGTATGGCAAGCCGCTCGTCTATTTGGATAACGGTGCGTCGGCGCAGAAGCCGAAAGCGGTGCTCGATGCACTGGCCCGATCCTATGGCCACGAGTACGCGAATGTGCACCGCGGGCTGCACTATCTGTCCAACACAGCCACGCAAAAGTTCGAGGAAGCCCGCGAGACGGTGCGCCGGTTCGTGAATGCCCGCTCCGAAAATGAGATCCTGTTCACGCGCAACGCCACTGAAGGGATCAACCTCGTCGCGTCGAGTTTTGGCGCCACCTTCAAAGAAGGTGACGAGATCATCGTCTCGATCATGGAGCACCACTCCAATATCGTGCCGTGGCATTTTCTGCGCGAGCGCAAAGGGTGTGTGTTGAAGTGGGCGCCGATGACTGACGCTGGCGAGCTCGACATGGAGGCCCTGGATGCGCTGATCGGCCCTAGAACCAAGCTCGTCGCGATCACGCACATGTCGAACGTGCTTGGCACCATCAATCCGGCCAAGGAGATCGTGGCGGCTGCACATGCCAAGGGCGTGCCGGTTCTGCTCGACGGGAGCCAGTCGGCGGTGCACTTGCCGGTCGACGTCCAGGATCTCGACTGCGATTTCTACGTGTTCACAGGCCACAAGGTGTACGGCCCGACCGGCATCGGCGCGCTCTACGCCAAGGCCGAGCACCTCGAGCGCATGCGGCCCTACATGGGCGGCGGCGAGATGATCGAGCTGGTCTCGATGGACAAGATCACCTACGCGCAGGCCCCACACAAATTCGAGGCGGGGACGCCTGCGATCTCGGAGGCTATCGGTCTCGGCGCGGCGCTGACGTACATGATGAGTGTCGGTCGGGAACGGATCGCCGCGCACGAGGCCGACTTGGCGCAGTATGCGCACGAGCGGCTCAGCGCCATGAATTGGCTGAAGATCTACGGGCGGGCGCCGGGTAAGGGAGCGATCGTCGCCTTCAATATCGACGGGCTGCACCCGCACGACGTCTCGACCATCATCGACCGGTCGGGCGTCGCAGTGCGGGCCGGCCACCACTGCGCCCAGCCGCTGATGACGCGCCTTGGTGTCACCGCGACCTGTCGCGCGTCGTTCGCGATGTACAACACACGGGCCGAGGTTGACGCACTCGCCGAGGCGTTGGTCAAAGCCCACGACTTCTTCGCATGAGCGAGGCCATGGATAACAAGCCAACAGACCGTGACGTGATGGACGTGGCCGCCGCCGACCTTGCTGCGCCCCCGGCAGCCACGGCGCCTCTATCGGTGGCTCAAGGTGGGACGCCGGTGGAGGGCTCGCAGCTCAGCCAAGAGCAACTCGACCAGCTGACGGCCGAGATCGTGCTGGCGCTGAAGTCGGTCTACGATCCGGAGATACCCTCCGACATCTACGAGCTGGGCCTGATCTACAAGATCGACATCGAGGACGACCGATCGGTCGCGATCGAGATGACGCTGACCGCTCCGGGGTGCCCGGTGGCAGGCGAGATGCCGATGTGGGTCGAAAACGCGGTCAGCGCCGTTCCAGGTGTGCAGAATTGTACCGTGACGCTCACGTTCGATCCCCCTTGGGATCAGAGCCGGATGTCGGACGAGGCGAGGCTTGCGTTGAACATGTTTTGAGCAACTGACGGAGCGTCGCGACCACGGCGCTCACTGATGCCGCGACAATCCAGCCCTCGCGTTTACTGACGGCCACCCTCGATCACGCGAAACCGGCGCGAACGTCCGAGTGCGTCGCCATCCTGTTCGTCGGTGAGCAGGAAAGCAGCAATCTGCTGAGCCGCCTTGCCCAGATGCTCCAGCGAAACGTTGGGATCTTCCGCCCCATGGGCCAGCAGGTGGCACATATGAGCGGCAAGCGTCCGGCGGTCGGTCGGGAAAGGCTGGGCGCTCATCGTCATTCTCCATACCGGCGGGCGACATGGGCTCGCCCGCATGGGACGACCGTCTAGGTTTCGAATGGTGCGCCGATTTGTGCGTTTGGTCTCACATGCTTGACGCTGCTCCACAGCATTCTCGACGAATCGCGGGCGATGGATCGGCCTATGCGACCCATCTGCAACACGACGTTTCCCCGGAAAATGAGCGACGCCTGCTCGAAAAAAGCAAACAGGCGCATCGACTTCCTCGCTGCGCCTGTTGCAGTTCTCTGAATTGTCGAAGTGCAGGTCACTTCACTCCGAGCAACTCGACGTCGAACATCAGGGTCGCGTTGGGCGGGATTACGCCGCCGGCGCCACGTGCGCCGTAGCCGAGATCGGGCGGAATGATGAGGGTACGCTTGCCGCCGACCTTCATTGTGGCGACGCCTTCGTCCCAGCCCTTGATGACCCTGCCGGTACCGATCGGGAACTCGAAGGGCTGGCCGCGGTCGACGGAGCTGTCGAACTTCTTGCCCTTGGTGCCGTTCTCGTAGAGCCAGCCGGTGTAGTGCATCACGCAGGTCTGGCCGGTCTTCGGGGAGGCGCCGGTGCCCACCTGGGTGTCGATCACCTGCAGGCCGCTCGCTGTGGTCACGGGTTGTCCTTTCGTCTGCGCGGTTGTGGAAGTTGAGCCTCCGCCGATCGAGGCGGCAATGGTCACTGCAATGGCGAGCGCGAGGCTGGAGCCGGCTCGTGTCAGCCGATGGATCAACGTCGATCTCCGTGGTCGGTTTCGGTGGGGTGCACATAGCCCGAAGTCGTGGCTTGGGCCAGCGCGGCGGTAGGTCAACGGGTTCCCGAGCGGCGCAGTCGCTCGCGGTGCCAGGCATAAAGGCCGCTCGCTATGACGACCGCGGCACCGACCATGGTCCAGGCATCTGGTAGGTCGCCGAACATGATAAAGCCGAGAACCGCCGCCCAGACCAGTAGAGTGTAGCTGTAGGGTTGCAGGGCGCCAGCCTCCGCGTAACCGAGCGCCTTGATCAGGGCGAGATGCGAGAGCGTGCCGAGAAGGGCGATGGCGAGCAGCAGGATCCAGCCCTTGGCGTCCGGCCAGACCCAGACGAAGGGGCCGATGGTGGAAGTGGCAATGAGGCCGACCACGGCAGTCCAGGCCCAAGTTGTGTCGCTCGAATCGGTCCTGGCGCACATCCGGACGAGGATCTGATAGACGGCCCAAAGGACCGTCCCAGTGATGGCGACGGCAAAGCGCCAGTCGAGCGTCTGGAAACCGGGCCGGACGATGATGAGCACCCCGACGAAACCCGCCAGAACGGCCAGCCAGCGCCGCATGCCGACTTTCTCGCCGAGCAGGGGCACCGAAAGCGCGACGACGATGAGCGGCGATGCGGCGGCAATCGCGTGCATGTCGGCCAGCGGCATCAGCGTGAAGGCAAGCACGAAGACTGCGTTCTCGACGATGATCAGGAGGGCCCTGCCGAGCTGCAGCCAGGGCTGTCGGCTGCGCAAAGTCACGCGAAGACCGGGCCGGCGCAGCATGATGGCAACGAAGGCGGTGTAGAAGATATATCGAACCCAAAGGATCTGCGCGATCGGCAGGCTCTGGGCGAGAATCTTGCTCACACCATCCATGGCCGCGAAGGCGAACATCGCGGTCAACATGAGCGCGATGGCGAGGCCCGGCTGTTGCGCGCCATATGCGGGATGTGGCGTGGATTTCTCGGCGGTCGTGTCGGTCACGCGGCGCCCTCCCGGCGGTGTCGTCAATGCGGCGGCTCAAGTTTGGCGATGTGCCTCGGAGCCCGGTGCGGTCCGGGTTACGCGCCAGGCAAGCACCAGCGCCATCGCCAGCAGCAGGGCGGCGACCAGATAGGGAGCGCCTGGCAGCGGGGCGCCCCATTCGGGCCGGATGCCGAGCGCGAACGCGCCGGTGAAAAGCGCCGGGCCGATGAGGCTGGCAACACCCATCAGGCTCGCGCCCGCACCTTGCAGCTGGCCCTGCCGCTCGGGGCCGACCAGGCGCGTCATCAGACCTTGCGCCGATGGGCCGATGAAGCCCCACAGCGCCATCAGCGGCATGCCGAGCCAGAACGTCGTCGGATCAGGCGCAAGCGTCAGCAGGATCAGACCGACGATACCGGCACTCATGCCGAAGAGCAGCATAGTTCGCTCGCCGAACGCGTTGACCGCCGGCTTGATCATGGCGCCCTGGACGATGGCCGAGCAAATTCCGAAGCCGGCTAGCGCGAGCCCGACCATGCCGGGTCCCCAACCGAAGCGGTAGCCAGCATGCAGGACGAACACGGCGGGAAAGACGGCGTGAGCCACATGGTAGAGGAAGACGGCGCCGGACAGCCCCCGCAGCTCGCGTCCCGACCGGATGAGACGGAGTGCACCAAGGGGGTTGGCCTGCCGAAATGCGAAAGGCGAACGTCGCTCGAGCGGCAGCGATTCAGGAAGCAGGAAATAGCCATAGGCCGCGCACGAAAGGCTCAGAGCCGAGGCGACCCAGAACGGCAGGCGCGGATCGCTCTGGCCGAGTAGGCCGCCGATGGCGGGGCCGAGCACGAAGCCGATCCCGAAGGCGGCACCGATGAGTCCGAACTTGGCGGCGCGCTCGGCGGGCGGCGTGACGTCAGCGATGTAAGCACCGGCGGTCGAGAACGTTGCCGCGGTGATCCCGGAGATAACGCGGCCGACGAACAGCCAGACGAGATCCGGCGCAAGCGCCATCAGAATGTAGTCCAGGCCGAGGCCCAGGCTGGAGAGAAGCAGCACGGGACGCCGGCCGTAGGCGTCGGAAAGGCCGCCGAGCACCGGTGAGAAGATGAGCTGCATCAGAGCCCACGCGGTGCCGAAGAGACCGAAGATCCAGGCTGCTCGCTCCGTCGTGCCGGACATCTGCTCGACCAGCTTGGGCAGCACTGGAATGATGAGGCCAAGCGCCATCACGTCCAGCGCGACCGTGACGAGCACGAAGGCGACGGCGGCGTGGCGCGGCGGCTGGCGGGGCTCAGACATCGGGCAGCGGCGCTCCTCGGGTGGCTGCGCCACGCAGCGGCGGCAGGCCCCCCGTCTGCCGCAATGCCTCGCCGAGTGCAATGGCTGAGGCGACGGCGATATTGAGGGACCGGAGGCCAGCTCGTAGCGGGATCGCAATGCGGGCGTCGGCGATCTCGTGGACGGCGGCGGGCACGCCCGCGCTTTCGCGGCCGAGAAGAAGGGTGTCGGTCGGCGCAAACCGGAAGTCGGCGTGGCTAATGTCGCCGTGGGTGGTGAGGAGAATGAGGCGCCCAGGCATGCGCGTCTCGAGAAAAGTCGCGAATGAGACGTGCCGATGCAATTCCACGGCATCGAGATAGTCGAGGCCCGCACGGCGCAAGGCATTGTCGCGCATGTCGAAGCCGGCCGGACCGATGACGTCGACGGGGACGCCCAGGCAGGCGGCCATGCGCAGGATGGTGCCGGTGTTCTGCGGGATGTCGGGCTGATAGAGGGCGAGGCGCATGAGGGCTCCAACCGGGTCGGGTGAGATAGACAATTGCGGCATTGGCGGGGTGTTCGAGCCCGATGCGCCAAATTGCCTCTTATCAGTGCAACGGCGCCGCCTTGTCGGGCCGTGCAATCGATGCAAGAACCATCTCGCGTCATTAAGTCCCGTCAAGCCCGGCGCGGCCTGCCTATATGAATCACAGCATCGTTGCTCCTGACTCGGACAGCTCGCTGTTGTTCAATCGCATGGGCGACGCGGCTATGGAGCTGGCAACGGCCCGATGGCGGAGCGGTGGCGAAGGCGTCGGGGCGAAAGCTCTCGTGGCGCACGCGAAGATCAGGGAGGCCCCATTGGCGTCTGAGGCGGATAATCCGAACCGTCGCGATTTCCTCACGGTCGCGGCAACGAGTTGGGCCGCGGTCGGAGCGGCAGCGACGCTGTGGCCACTCGTTCAGCAAATGAACCCGGACGCCTCGACGCAGGCGCTCGCGTCGATCGAGGTCGACTTGGCTCCCGTCAAGGAAGGCCAAGCCATAACGGTGATGTGGCGCGGCAAGCCGATCTTCATTCGTAACCGCACCAAGTCTGAGATCGACGCGGCGGCCAAGACGCCCATCGGCGATTTGAAGGACGGCAAGGCGCGCAACGGTAACCTACCCGAAACCGCAGCGGCGACCGACCAGAACCGGGTCAACAAGGATCATGCGAACTGGCTGGTTCTGGTGGGCATCTGCACGCACCTCGGCTGCATTCCGAAAGGTCAGGCCCTCGCCGATGCCAAGGGCGACTTCGGCGGCTGGTTCTGCCCGTGCCACGGCTCGCACTACGATACTTCGGGACGCATCCGAAAAGGACCCGCACCGGAGAATTTCCCGGTGCCGCCGTTCCAGTTCGTGACCGACAGCAAGATCAGAATCGGCTGAGGCAAGGGCCAAATGGCACAGCACGAAGATACCTATAAGCCGGGCTCACGCCTCGAGCAGTGGCTCGACGAGAGGCTGCCGCTGACGCGCATGATGCACGGCCAGTTCGTCGACTTCCCGACACCGCGGAACCTGAACTATCTGTGGACCTTCGGCGGAATTTTGACGTTCTGCCTCGTCATCCAGATCGTGACGGGCATCGTGCTCGCCATGCACTACGTGCCATCTGACAAGCTGGCGTTCGACTCGATCGAGCATATCCGCCGCGACGTCAATTACGGCTGGCTGATCCGAAGCGTGCACGCCGTCGGCGCGTCGATGTTCTTCGTCGCCGTCTACGTTCACATGGCGCGGGGGCTGTACTACGGCTCCTACAAGGCGCCGCGTGAGGTGCTCTGGATCCTGGGCGTCATCATTTATCTCCTCATGATGGCGACCGGTTTTCTCGGCTACACCCTGCCCTGGGGTCAGATGAGCTTCTGGGGCGTAACCGTGATCACGAATCTGTTCTCGTCTCTGGATTCGATCATTCCGGGACTCGGCACCAAGATCGTCACTTGGCTCTGGGGCGGCTACTCGGTTTCGGGCGTGACGTTGAACCGCTTCTTCTCGTTGCATTACCTGCTGCCGTTCGTGATCGTGGGCGTCGTCGCGTTGCACGTGTGGGCGCTGCATGTGGTCGGACAAAACAATCCGACAGGCATCGACATCAAGACCAAATCGGATTCGGTTCCGATGGCACCCTACGCTGTGATGAAAGACATGTTCGCGCTGTTCGCGTTCATGCTGGTGTTTGGCTGGTTCGTGTTCTACGCACCCGATTACCTCGGCCATGCAGATAACTACATCGAGGCCAACCCGCTGGTGACGCCGCCGCACATCGTCCCGGAGTGGTACTACCTGCCGTTCTACGCGATCTTGCGTGCCGTACCGTCGAAGCTCGGCGGCGTGGCCTTGATGTTCGGCTCGATCCTGGTGTTGTTGTTTCTTCCATGGCTCGATACCAGCCGGGTTCGTTCGGCACGCTACCGGCCGATCTTCAAATGGCTGCTGGTCCTCTTCTTCTTCTCCTTCCTGGCACTCGGCTATCTCGGCTCGAAGCCAGCAGAAGGCGTGTACGTCATGTGGGCGCAGATCTTCACCACCTACTACTTCCTGTTCTTCCTGGTGCTGATGCCCATCGTCGGCGTGCTCGAGACGCCATCGCCGATGCCTCGGTCGATCACCGAGTCGGTGCTTGGCGAGAAGGCGGCCAGCTCGGCCATGGCGGCCAAGCACTGATGCGCCCGACCGGAGATACGTCAATGAGCCAATTTTCCAGGATCACCGGGTTCGTAAGGGGCGCGGTTGCGGTAGCCGCGGCGCTCGGCGTGATCTCCAGCATCACATCGGCACCTGCCGCGGCCGCTGGCGGCGAGCCGATCCATATAGACCGCCAGAGTTGGAGCTTCGCCGGCGTCAGGGGCAAGTTCGACAAGGACCAATTGCAGCGCGGCTTCCAGGTTTATCAGGAGGTGTGTGCCGCCTGTCACGGTTTGAAGCGCGTCTATTTCCGCAACCTCTCGGAGCCGGGCGGTCCCGGCTTCAATGCGGAAGCCGTGAAGGCGTTGGCCGCGTCGTGGCCGAACCAGATCTTCGACGGGCCGAACGAAGAAGGTAGTATTGCGAATCGCAAGGGGGCGATCATCAAGCGCCCGGCCCGGCTGTCGGACCCTATTCTCGGGCCTTATGACAACGATAACCAGGCACGCGCCGCTCAGAATGGTGCCCTGCCGCCAGACCTCTCGATCATCACGAAAGCGCGCGGCGTGGAGTACCACGGTGGCGTGATCGGTCACATCGGCTACATGATGCGCGATATCGTTAACGGCTATCAGGAGGGCGGCGCGGATTACATGCACGCACTTCTCACGGGCTACACGAAACCGCCAGCCGATTTCAAGCTTTCAGACGGCATGAGCTACAATAAGGCTTTTCCCGGTCATCAGATCGCGATGACCGAGCCCTTGTCTGATGGAAGGGTGAAGTACCAGAACGAGAGCGTGCCACGAACCGTCGCCCAGTACTCGAGGGATGTTACAGCGTTCCTGGCCTGGGCAGCCGATCCGCGGCTCGAGGAGCGCAAGAGCATGGGCTGGATTGTCATGCTCTATCTGCTCGTCACATGCGTTCTGCTCTACGCCGCTAAGCGCAAGCTCTGGTCGAGCGTGCATTGATCTGCGACGCCTAGGAGCAATTGAAGTCGCTCTTCGAGGGGCCCTGGAGGGCCCTTCGCCATTTGTGGCGCCCGAGTTGAGGCGCTGCAGGGGCGAGGCCCCCGACGACCCGCCCAACGCGGTCAAACGATGACGGGCTGGGCGGCCTGCACGCCGACCTTGAACACACGGTGGTAGCGGCGGATTTCGTCCTCGGGACCGACGGCCTTGGTGGGGTTGTCCGAGAGCTTGACCGCAGGGCGGCCATCGGCAGAGATCACCTTGCAGACGATGGAGAACGGATCGAGGCGGCCATCGACGTGGAGCTTACGGAAATCATTCGTGAGCATCGTGCCCCAGCCGAACCCTAGTCGGATGCGATCGTGGAAATGACGGTGCAGACCTTCGATCAACTCGACATCGAGACCATCTGAGAAGATGGCGAGCTTGGTGCGCGGATCCTGACCGCGGCGACGCCACCAGTCGATAACAGCCTCGCCCCCTGCGAACGGGTCACCAGAGTCGATGCGCACTCCGGTCCATTGCGCGATCCAGTCGGGGGCTTTGTCGAGAAACCCCTCGGTGCCATAGGTGTCGGGCAGAATGACACGCAGGTTACCCTCGTAGTCGTCCTGCCAGTCGGCAAGCACGTCGTAAGGCGTTCGGGAGAGAGCCTCGTCGTCGGTCGCGAGCGCGGCGTAGACCATCGGGAGTTCATGCGCGTTGGTACCAATGGCCTCGACCTCGCGGCGCATTGCGATCAGGCAGTTGGAAGTGCCGAGGAAGGCGTTGCCGAGTTCCTCTTGCATGGCCTGCACGCACCAATCCTGCCACAGAAAGCCGTGGCGGCGGCGAGTGCCGAAATCAGCGATACGAAGCCCGTCGAGCCGCTTGAGGCGCTCGACCTTCTCCCAGACTCGCGTCATAGCGCGGGCGTAGAGAACTTGAAGCTCGAACTTGCCCATGTCTTGGGTCACGGCGCGGGAGTAGAGTTCCATGATGACCGCGAGCGCTGGAATCTCCCACATCGTGGTCTCGATCCACGGTCCTTCGAAGGTGAGTTCGTACTGGTCGCCCCGCTCCTCGAGATAGTAGGGCGGAAAACGGAAGTTCTCGAGCCAGGCGATAAATTCGGGCGCGAACATCTGGCGCTTGCCGTAGAACATGTTGCCACGCAGCCAAGTGGATTCGCCACGCGACAGAGATAGCGTTCGGATGTGATCGAGTTGCTCTTTGAGGGCGCCCTTGTCGATCAGTCGTGCAAGGGGAACGTCCTTCGAGCGATTGATGATGCCGAAGGTGACGCGCACGTTGCGATGTCGCCTGAATATGGTCTGCGCCATCAGCAATTTATAGAAATCCGTATCGAGCACCGAGCGCACGATCGGATCGATCTTCCAGTTGTGATTGTAGACCCTCGAAGCGATGTCGGTCATTGGGCTCGTTGCTCGTCTCGGACGCCACCGGTTGCAAAATACCGGCGCCGGCGCGATGGTTTGGAGCAACGAGTCTAGCTGCGGGCGACAGGTGCTGTCACTCCCGCATCGCCGCGTGATCGTCGAAAGGCTAACCGTGTGGCTGGACCGATGAGCAAAGCCGATCCCGGAGCAGCGGGGAGCGTCGATGCCGCCCCGGCTGTTGCCGGCTTGGCTGCCTAGTTCGTTGCGCGAAGGCTGGGAGACCCAGTCTCCGCTTTTGCGGTCTGGGCCGGCGCAGACTCGGCCGGATCGTTCGTGGTGCCGACCGTCCAAGCTGGCGCCACAGTGAGTGGCTGCACGGCCGCCTGGGCGATGGGGCTGGGCGAGGCTTCTGCCGGTGCCTCGGCTGTTACGTCGGACTTCATGCTGTAGTCGCAGGCGTGGGCTGGGGCGACCGCAAGGATGGCGCCGACGGCAGCGAGCAAGGCAAGTTTGGTCAGGCTCATGGCAGGCTCCTTATGGCGAAACCGGGCGCGTCTCGCGACTGAGCGGCCCACGGTCAGAATGGCACAGGAGCGCTGCAGCGTGCGCCGACGCGCGATCACATCCGCGTGAGAATCTATCCCGGGCATGAGTATGAGAAAGGCCGTCGCGGTCTCCCGCGACGGCCTGTGGTTTTCCGGATCGCCAGCGGAGGATCAGAAGTCCATGCCGCCCATGCCGCCCATTCCACCCATTCCACCCATTCCGCCGCCCGGCATTCCAGACATGCCGGCGTCCGCCCGCGGTGAATCAGCGATCATGGCCTCGGTGGTGATGAGGAGGCCGGCGATGGAAGCGGCGTCCTGGAGCGCGCAACGAACAACCTTGGCCGGGTCGATGACGCCCGCCGCGACGAGGTCGACGTACTCGCCAGTCTGAGCGTTGAAGCCGAAGTTGTACTTATTGCTCTCGAGAATCTTGCCAACCACGACTGAGCCATCCTCACCGGCGTTCTGATAGATCTGGCGCGCAGGAGCTTGGACAGCCTTGCGCACAATCTGGATGCCGACCTTCTGATCGGCGTTGGCGGCGGAAAGGCCGTCCAAAACCTTGAGCGCGCGCAGCAAAGCGACACCGCCGCCCGGGACGATGCCCTCCTCCATGGCTGCGCGGGTGGCATGGAGCGCGTCGTCGACGCGGTCCTTTCTTTCCTTCACCTCGATCTCGGTGGCGCCGCCGACCTTGATCACCGCGACACCGCCCGCGAGCTTGGCCTGGCGCTCCTGCAGCTTCTCGCGGTCGTAGTCGGAGGTGGTTTCCTCGATCTGAGCCTTGATCTGCTTAACGCGAGCCTCGATATCGGGCTTCTTGCCGGCACCGCCGACAATCGTGGTGTTCTCCTTGTCGATGCGGACCCGCTTGGCTCTGCCGAGCATGTCGATCGTTACACTCTCGAGTTTGATGCCCAGATCCTCGGAGATCACGGTGCCGCCGGTGAGGATGGCGATGTCTTCGAGCATGGCCTTGCGGCGGTCGCCGAAGCCTGGCGCCTTGACGGCGGCGATCTTGAGCCCGCCGCGCAGCTTGTTGACGACCAAAGTCGCTAATGCCTCGCCCTCGACCTCCTCTGCGATGATCAGGAGCGGGCGGCCGCTCTGGACCACCGCTTCGAGGAGCGGCAGCATCGGCTGGAGGCCGGACAGCTTCTTCTCATGTACGAGGAGATAGACGTCCTCGAGCTCGGCGATCATCTTGTCGGCGTTCGTGATGAAATAGGGCGAGATATAGCCGCGGTCGAACTGCATGCCTTCGACGACATCGAGCTCGGTCTCGAGGCTCTTTGCCTCCTCGACCGTGATCACACCCTCATTGCCGACCTTCTTCATCGCCTCTGCGAGAATACGCCCGACCTCGGCGTCGCCATTCGCTGAGATTGCCGCGACCTGCGCGATCTCCTCGTTTGAGGTGACTTTCTTCGCCTTGGATTTCAACTCTGCCACGATCGCTGCGACGGCGGAGTCGATGCCGCGCCGCAAGTCCATGGGATTGGCGCCTGCCGCAACGGACTTGGCGCCTTCGCGCACGATCGCCTGGGCGAGAACCGTTGCCGTGGTGGTGCCGTCTCCGGCGATATCGCTGGTTTTCGAGGCTACCTCGCGCACCATCTGCGCGCCCATGTTCTCGAATTTGTCCTCGAGCTCGATCTCCTTGGCGACCGTAACGCCGTCCTTCGTGATGCGAGGGGCGCCGTATGATTTTTCGAGCACGACGTTGCGGCCCTTGGGGCCGAGCGTGACTTTCACGGCATTGGCGAGAATGTCGACGCCGCGAAGCATTCTTTCGCGCGCGTCCTGGGCGAACCTTACGTCCTTGGCCGACATGGGCGGAAAACTCCGATGAGGATTGTTGACGGGGAGTTGAGGTGGGTGAGGCCGTGGGCGAATGCGCCACGTGCAATGTAGAACCACTGTTTCGCAGTCGCGCGATGGTTAGCGGTCATCGAGATGCTCAGGCAGTTGCGCGAACCGAGGCCTTGCCTTCGATCACGCCGAAGATATCGCTCTCTTTCATGATCACGAGATCCTCACCGTCGATCTTGACCTCGGTGCCCGACCATTTCCCGAAGAGAACGCGATCGCGAGCCTTTACTGTCATCGCAACGAGATTTCCCTTCTCGTCGCGGCCGCCCGGGCCGACCGAGAGGATTTCGCCCTGGACAGGCTTTTCCTGGGCGGTATCGGGAATGATGATGCCACCGGCAGTCTTGCTCTGCTCATCGATGCGACGAACGACGACGCGATCGTGAAGGGGCCGAAACTTCATGTGCTTCCTCGCGATCGACATGGCCTGATGGCAAAAAGCAATCGCCCTCGAAGTCCGGTTGGCAACTACCAATTGCCTCGGATTCCGAGACTTCTCGCATGCTTGAGCCGTATATGTCGCGCCAGGTTGGCAGTGTCAAGGCTCGAGTGCTAACGCTTGGGGTACGGTTAGCGGGACGACCCTAAGGGTGATGGGCGAGAATCGCGACCGGTCGTCGGCACAGAAAACCAGGATCGCCATGTTCGTACGCTGAAGGTGAATGACAATTGGCTCCGGGCGGCCCGGGTGGTCTTGTAGAAGTTCCCCGAGCGTTCCTCGAACTTACCCTTTCCGAGAAGACCCTTCGGCTTCTGCAAAGAAAATATCCGCGCCCACCAGGGCGCGGATATTTGATCACTCGGTATTTCGCGGATCGACGGATCAGAGAGCGAAATCGTCGATCTTGGAGCCCTTCTTGAGGGCAGCGACGAGCCATTTCGGCTGGCGCCCACGACCCGTCCAGGTATCCTCGGGATTATCGGGATTGCGATACTTCACGGCAACCTTGCCGCCTTTAGAGCTGCGTGTGCCGCCAAACACATCTGCGATCGAAAGGCCACGCTTTTGGGCTAGCGCCATCATCTCCTGGCGAACCTCGGCCCTCTCGCGCTCGCGAGCGGTGACGATCGCCTTCTTGACGCGGGTCTCGAGATCAAGCAGCTCCTTCAGTGGAAGCTTATCGACATTGATAGCGGCCATATCGTGTGTTCCTTCGTGTTCTTGGACCGTTTCGACTTGGAACGCGGGTGACATAGCATCTGATGTCGGTCGAGGCAATTGCTCGAATCGTCGACGAGCTATTCAATACGAAACCTGATCCCTTGGAATTAAAATTGAGTTCACTGGGTTAAGCTGGACAGGTAATGCCGATCTTTGCCGTTGTATTTGCTCCCGCAGAAAGGAGCGCCACT
>LNDR01000300.1 GCA_001464755.1 Rhizobiales bacterium Ga0077524
GACGAGTTTCACGACTGGTACGACACCGAGCACGTGCCTGAGCGCCAGCGCGTCCCGGGCTTCGGCGCCTGCGAGCGCTGGATCGGGGCGGACGATCCGACGTTTTCGGTCGCGACCTATGACCTCGATACGGTCGAGGTGCTCAAGAGCGCGCCCTACAAGGCGATCGCCTATGAGAACCTGTCGCCCTGGTCGAAGCGGGTTACTGCGACGTGCAAGCGGCTCTTGCGCTTCGAGGGAACGCAGACGTTGCCGGGGAACGCTGCGGCACCAGCGTCGGGCGGGGGCGGCTTTCTACTCAATGCGATGAACTGCGCTCCGGAAGGAGAGACGGATTTCAACAAGTGGTACGACGAGGAGCACATTCCGGCCCTCGCAGCCGTGCCGGGTACACTGTTGGCGCGTCGGTACAAGGCGACCGACAACGGCAGTCACAAGTACGTTGCGATCTACCATCTCGTGTCGCCGGATGTGACGAAGACAGCGGCCTGGGCCAAGGCCGTCGATACACCCTGGACGCTGCGCGTGCGACCGCACATGCGTGATCGGGTGCGCATTCTGTGCCGCCGCTATGATCGGGCGAGAGATCGCGGCGCGTGAGCGTTGGCCGGAGGCGACAGGAAGCCGAACGTCTGCCACGAACTCGGGCTATGGTGTCCGAATGCTTCGCGCGTTCCTGGCAATGTTCATCCTGGTTTTTCTCGCTCCGCTTGCCACCCATGGTCTCTGGTGGCAACTGCAGCCGCACGCTTCGTCCTATGCGCATGCGGACTGGTCGTCCGCCGGCCTTCTCCCACAGGCGCGTGTCGTGCCAGAGGCGGTCGTGCATTTCATGGCCGGCCGCGCAGGACGCTGGAAAGGCATCTTCGCGCATCACTCGTGGCTGGTCATCAAACCGAAGGGCGCGGCGGCCTACCAGCGCTACGACGTGGTCGGCTGGGGGCGCGCGCTGCGCATCGATGGCTATCCCCCAGACGGCCGCTGGTATGGCAATACGCCGGAGATCCTGTTGACGCTCAGAGGAAGCGCGGCCGAGCGCGCGATCCCCGAGATCCACCGCGCCGTTGCCGCTTATCCGCACGCGGCACGCGGCGCATATCTCGTATGGCCCGGTCCGAACTCCAATACCTTCGTAGCCGCGGTCGCGAGACAGGTTCCCCAACTCGCTCCCGCCCTGCTCCCGACCGCCATCGGCAAGGACTTCGTGGTGTGGCCCGTCTACGCGGGTGTCGCGCCGAGCGGTACCGGCCTGCAAGTCTCGCTCGGTGGGGTCTTGGGGCTGACTGTTGGGTCTATCGAAGGCGTCGAGATCAATCTGCTCGGTCTCGTTGCCGGTATCGATTGGCGACGTCCCGCCGTTAAGCTGCCGGGATGGGGCCGCATTGGCGTCGCGACGATCCATTAGACCGCGTACCGTTTGGACGCACGTCGAAGGAAGCTGTGACCGAAAGCGTGTCGCCGCTTGACCCGATATGGCGGGCTCGTAGATGCTGCGCGGCCTGCCTGAAACTTGGGCAGCGTGGCGTGCGATGTCCGCATTGCCTTGGGCCGCGCGGTGGTGGGGCCGACAGGAGCCGAGATTGGCGGACGGATCACAAATGGCGCACGCGGGAACTGAGCGGCGTGACATCGACGCTTGGCCGGCCTGGGCACGGCTGCTCGCAGCGCTGCTCATGAGCGCCGTCGGCGGCGTCGGCATGTGGTCCGTGGTGGTGGTACTCCCGGCGGTGCAGAGCGAGTTCAAAATTTCACGGGCTGACGCTTCTCTCGCCTACACACTCACGTCGCTCGGCTTCGGGTTCGGCGGCATCCTGATGGGCAATCTCGCGGACCGGATGGGCATCTTCCGTCCGCTCGTCGGTGCTGGCGTGACCCTTGGGCTCGGCTACATCGCCTCGGCCTATGCCGCTGATATCTGGCAGTTCGCGCTGGTGCAGGGCATTTTGATTGGCCTTCTCGGCTCATCCGTCAGCTTCGGCCCGATGATCGCCGACATCTCACACTGGTTCGAGCGCCGCCGGGGCATCGCTGTCGCGATCTGCGCCAGCGGCAACTACATCGCCGGAACAATCTGGCCGCCGATCGTGCAGTATCTCGTGGCCACCTACGGTTGGCGGCAGACGCAGGTCTGGCTGGGCCTGATCTGCATTGCGATCATGCTTCCGCTGTCGCTTGCGTTCCGGCGCCGGGCTCCGCACAAGCCGGCGGTCACGGTCAATCCGACTTCGGAGCCGGTCGCGGCCGCCGCCACGCCGATTCCGCCGCCGGTGCCGCCGAATGTCCTGCAGCTACTCCTGATCGTTGCCGGCGTCTCCTGCTGTGTTGCCATGTCGATGCCGCAGGTGCACATCGTCGCCTACTGCAATGACCTCGGCTACGGTCTCGCTCGGGGCGCCGAGATGCTGTCCCTCATGCTCGGCTTCGGGATCATCAGCCGGCTGTTGTCCGGCTTCATCGCTGACAAGATCGGCGGCATGAAGACATTGCTGCTGGGCTCCGTCCTGCAGGGTGTGGCGCTGCTCCTTTACGTGCCCTTTGACGGCTTGATGTCGCTCTATATCGTATCGGCGCTGTTCGGCCTCTTCCAGGGTGGGATCGTGCCGAGCTACGCACTTATTGTGCGCCAGTATTTCCCACCGCAGGAAGCGGGCGCTCGCGTCGGCATGGTGCTGACCGCGACGCTGGTCGGTATGGCGTTTGGTGGTTGGCTGTCCGGAGTCATCTTCGACCTGACGGGCAGCTACCAGATGGCCTTCCTGAACGGCATCGCGTGGAATGCGGTCAACGTGATGATCGTGCTCTTCCTGATGTGGCGCGGCCGCGCCGTACTGCGTCGCTGGCACGGGACCATGCCGGCTGCGGCTTGAAGTGTGACGCCCGCACGGCGTAACATTGCGCTATGATTTCGGAGATCAGGCACCCGACGGAGACATCAATGCCCAAAGTCCTCACAGTTGCCGAGGTCGAGGCCTACAATACCAAGGGCTATCATTTCCCGATCGATGTGCTGTCGTCTTCGGAAGTCGCGGCTTTCCGAAGTGCGCTCGAAGCCTATGAGCACCAAAGTGGCGGGCCGATCAGCGGTGCGATGCGCCACCGAAGTCATGTGCTGTTCACTTGGGTGAACGATCTCATTCGCCATCCCAAGATCCTGGATGCGGTGGAGGATGTGCTCGGTCCCAACCTGTTCTGCTGGAACACCAGCTTTTTCGTGAAGGAGGCCCGCGATCCGGGCTTTGTCTCGTGGCACCAGGATGCCACGTATTGGGGGCTGTCGACACCGGACGTGATGACGGTTTGGATCGCGATGTCACCTGCCAACAAGGTGTCGGGCTGCATGAAGTTCATCGCCGGCACGCACAAGACCCAGGTTACCCACGCGGACACGTTCAACCAGGACAATCTGCTGACGCGCGGCCAGGAGATCGCTGTCGATGTGAACGAGGCCGATGCTGTCTACGCCGAGCTCGCGCCGGGGCAGGCCTCGCTGCATCACGTGCTGCTCTTCCACGGCTCGGCACCCAATCAGTCGGACGACCGGCGCATCGGTCTTGCGATCCGCTACATCCCAACGCACGTCAAGCAGGCCGTCGGCAGCCGCGATTGGGCAACGCTTGTGCGGGGTGTCGATACGTTTGGGCATTTCGCGCCCGAGCCGCGCCCGGCGCGAGACCTCGACCCGGCAGCCCTCGCCTTCCACAAGGAGGTCAGCGAGGAGCAGGTCCGCGTGCTGTATCGCGGGACCGGCAAGGACGCGTACCGGGCGTGAGCCGGCGCCGGCCGCTATTTCATGCTGTCGGCAGGCAGGCCGTCTGAGACGTTCGGCCCGCCGAGTTTCACCTTCAGTGCGGCTGACACGATGTCGACCTGCGCGTCCGCTTTCCCAATGAAGTGCAGCCCGCGCTCGAGGCGATCGATGTCGCTGTCGCCAATTCCAAAGATGTGCGTATAGGCCAATTCGAGCCCGACAGTGTCGCTCCACTTGTAGCCGGCGCCGACGCTTGCCCAGAGGCGATCACTGTCCGGTACCCGCAATGAGCGCTCGTCGGCAGCCTGGATGGGTGAGGTCTCGTA
>LNDR01000301.1 GCA_001464755.1 Rhizobiales bacterium Ga0077524
GAGAAGAACCAGCCGTCGTGCCAACCGAGGTCGAGCGAGGACGCCACCTGTCCATTGCCCGCAGGACAGAAGGCCGGATTGCCGGCTGGGTTCTTGACGCAGACGATGTCCAGCTTCTCGAGGCGGCTCCAATGGCTCCACTCGACCGATCCGAGCAACGTCAGCCGGTCGGTGAGGCCATGGCGAAGGCTCAGCGTGACGATCTCGGGCAGGGTGACGCCGGCCTTGATGGGATTGCCGGCCCGGGCTGGCGGCAGTGCCGAGTCGGGAACCGCGATGCTACCTTCCAGCGTCTGGTCGATGGACGAGCGGTAGCCGAGGCCGATGTTCGTACGGGCGGTTGGCCTGACATCGATGCCAGCCGTGAAGCCGAAGGCCGTGTCGTCGCCGTGGATGATGGAATTTGGTGCGGTCGCCGTAATGCCGGTAGCCGACTTCAAGCGCCCTTCCATGCGCTGGACCTGTAGTCCTGCGGCGACGGCTATAGCCGGAGTGATCTGGTAGGCGAGCGTCGGGGCGAAGTTGTAAGTTTTGATCTCTGACGTTCGCGCGAAAGTCTGCCCCGCCCAAAACCGGTTCGCGGGCTCAGTAACGAGCCCGAACGGCGAGTTGACGCTGATGGCGGCGACAAGGCGATTGTTGACGCGCCAGCTGAGATAGGACGATGGAACGATCGCGTCCTTGGCGATATCGCCGCTGTCTTGAGGCAGGCCGAGATTGGTGCCGCCGGAGTAGACGTCGCCGCTGATCTCGACGTGGCCGACGATGCCAGCGTAGTGCGATTCCGTGTAGATGCCGGCGGGCGCGTAGGCGGCCACTGCCGGGTTCCAGAACATGCCCGATAAACCTCCGCCGCCGGCGCCATGACCGGCGAACGACATGCCCTGCAATTCGGTCGATTGCTCGCGTACGGCGAAGCCGCCTGCGAGCGATGGCGATGTGGTGACGTTGCAAGCGAGAACAAAGCCAATCAGCCCGCCAATGGCGTGAATGGGCCGCTTGCGCCACCTCATAGTTTCCCCCATTTCGCCGCCCCCGCGCGCCGACCGCCTGGTTGCGATCGTAGATATCTGTGGAAACAGTAATTGAACCGTCTTGCGGACAGAAATCCTGAATGCAGCAAATGGGTTGGGTTCGGATTATTTGATGGAGGATGTTGCCGGTCGGCGACACCTCGGCATCATGGGGCGGCAACGCGGCTCGCTTCCGGCTGGGTTGCTCATTTGAGTGAGCCGTGTGCTCAGCGTGCGCTTTCCATGGCGAACAAATGGTCGACCGGGCCGTTGCCGCGCCCGACTCCGAGATCCTGTCCGGCGACGATGGCGGCGTGCACGTAAGCCTTGGCGTGTCTGACAGCGGTCTCGAGATCGTCGCCGAGGGCGAGGCGCGCCGCGATCGCAGCTGACAATGTGCAGCCGGTTCCATGGGTGTTGCGCGTCGAGATCCGGGGCTCTGCCAGGCGGATGACGTGACCATCGATCGCCAAAAGGTCGACCGCCTCATCTCCCGAGCCGTGCCCGCCCTTGAGCAACACCGCATTGGCACCAAGGTTTGCCAGACGAACAAGTTGGTCGCGGGCCTCGGCTTCGCTCCTCGCGACAGGCGCCCCGAGTAGCTCGGCTGCTTCCGGCAGGTTTGGAGTGATCAGCGTCGCTCGCGGTATCAGGCGCCGCCGCACCGTCTCGATGGCGTCACGAGCAAGGAGGACGTCGCCGCTGGTCGCGACCATCACCGGATCGACGACGACGGGAACATTTGGGGCGCGCTCGGCCAGACAGTCGACGACAGCCGCGATAATCGCCGCATCGGCGAGCATGCCGGTCTTGACGGCCCTCACGTCGAGGTCGTCGAGAACCGAGACGATTTGGGCGGCGACAAAGCTCGGCGGAATGGAGTGCACACCCTGGACGCCGCGTGTGTTCTGCGCGGTCAATGCCGTGATCGCGGATGCGCCATAGACGCCAAGCGCCGAGAAGGTCTTGAGGTCGGCCTGAATTCCGGCGCCGCCCGAGCTGTCTGATCCGGCGATAGTGAGAGCGATCGGGCGAGGCATGGCGTGGTCCAGGTGAATGTGAGGAGTGAGTTGAGAGACGTGAGGAGTGAGCCAAGGAGAGACAGGGAACAGAACCGAGAAAAGAGGAAATAGAGAAGAAATCAGGCGGCGCCATGAGCAGGGACTGAGATCCCGGTATGCCGAACTCTTTCTTTTCTATTTCCTCCCCACTCTTTCCTCCTCCCTTCGTTCCTCACTCCTCACGTCTCTCCGCTCACTCCTCCTCACTTCGTCCCTTGCTTGAGGATGTCGGTCTGCAGCGATTTCGAGGTAGCCAGTTCCTCGATCTGGCCGAGGATCGGAACGTTCTCGATCAGCCATTGACCGAGCACGTTGATCGAGCCGCCGATCAGCATCATGCCGACCACGATCCCGGCGAGACCAACGAGACGTTGGGCATGGAGTTGGCGAAGGATCAGCCAGAGGCCGCCGAATACCAGTGCGAAGCCGAGCCAGCCACCGATCGACCCGAGGCCGGGCACGATCTTGAAGAGGCCGTCCCTGACCCAGCTCAGGGCCTCGCCTGCAAACAGCAGCCCGGTGACGACCAGGACCGCGCCCATAACCTGCTCGACACGGCCCATGTGACGGCGAAAGCGCTTCATGAAGCCCATGAACGGGCCGATGGCGACGGCGGCGAGGATGAACGGAATGCCAAGGCCGAGCGAGTACGCTGTCAAGAGCTTGACGCCAGTCGCCAAACTGGCCTCGTTGGCGGCGACGGTCAGCACGGTCGCCAGGATCGGCCCGATGCACGGGGTCCAACCGAAGGCGAAGGCGAGACCGATCAGGTAGGAGCCGAGGTAGCTCGCGCCCTGCATGTCGGCGTGATAGCGCGCCTCTTGATAGAGCAACGGAATGCGGAGGATGCCAAGGAAGTGAAGGCCGAACACCATGATCAGAAGGCCCGCTACCATGGCGAGCTCGTTCTTATAGGTCTGGATCAGCTGGCCAAATGCGGAGGCGCCGGCGCCGAGCCCGACGAACACCGTCGTGAAGCCGAGCACGAAGCAAACCGCGGCGATCACGACCCGCCGCCAGGCCGCGTTGTCGAGACCCTTCTCGTCGGTCATTTGCTCGAGCGTCATGCCACCGAGATAGCCGAGGTAAGGTGGAACGAGCGGCAGCACGCACGGCGACAGAAAGCTGACAAGCCCAGCCAGCGCCACGCCGAAATAGAGCGACAGTTCAGGCAGCATCGGGCTCCCGCTCAGCGTTGGAGTTGCGACGGTATCTTGCTTCGTCAAGTAGACGGGTTTGAGCCCGCCAGCAAATCAACCCTGCGTCACGCTCCCGAGGGCGCGAGCGTGGCAATGGCACCGGACAGCTCCGCAAGATGATGAATGATACCGTCCGCTCCGAGGTCCGCGACCGGAACTCGAGAGTAGCCGTGGCTGATGGCGATCGAGCGGCAACCGGCGGCATGCGCTGCACCGATGTCGGCTGCCGTATCGCCCACCATGAGAACGCTTGCTGCGTCGGCTCCGAGAGGCGTGAAGGCCGCGCGCAACATCGTCGGGTCGGGCTTCTTCGGTAGATCGTCGCGGGCGCCGACCACGGCACTGAAGAATGGCCTGATGCCGAGTGCCTCTAGCGCGATCGCCGTGATCGGCTCGGCCTTGTTGGTGCAGAGCCCAAGCGGAATGCCGCGGTCCGTTAGATGGGCAAGCAACTCGGCGGCGCCCGGATAGAGACCGCGACCCTTGGCCGAGGCCTCGGCATAGACCGGATAGAAGCGCGCGAGTGCAGCTTTTTCGTCGTCGGGGGCAAGAGTGAGCCCCGCCATCGCCGCAGCCCGCGCCACCGCCGCCGGAGCCCCGCCACCGATCAGCCCTTTGACCTGGGCCAGCTCGAAGGGCGCGACGCCGAGCGGCGCGAAGGCCGCGTTGATCGCGAGCTGGATGTCCGGCGCGCTGTCGACCAGCGTGCCGTCGAGGTCGAAGACGATGGCGCGGGGCCAACCGACGGAGAAGGGAGCAGCTGCCATCTCAGGCCTTCGCTTTGGCAAGCGCCGCGACACCGGGCAGTTCGCGGCCTTCGAGCCACTCGAGGAAGGCGCCGCCGGCCGAGGAGACGTACGTGAACTGATCCGTGACACCGGCCTCGTTCAGCGCCGCCACCGTGTCGCCGCCGCCCGCCACCGAGACCAGCTTGCCGGCCTTGGTCAGCCGCGCGGCCTCCTTGGCGAGTGCGAAGGTGCCCTTGCCGAACGGATCGATCTCGAAGGCGCCGAGCGGCCCATTCCAGAGCAGCGTCCTGCAGCCTGCGAGCACACCGACGAGATGCGCGACCGAAGCCGGGCCCACGTCGAGGATCATCTGATCGGCGGGCACCTTGTCGAGTGCGACGGTGGTGGCCGGTGCGCCAGCCTTGAACTCGGGCGAGACGACGGCGTCGATCGGGAGCACGATCTCGCAGCCGCTGCTGGCTGCAGCCGCCATGATCTCGCGCGCCTTGTCGGCGAGGTCCGGCTCAGCGAGCGACTTGCCGACCGACACGCCCTTTGCCAGCAGGAACGTGTTTGCCATGCCGCCACCGATGATCAGCTTGTCGACCTTGGGCAACAGGTTCATGAGAACAGGGATCTTGCTCGAGACCTTGGCACCGCCGACCACCGCTGCGGTCGGCCGCTCCGGCTTCTCGAGCGCGGTGCGCAGTGCCTCGATCTCCTCCATCATGAGGGGACCGGCGTAGGCCGGCAGCAGGTCGGCGAGCCCCGCCGTCGAGGCATGTGCGCGATGCGCCGCCGAGAAGGCGTCGTTGACGAAGATGTCCCCGAGCTTGGCCAACTCCGCCACGAAAGCCGGATCGTTCTTCTCCTCGCCCTTGTGGAAGCGCGTATTCTCGAGCACTAGCACACCGCCGGGTGCGAGCGCGGCGACGGCCTTGGCCGCCTCCAGCCCGATGCAGTCCGCCGCGAGCGGCACGGGTGCGCCGAGAAGCCGCGACAACTCGGCCTCCACCGGCGCCAGTGAGTTCTCCGTGTCGGGCCCGCCCTTGGGTCGGCCGAAGTGAGAGAGCACGATGACCTTGGCCTTGCGCTCGATCAGGTCCTTGAGACCTGGAAGCAAGCGCTCCAGGCGGGTGGCGTCGGTCACTTTGCCGTTCCTCGCCGGCACGTTGAGATCGGCGCGGACGAGCACGCGCTTTCCCGCCACATCGGCGGTCGAGATGGTCCTAATGGCATCGAGATTCATCGTAGTCTTCCCTGGGCCGGCCCTGGCACATCGATGGCGCGTGTCGAGCTGTTAGCGGCGGTATCCCAAGCCCCGCGGTCTGGCGCAAGAGGTTGCGAGGGCAAGGGTGAAGCAACGCCGTTATTACGTGGGTGGCTGGGCGAAGGGGGCGGTGGCGGGTCGTACTCTGATACTCGCGCGCCGCGGGGGGGGG
>LNDR01000302.1 GCA_001464755.1 Rhizobiales bacterium Ga0077524
GTCATGCTTTAGCGGCAATGACGGAGCCGATTTCGAATGTTCCGCTTACCTGGGACGCCTGCCGGACTTGCGGCGAGGGGGCAGGGGCCGTTATGTGAGACCGCCGTTCAGGGCACTAGATGCGGGATCCCATGCTCGAACTCCTCAGCTTCATCAGCTATCTCATCACGCTGTACACCTACATCGTGATCGCCGGCGTCATCATGAGCTGGCTGATCAGCTTCAACGTGATCAATCTCTACAACCCGGTGGTGCGGACCATCTGGGATGCGATCAATGCGGTCACCGAGCCGCTGCTCCGACCGATCCGACGCTTCACGCAGCGCCTGCTGCCGGATCTCAAGGGCATCGACCTTTCACCGATCTTCCTGCTGCTCGGGTGCATGTTCGTGCAGTCGGTGATCATCCCGAACATTGCCAAGCTGGTGGCATGACGGGCAAGGCGAGGTCGGATGGCGGGGAGAGGCCGTGGCGCGTTGCCGAGACCGGCCTCGTCGTCAGGGTTCGACTTACGCCGAAGGCGTCGCGGGATGCCGTTGGTGGCCTGGACCTGACGCCGGACGGCCTCGCGCTCAAGGCGCGCGTTCGAGCCGTGCCGGAGGATGGTGCCGCAAATGCCGCCGTCGAGAAGCTGATCGCGGCGTGGCTTGGCGTGGCAAAGAGCACGGTCTCGCTCATCGCCGGGGGCAAGTCGCGGGTGAAGACGCTCGCTGTCGCTGGTGACGGGATGGCGCTGGCGGCAGCGGCAGAGGCGTGCCTCGCGACCCTCGGTGCAGGCAAGGAGAGGCGGGATGGCTGAGGCAAAGCTGATCGACGGCAAGGCGATTGCCGAAGCGCTCCGGCGCGATATCGCTGGCGGTGCGGCTCGGTTCGCGGCGAAGGCTGGCCGTCCCGCGGGACTCGCGGTGGTGCTCGTCGGCGAGGATCCGGCGAGCCAAGTTTACGTCAAGAGCAAGGCGCGTCAGACCGTCGAGGCGGGCATGCGCTCGATCGAGCACAGGTTGCCGGCCGACGCCGCGCAAGGTGATCTCATGGCGCTGATCGCCCGGTTGAACCGCGACGACGCGATCGACGGTATCCTGGTGCAGCTGCCGCTCCCGCAAAGCCTCGATGCGGGAGCCGTGATCGAAGCGATCGACCCGGCCAAGGACGTGGACGGTTTTCACCCGGTCAATGCCGGTCGTCTGATGACTGGGGCGCCGTCGCTGGTGCCGTGCACGCCGCTCGGTTGCGTGCTGCTGGCGAAATCGGTCTCGCCGAGCCTCAGGGGCCTTGAGGCCGTCGTCGTCGGGCGGTCGAACATCGTCGGGAAGCCGGTCGCACAGTTGCTGCTGGCCGAGGACTGCACAGTGACGATCGCGCATTCGCGGACACGTGATCTGCCCGATGTGGTTCGGCGGGCGGATCTCGTGGTTGCGGCCGTCGGGCGCCCCGAGATGGTGCGCGGCGACTGGATCAAGCCGGGCGCCATCGTGATCGATGTCGGCATCAATCGGGTCGCGCAGGATGGCGGCAAGGGACGGCTCGTCGGCGATGTGGCTTTCGAGGAGGCACGATCGGTAGCGGGAGCGATTACGCCCGTGCCGGGGGGTGTTGGGCCGATGACGATCGCGTGCCTCCTGCGGAACACGCTCGAGGCCGCAGGCCGGCGAACGGGGATCGCTTAGCGCTGCAGTCTGCGGCGGTGTGTTGGCGCGGCCGTCCGGACAAGAGCAGTTCCAGAATCATCGGGCGAAATCCACCGCCGTCGTGTTCGCGCCGCAGACGAGGACACCAACGCGCTCTCCGGGGGTGGGCTGGTAGGCGCCGGCGAGAAGTGCCGCGAGCGCAGTGGCGCCGCCGGGCTCGGTGACGATACGCAGCCTTTCCCAGAGGTTGGTCTGGGCGGCGCGAATGGCCTCGTCGGCCACGAGCACAACGCGGTCGACATAGGTCTGGGCCAGCGGAAACATGAGGTCGCCGACCTGAAGCGGTGCCAGCGAGTCGGCGGCAATGCTGCCCTGGGGGGCAACGACTGGACGGCCGGCGGCGAGCGCCATGGCGAGTGAGGGGGCTCCTTCCGGCTCGACGCCGATGATGCGGGTGCGGCCGCGATACCAGGCAGCGATGCCGCCGATGAGCCCGCCGCCGCCGACGGCGACCAAAAGGGTGTCCAAGCCGGGTGCCTGCTCTTCCAGCTCGAGCCCGATTGTTCCCTGGCCAAGCAGCGTAGACGGCTGGTCGTAGGCGTGGATGGAGCGGGCTCCTGTCGCGGTGCACCAGGCTGTGCAGAGCGCGAGCGCGTCGGCGTAGCGCTCGCCTTCGACCACGAGGTCGGCGCCGTAGGCGCGAATGCGGTCGATCTTGGCCTTCGACGAGATGGTCGGCACGAAGATCCGCGCCGGGATGCCGAGGGCTTGGGCGGCAAAGGCGACGGCGGCGCCATGATTTCCGCCGGACGCAGCAGCGACACCCGCAGTCGGTATGTCGCCCGTTGTCAGGCTGGCGAATGCGCCGCGCGCTTTGAATGATCCGGAATGCTGCAGGCACTCCAGCTTGAGCGCGATCGGACAGGCGCGCAGGCCCAGCTCGGTTCCGTTCAACTCGAGAACGGGGGTGCGCCGGATACGCTCCCGAATCCGCCGAGACGTCGCTCGGATCGCATCCTGCGTGACGGCTGGAGTATGCTCGATCATCAGCAACTTCCTCGGCGCTTGCGATCACCGGAGTCGTCCGGGGACCGAATGTTTGTCCTTCGTCGAGCTGAGTGATAGCGTTTCGATACCCGTCGAAGAGCGGGGCTAACACGTCTCAAAAAACCAAGTCTAGGGAGTGCAGGATGACTTTGTCACGGATGCTGGCCGCCGTAACGTCGGCGGCCATGCTGGCGGTTGCGCCTATCGGAGCCGCTGATGCGCAGACGACGCAAAAGCTGAATTTCTCGTCGGCGTTTCCCGCCTCGACCACCATTTTCGACAATTTCAAGTGGTGGGCGGATCGGGTCAAGCTCATGTCGGGAGGGCGACTGGAGATCGTGGTCTCTCCGCCGGGCTCCATCGTGCCGGCGTTCGAGGTCCTCGACGCTACGCACAAGAAGGTACTCGATGGAGCGCACTCGGGCGCGGCCTATTGGGTCGGCAAGAACAAGGCCGCGGCACTTTTCGGTGTCGCACCCGGTGGCCCGTTCGGCTTCGACATGTATGACTATCTTGGCTGGCTGAACGACGGCGGCGGCATGGAACTCTATCACGAGTTCTACAATAAGGTGCTGCAGCGGGACATCACGGTGTTCCCGATGACCTCGGTCTCCAATCAGGTGCTTGGCTGGTATGCCAAGCCGGTTGCAAGCTGGGCAGACCTGAAGGGCCGCAAGTGCCGCCAGACGGGATTGACGGCTGAGGTGTTCTCCAAGGCCGGCATGGCGACCGTCAACATGCCCGGCGGCGAGATCGTGCCCGCCGCGCAGCGCGGTGCCATCGAGTGTGGCGAGTGGGTCGGTCCCGCCGAGGATCTCAAGATCGGCTTCCATATGGTCTGGAAGAACTTCTACATGCCGTCGGTGCACGAGCCGGCGACCGTACTCGAGATGTTCGTCAATAACGACGTCTGGAAGAGCCTGTCGCCCGATCTGCAAGCCATCATGGTATCGGCAGCCAACGACGCGACCCTCAGGTCGGCACAGATCCTCAATAAGCTCAATGCCGAAGCATTGAAGGAGATGACCGAGCAGCACGGGGTAAAGGTCGAGAAGACCCCGGACGACATTCTGACGAAAATACTCGAGGCGTGGGACCAGATCGCGGCGGACGAGTCGGGGAAGAATCCCTTCTTCAAGAAGGTCTACGACAGCCAGAAGGCCTATGCGGCGCAGGTCGTGCCAACACGGCAGAAGGTCTATCCGAACTACGATTTCACGGCGAACCACTATTGGGGGAAGAAGTAGCCGTGCCATCTCCGGCTGCTCTGTGTGGTGCATAGTAGCAATACGCTATGCGCGGTGCGGTTCGAGATGCTAGCGTTCATGTGCAGTTGTCCGGACAAGGCGGCTGCACATGAACTGCTAGGGAGAGAATGATGAAGTTCCAATCGTGGCTTGCTGGCCTTGCCGTGACGTGCGGCTTGGCCGTTGCTGGTGTCATGCCGGCGACAGCGCAAACCACTCAAAAGCTGCGCTTCCAGGCCAGCTTTCCTGCCTCCAGCCTAAACTTCGAAAACTTCAAGTGGTGGGCCGACCGCGTGAAGCTCATGTCTGGCGGGCGCCTCGAGATCGACGTTCTGCCGGCCGGTACGCTGGTGCCCGCATTCGAGGTGCTCGATGCGACGCACAAGAAGGTCGTCGATGGTGCGCATTCGGCCGCGGCCTACTGGGTCGGCAAGCATCGCGCCGCGGCGCTGTTCGGTCCGACGCCCGGCGGTCCGTTCGGCATGGACATCGTCGATCTCATGGGCTGGTTCTACGAGAACGACGGCTTGAAGCTCTGGCAGGAGCTTTATCAGGTCGAACTCAAGCGCGATGTGGTCGTGATGCCCCTCACGGCGGTCAACAACCAGATCCTCGGTTGGTTCGCAAAGCCGGTGAAGAGCTGGGAGGACCTGAAAGGCCGCAAATGCCGCCAGACGGGCCTTACGGCCGAAGTCTATGCGAAGGCTGGTCTCGCACCTGTGAACATGCCGGGCGGCGAGATCGTGCCGGCCGCGGAGCGTGGCGTAATCGAGTGTGGCGAGTGGGTTGGGCCGGCCGAAGACATGAAGATCGGCTTCCACACGGTTTGGAAGAACGTCTACATGCCGTCGACGCACGAACCGGCGACGGTGCTCGAGCTCCTGATCAACAAGGAGACGTTCGAGAAGCTCAGTCCCGACCTCAGGGCGATCATCGAGGCGGCCGCCTATGAAGGCACCTATCGGCACTTCGCGTTGCTGAACAAGCTCAACGCGGAAGCACTCGAGGAGCTGACCACCAAGCACGGCGTCAAGGTGCACCGCACGCCGGACGACATCCTGGCAAAGGTTCTCGTTGCATGGGACGAGATCGCCGCTGCCGAGTCGGCGAAGAACCCCTTCTTCAAGAAGGTCTATGACAACCAGCGCGCCTATGCGTCGAAGGTCGTGCCGGCACGTCGCTCGGTGCAGCCCAACTACGACATCGGCGCCAATCACTACTGGCCCGAGAAGAAGTAAGGCCCCAAGGGCGAGAGTCGCCAACTGCAGACAACGGGCGCCCAGTGCGCCCGTTGTCGTGTTCGCGTCTTCGCCGTCGCGCCATGTGCGACAAGTTGACCTGCGCAAAAAATGCATGTCACTCTGCGTCAGGCGCAACCCTCGAATGGCTGCGTCCGAAAAAGCATCGGGAGTGACGCATGAAGAGAGTGCCACGGTTTGCTGCCGCGCTCGCGGCTGCCGTTTGTGTTTTTGCGAGTACGGCGACGGTTGTTGCTCAGACGACGCAGAAGTTGCGCGTTCAGGCGAGCTTTCCAGCATCCAGCATCGCCATGGATGGCTTCAACAACTGGGCCGACAAGGTCAAGGCCATGACCGCCGGCCGCTTCGAGATCGAGGGATTGCCCGCCGGTACGGTGGTGCCCGCCTTCGAGGTGCTCGACGCTGTGCACAAGCACGTCGTCGATGGCGGCTACACGGCTGCAGCCTACTGGACCGGCAAGAATCGCGCCGCGGCGCTCTTCGGCCCGACACCCGGCGGTCCATTCGGCATGGACGAGATGGACTTGATGGGCTGGCTGTATACGGCCGGCGGCATCGACCTCTACAACGAACTCTACAATGTCGAACTCAAACGCAACGTAAAGGTGATGCCGCTGTCATGGGTCGGCAACCAGGTGTTCGGCTGGTTCGCAAAACCGATTTCGAGCTGGGCCGATCTCAGGGGGCGCAAGTGCCGGCAGACCGGCATCAACGCCGAGGTGTTCGCCAAGGCCGGCGTCACGCCTGTGAACATGCCGGGAGGTGAGATCGTGCCTGCCGGGGAGCGAGGCGTGATCGAGTGCGCGGAATGGGCGAGCCCGGCGGACGACATGAAGATCGGCTTTCACACCGTGTGGAAGCACTACTACATGCCGTCCGTTCACGAGCCCGCGCCGTTCCTCGAGCTACTGATCAACGGCGACGTCTGGAAGAAGCTGCCGCCGGATATCCAGCAGATCATGGTGACCGCCACCTGGGAAGCCACGGTGATGCAGCGGCTTCGGACGAACCTCTGGAATGTGGAGGCGCTGCAGGAGCTTCAGGCTAAGCACGGGGTCAAGGTCCATCGGACGCCTGACGAGATCCTGAAGAAGATCCTCGAGACGTGGGACGAGATCGCAAAGGTGGAGGAGGAGAAGAACCCTTTCTTCAAGAAGGTCTATGCCAGCCAGCGGGCTTATGCGGCCAAAGTGGTCCCGATGCGCCGGACGGCCTATCCCGACTATAATCTGGCGGCCGAGCATTATTGGCCCGCCAAGAAGTAGGGCAATCGACCTGACCTTCTGCGGCCGGGGTGGCCTTTGACCGTCCCGGTCCCATCGCACGACCGATGCTTCCCCTTGCGCCGGTCCCGCCAAAAGCGCACATTGGGCCATTGTTCCGAGGGGGGCCGGCGGAAGCCGGCTGAGACCACCCAATCCCGGGCGGCAACCCTTAGAACCTGATCCGGGTCATGCCGGCGAAGGGACGGGAATGACGAGCCGCCAAAAAGTTCCAGACTCGAAACGCACATTCAGAGCGAAGCCGATCGCGTCGGCGCGGCTGCTGCTTGTCGACAGCGATGCAGGCCGGCTGTTGCTGACCCGCCAATGGATCGAGTGGGAGGGCGGCCCCGATGCCGAGGTTGCGGCTGGTGGCGACGAGGCACTCGATATTCTCGGCGCAGCGGCGCAGCGGTTCGACCTCGTCGCCGTGTGGCCGACGCTCGACGATGATCGAGACGTTGATTTCTTCGGGGTCTTGCGGCGGTGCTGCTCGCCGGTCCGCCTCGTTGCCGTTACGGCTCTGACGCCGGCGGAGGTCGGTCGCGCAGGCCGGCTTGCGGGCGCCGCCGCCGTCGATGACAGCGGGCAACCTCATGGACTGGTCGCAGCGCTCGAGACGGTATTCGACGGATCGGAGACCGTTGCAGCAATCATTATGCGCAAACGCGCGCCTGCGTCGATGACGGCCGAATGGGCGAATGCCATCTACGGGGCACCACCGGGCGGGCGCTTTCACGCCGCGCTCGACTAGAGCCCCAATCACGATGCCGACAATGATCTCACTGTTATCCGGAGGAAAGCGATGAACAAGCACACCCGCAAGAAAGACCTGATGATCCCCGAGGTCACGACGGGACCGATCGCAGGATCGGCTAAGGTCTACGATGCGCCCGAGGGCTACGCCGACGTCCGTGTGCCGTTCCGCGAGATCAAGCTGACCGAGGCCTCCGGCGAGCCGCCGTTCCGCGTCTACGATCCCTCCGGCCCGTACACGGATTCAAACGCCAAGATCGACGTCGAAAAAGGTCTGCCGCGCCATCGCGAGGCCTGGGTCCGCGAGCGCGGCGACGTCGAGCAGTATGCGGGCCGCGAAATCAAGCCGGAGGACAACGGCAACGTCAAAGGCAAACACCTCGCCCGCGACTTCCCGAACAAGACGGCGCCGCTGCGGGGATTGCCCGGTAAGCCGGTGACGCAGTACGAATTCGCCAAGGCGGGGATCATCACCAAGGAGATGATCTATGTCGCCCATCGCGAGAACCTCGGCCGCAAGCAGGCCCTCGCTCGCGCCAAGGCGGCCCTCAAGGACGGCGAGAGCTTCGGCGCCTCAGTGCCCGACCACGTGACGCCTGAGTTCGTCCGAGACGAGATCGCGCGGGGACGCGCCATTATTCCCTGCAATATCAACCATGCCGAGTTGGAGCCGATGATCATCGGCCGCAACTTCCTGGTGAAGATCAACGCTAACATCGGCAACTCGGCCGTGACGTCCTCCGTCGAGGAGGAGGTCGACAAGATGGTCTGGTCGATCCGCTGGGGCGCGGACACGGTCATGGACCTCTCGACGGGCCGCAACATCCACAACACGCGCGAGTGGATCCTGCGCAACTCCCCGGTGCCAATCGGCACGGTGCCGATTTATCAGGCGTTGGAAAAGTGCGACGGCGATCCCGTCAAGCTGACCTGGGAACTCTATCGCGATACGCTGATCGAGCAGTGCGAGCAGGGCGTCGACTACTTCACGATCCACGCCGGCGTCCGTCTCGCCTACGTGCCGCTCACTGCGCATCGCGTCACAGGCATCGTCAGCAGAGGCGGCTCGATCATGGCCAAGTGGTGCCTCGCGCATCACAAGGAGAGCTTCCTCTACGAGCATTTCGACGAAATCTGCGACATCATGCGGGCCTATGACGTCTCGTTT
>LNDR01000303.1 GCA_001464755.1 Rhizobiales bacterium Ga0077524
CGAAGGCTTCCAGATCGCGCGCATGAAGGACGCCTACGGCATCGTCGAGTCGGACACATTCCGAACGATGACAATCCAGGACACGGGCGGCACAAGAAAAACCATCGCCGCCGGAGTCGAGGCCGTGCGCAACATGCTGCCGATTGCGGGCAGGGCGCACCGCGAGACGTTACCCGCCTCCGAGCTGATGCTGGCGCTGCAGTGTGGCGGCTCCGACGGCTATTCGGGCATCACCGCCAACGTGGCCCTCGGTGTCGCAGCCGACATCCTCGTCAGGAACGGCGGCACGGCCGTGCTCTCCGAGACGCCAGAGATCTACGGCGCCGAGCATCTCTTGACGCGCCGCGCCCGTACGCGCGAGGTCGGCGAGAAGGGACTACACCGCCCGCGCGCGTATGAGCATGGACAACAATCCTTCGCCCGGTAACAAGGCCGGTGGCCTGACCACGATCCTCGAGAAGTCACTCGGCGCCGCAGCCAAGGGCGGCTCCACCACGCTCAACGCCGTCTACCGCTATGCCGAGCCCATCAGCGAGAAGGGCTTCGTCTACATGGATACGCCCGGATACGACCCCGTCGCGGCGACGGGCCAGGTAGCTGGCGGCTGCAACGTGTTGGCCTTCACCACAGGCCGCGGCTCGGCCTATGGCTGCAAGCCGACACCGTCGTTCAAGCTGGCGACGAACACCGATATCTACAATCGCATGATCGACGACATGGACATCAACTGCGGCGATATCGTCGACGGGGTTCCAATCGAGCAAAAGGGCCAGGAGATCTTCGACTACATGCTACGCATGGCCTCGGGCGAAAAGTCCAAGTCCGAGCAACTCGGCTATGGCGACGCCGAATACGTGCCATGGGTGATCGGAGCGACGATGTGAACGGACGCCCGGCGGCAGACGACGGCTGCGAATGAGCGGCCGGGGAACGATTGGGAGAGTGATGGGCTTGCCACTGATCGGCCGAGACATCCTCGTGGCGCTGGCCGATGTGCTGGCCGGCCGCCATCGGCGCCGCTACGAGCATTGGATCGACATCCGTGCGCCCAGCGAGATCGTCTGGCAGATGCTGAAGTCGCGCGAACTCGTCTTCGAAGGCACGCTGCCACTGCGGATCGTCGGCGCTCCCGTCCCCGGCCGTCCAGGGCTCGAGCGCGTGCAGATCCAGGCCGGCAAGACCAAGCTCGAAATGCTCACCCGCATCGTCGATGAACGCCCGGGCGCCGCCATCCTCTACCAGCTCCTCCCCGAAGGCACCGATCCCGTGCTTATCGAGGGCGACGACGACTATATCGGTTTCGTCCTGACGGAGACCGACAAGGGCACCCGCCTCGACCTGACGCGCGAGACGAGCCCTCGCCACTGGATCTCGCGCCTAACGATACCGATGGGCCTGCGCAGCGGCGCCCGTCGCTACAAGCGCAAGGCCGAGACCATGCTGCGCGAGGTCATGGAGCATGCGCCGGAGCCCGGCCACGGATGACCAGCTTTCCCTACCTGGCGCCGCTCTATGCGCTGTGCTCCGCGTTCCTGTTCGCGCTCTCGAACCACTTCACCAACATCGGCCTCGAAGGCACTGATGCCCGCTCGGGCACGCTCGTCTCTATCGCGGCGTCAGCGGCGATCTATTGGCTGTTTGCCCCGTTCTTCGTCGAAAGCTGGTACTGGTTGACGTGGGCGTGCCTGCTGTTTGGCGCCGTCGGCATTATCCGCCCGTCGCTCTCCTCGGTGCTCGCCACCTCGTCCATCAAGGTGATGGGACCGACGCTGACCAGCGCGCTCACCGCGGCGACGCCCCTGTTCGGCGCGTTCATAGCCATCACGTTCCTCGGGGAGCAACTTACCATCCCCATCGCCATAGGCACGCTCGCCGTCATCGCCGGTGCCGTGGTCGGCGCCTGGAGCCCGCAGGGCGTCAAGAGAAGCTGGCCGCTCTGGGCACTCGCACTGCCCCTTGGCGCATCGCTCATTCGCGCCATTGGCCACGCCGTGACAAAGACCGGCCTCGTCGAGGTGCCCAGCGCATCGTTCGCCGTGATGGTCTCGAATACCGTCTCGCTCGCCGTGGCGCTCGTCGCGTTCAAGGTGCAGGCGCGACCATTCGGTGGCACGCGAACCAGCCTGCTCTGGTTCCTGGCATCCGGCATCGCCAACGCGCTCTCGCTGCAGTTCCTCAACAGCGCGCTACAGATCGGCGATCTCGTCTCCGTGATCCCCATCGTCTCGGCGACGCCCGTGTTCACGATGGTGATGGGCTATCTCTGGTTCGGCCGCGAGATCATCTCGACCCGCACCCTCGTCACCATCGCGCTGATCGTGCCGGGGGTAATTCTGGTCGCAGTAACCGGAAGGTGAGACGCCGCGCGCGCGTTTTGCCCCAATCGGGTCGAAGCCGCGCCTTATTGCGCCACTAGGTTTTCTCGCGAGCGGAGGCGGCACGGCGCTGCCTCCCGAGCGCCCGTTGGGGCCCCATGATCGCGTTGCTCCGCCTTCTCACGCTGACACTCGAAATGGTGATCGGCTCGGTTCGCCGGCTCGCACGCTTCGTGCTCGTATCGGTCGCCTTCAACCCGCGCCTCGGGCCGCTTCGGCATGTGTTTACGCTTGCCGCGCTCTATGTCGTTTTCGCGCTCACGCTGGTCTACATCGTCGCTCCCGTGCGCGGCTATGTCGGCCACCGTTACCTTGGCGACAAGTTGACGTACGACGCCGAGCGCTGGCTTGCGACCGCGCTCTATGACTCTTCAGGCAGCTTCATCGGCACCTACGACGGCACCCTCGATAGCCAACGCGACGTCAACTGGACCGACCGGCCGATCGAGCTCGACGGCTATGAGGCCAACCCCGACCACAAATCGATTCCCGTCCGCGAGGTGCCGGATCATTACTGGCAGTGTCTCACCCACCATGAGGATCGCTACATCGGTGGCCTGCTCAACCCGTTCGGCATCGACCTCGTCGGCGTGCTCAAGATCCCCTACTCGAGCATCACACGCACGATTGCGCTGCGCCGGCCATCGCTCGGCGTCGGCGGCTCGACGCTGCCGATGCAGCTCGCTCGCGTCATCTACAAGACCCCACCGAGCTCACGCGAGGGCAGCACGGGCAAGCTGCGGCGCAAATTCGCCGAATGGTGGCTCGCCCCGGTAATCTACTACGGCCTGACAAAAGGCGGGGACGACACAGCGCTCCGGCAGTGGGCCGCCAACCACCTGTGGCTTGCCCAGCGTACCGGCGGCCAATCGCTGCACGGCGTCGAAATGACCGCCCGCGTCGTGTTCGGCAAGGAGGCCAAGACCCTCACCGTCGCCCAGCAATTCGTGCTCGCGTCCGCCGTCAACAAGCCGATCATTCTCCTCGACGGCAACGAGCGGCTGAACGCGGCGCGCGACGAAAACTGGCGCTACATCACCGAGGTCCGCGCCAAGACCTGCGCCGAGCGCCTGATCGCCGATGAGAGCCAGAAGAAGGACGTGCTTTTCGAGCTCGTCAGCCTCGCCAATGGCCCGCCTGACCCGCGCGTCAAACCCCGTCTGCAGGAGGCCCTCGAGAGCCACGCGCCGGCCCTCGCGCGCCGGGCGACTGCAAATCCGATGATCCGCGCCAACGCCCTACTCCCCGTCGCACGCTTCGGCATCCGCGAGGAGATGAAGCAGCGCTTCGGCCTCGCCTGGCGCGAGGAGGTGCGCGGCGTCACGACGACGCTCGACGTCGGCACCAACCTAGCGTTCGGTGAGCGCGTCAAGGCCGTCCTTGCCCAGATCGACCGGCAGCATCAGGCTCGGCTCAATCCCGGCTTTACGCTGGATCCCGCACGAGCCATGCCCAACGGTCTCAAGACACCGAACATCTCGGTCGTCGCTGCCGACGCATCGGGCCGGATCGTCCGCTATTGGGAGGCCGGTGAGACGGCTGCCTACTTCGGCTCGCCCTACGCCCGCGATTCCGCAACCGGCCGCTACGATCCAGCTCGCGAGCCGCGCCGCATCGCCTCGACCGGCAAGATGCTCCTCGCCATCGCCGCCGGGAACGCCGGCACCGACACTGCCGACAGCCTCTATCTCGATCCACAAGCCCCAGCCCGAGGCCTCGAGACGTGCGCCCGTGGCGACGGCGCGCTGCGCCAGGGACGCCGCGCCATCGTCGCCTTCGCCTGCTCGCTGAGCCCCGCCGTCGAAGGCCGCGGCGCCCGCCTCGGCCAACCGCGCATCCGCCGCCTGATCGACGGTTTCGGCTTCGTCATGCCACCCGCCAACGCCAACGGCGAGGAGACCCCAGCCTCCACGGCCGCAGCGCGCGGCCTCATCGCTGGATCGCCGCGTACCGTGCACCACATGGCGGGCGTGATCCTCGCCGCTATGACGGAGCGCGGGGGAACGCCCGTCCCGCCACCTTCACTGGTCAAGGCCTGGGAGCTGTCGAGCCGCGCCAACACGCCGTCGGCCGAGGGTGCGCTCATCCCCAATCGGCTCATCAAGCCGCATGCCGTGCCGTTTCTGAAGACCGTGCTCTCCGCACCGTTGTGCTACCGCGCCAACGGCACGGCTCACGGTACGCTGAAATCGATGCAGGGGTGGTGCGCCACCAATCGTCCCGGCGTGTCGCTGCATTTCGCCAAGACCGGCACCGACACCAACCTCGATCCGAACCAATCGGTCGACACCTGGATTGCCGGCGGAATTCGCTTCGAGACTGGCGCCGCCTACTCCTACGTGGTCCAGATCGGTACCGGTTCGACGGAGCAGCCGTTCGGTCAGCGCCTCAATGCAGGCGCGCTGCTGGCACCTCTGGCCGAGGCGCTGCTCGAGGACCTCGAGGCGGAGACACGCCGCGCCGGTCGCCCGAAAACGGCGAGTGCCCAGCGGTGAGCGCCCTGCCGGCTCCTCAGCTCCCGACTTCCACCGGCTTGCCGAGCTTGTGCGGGTTGTTCATGAAGAGCAGCACCGGGATGCAGGCCGCAATGAGGATGGCAAGGAGCTGGAAGTCTGCATTGTAGGCCAGTAGCTTCGCCTGCTTCTCCACCGTGCGCTCGAGAGCTGCGATGCCGACTGGATCTGTGAGACTCCAGGGAAATGGCAGCGGAATGTGCCGCAACGTCTCGCTCATCGGCGACACATGCTCGGTCAGCCCTGCCTGGAAGTGCTGGCTGGCATAGGCGAGGTAGGTGGAGAATAGCGCGACGCCGAACCCGCGACCGATGTTGTTGAGAAGCGAATAGAAGGCCGTGCCTGCGTCCCGCTGCTCGGCCGGCATGGTTGTAAAGGCGACCGCATTGAGCGGCACCATGAACGTGCCGAACGCCAAACCCTGGATGAAGTTGTTGATGATCAGTGTCGTCCGGTCGATATCCTGGGTGAACGTCGAGAGCTGCCACATGGTGATGGCGATGACCGCCATCGCCACGGCGATCACCTTGCGTGGGTCGATCTTCTTGATGAAGTAGCCTGTAAGAAACGACGCGGCCATCGTGCCGGCCCCACGCGGCGCCAGCATCAGCCCGCTGTCCATCACCGTGTAGCCGCCGATCTCCTGCACGAACGGCGGCAGCAGAACGAGGCTGCCGAACAGCAGCACGCCAAACAGCGTCCTGAGCACGGTGCCACCGAGATAGTTGCGGTCCCGGAAGATCGCCGGATCGATGAAAGGCGTCGACGAAGCGAGCGAGTTGACGACGAATAGCCAGAACGCCGAGCAACCGACGAGTGTGACAATTACGATGGTGGACGAGTCGAACCAGTCGAGCCGCTGCCCCCGGTCGAGAATGAATTGCAGCGCGGCAATCGAGATGCCGAGCGTGACAAAGCCGAAGTAGTTGAACTTGCGCGGCGGCCGGCGGGCCGTCTCTGGCACGACGAATGCCACCATTACGAAGGCCAGAACGCCGACCGGGACGTTGAGGAAGAAGGCCCAGCGCCAGTTATGGTACTCAGCCACGTAGCCGCCGATGGTCGGCCCGAACACCGGCCCGAACATCATGCCCACGCCCCACCACGCCATCGCGATCGAGAAATCCTCGCGCGGATAGAGCGACAACAGCCACGACATCGCGATCGGCAAAAGCGCGGCGCCGAAGATACCCTGCAGCGCCCGCCACAGCATGATCTCTTCCAGCGAGTGGGAGAGACCTGAGAGCAGGGCAAAGATCGTAAACCCCACGATCGAGACCAGGATGAGGGGTTTGCGTCCGAACGTGCCGGCAAGCACGCCCCAAAGCGGCGTCGTGACGGACAATGTCACCAGATACGAGGTCAGCACCCACGAGATCTGGTCCTGCGTTGCCGATAGCTCGCCTTGCATCTGCCGGAGCGCGATGGAAACGATGGTCGTGTCCAGGACCTGCAGCAGCGGCGCCAGGATCAGCGCCACCGTGATGACCTTCAGGCGTGCCGCGCTGATCGGAGCAACCGACGGCGGCAGAGGGCCGGCAACAGCTGCAGACGCCGCGGTCATGGGCTCGCCTTGGCCCAGCTCATGAGCCCCCGCGCCCAGCGCGGCAGCGGCCGTTGGTGCCCCGTATCGATATCCACGAGCGCGCTCATTCCCGCCCTGAGCGGCGGCGCCCCCGGCTGCGGCTCTAGGCGCAGCCTCACCGAGAGACGCTGCACGACCTTGACCCAGTTGCCGGTCGCATTCTGCGGCGGCAGGATCGCGAACTCCGCGCCGGTCGCCGGGCTGATGCTCGTGATTCGTGCGCTCCAAACGTGGTCGGGGTACGTATCGACGTGGATGGTCGCCTTTTGGCCGACCTGCACGTAGGTCAGCTCAGTCTCCTTGTAGTTGGCCTGTACCCAAGTGTCCTCGGTGCCGACCAGACTGAACACGACACGCCCCACCTCGACGTACTCACCCCGTTGCAAGTCGAAGTTGGTCACGATGCCTGAGACCGGTGCCTTGACGACTGTGTGCGCCAGCTCGGCTTTGGCTCGATCGCGCGCGGCCATTTTCTCACGGACCAGCGGATGCGCCTCGGTCTTGATGGCGACGTCGCCGCCGAGTTGAGCCAGCACGCGCTGCAGCTTCTGGCGTCCGGTGGCGACGCGCGCGCGCGCAGCATCGGCGTTGCTGTCGGCCTCCTCGAGGACGAACGCCTTGCCCACGCCTTTGTCGGCCAGTTGTTTCTGGCGCGCACGCTGCGCTGCGTAAAAATGCAGGCGATCCTCGGCTTCCTTGAGCTCCGACATCGCCTCCTGGTACTCGGCGCGCATCGCCTCGATACGCGTCTTGGTGTGCTCGAGGTCGGCCTCGGCCTTCTCCAGTGACAGCTGAAAGAACTCGGGATCGATGCGGAAAAGCACCTGATCGCGCGTCACAGGCTGATCCGCCTCGACCATCACCTCGACCACCGGCCCTGCCACCACCGGGCTGACCGTGATCTTGTCCGCCTTCACATAGGCGTTGTCCGTCGTCATGACGCGGCCACCGGCGAGATACATGTGCCCGCCGATTGCGACCGCTACAAGCGGACCGAGACCGGCGATCGCCAGGATTCCTAGTAACCGTCCGGTCGGCCATCTAATGCGCCACCGTCGCAGTGGCGGCGCAACCTCGGCTTCATGCGACCCGCCGTCCCGCTCGGCCGTCACCTTCTGCATGGCCGCTCCTCATCCTGTCGCCTTATCGGCCTTCGCGTCCGTCTCCGCGGCGTCGAGTGCCAGCATGTTCCCTTTGATGGTCAGCAAATGCTCGATCAGACGGTTGGCGTCAGCCTGCGAAATTCCGGCGAGTGCCTCGCGACTGGTCAGCCCGGACATCTCTCGTAACCGATCGAGCACGGGTTGTACCTCCGACCGCAAATACAGCAGCCATGCCCGCCGGTCAGAAGGATCGGCGCGCCGCTCAACGAACCCCTTTTCCACCAGCCGGTCGATATGCCGGCCGAGCGTGATCGGCTCGATCTCGAGGATCTCGGCGAGTGCAGTCTGGTTGATGCCCTCACGCCGACGAAGCTGCGCAAGAACTCGCCACTGCGCTCGCGTCAACCCAAGCGCGCTCGCCCGCGAATCGAACCTGCGGCGCAAGAGGCGCGAGACATCGGCGAGCAGAAATCCGAGAGATCGCGTGAGGTAGGGGTCTGTCGTCATTTCGTCATCAAACTAGCAGGCGTGCTTATTATGTGCCAGCACAGTTTTTTGGACAATGTTAAGGCTTTGCCTTGAGCGCCAACGTAAGTCTGTGCGAGCGTAACTCTGCTGTGCCTAGGACAAGACGCGATCAACGGAGGCTGTGGTGCCGATTGTCGAGCTTGATCACGTGCCCCACGAGCCGTTCCGCGGCGGAGCGACATACCAGACCCTCGTCGGCGATGCCGAGGGCTCCGCTCCGGTCCGGATCGGCGTACAGACCTCTCCGCCGGGCTACCGCACGCCGCTTCATTCACATCCCTACATGGAAGTGATCACGGTCCTGGATGGCGAAGGTGAAGCGTGGATCGACGGAAGTGATGCTATCGTCGCGCTGAGGCCTGGAACGACGCTGGTCCTGCCACCCAACGTCCGCCACTGGTTCGGGGCTACCGGCAAGGCACCCCTCAAGACCTACGGCGTTCACGCCTCAGCTCACCGTATCGTGGATGTTCAGGGCGCTGCGTAAAACAAGGCACGCACCCATCAGACTGGGGGACGGCATGCGTCGATGGAGATGCGTTGGCGTCGGTTTTCTGCTGTTCCTCGCGACAAGTGGGGACTCCCTCGCCAGCGACTTCGTGCAGGAGTGCCGTCCTTCCGGCAATCGGTACGCGATCGAGCACGATACGCTCTACGCCGTGGCCGACCCCAACCGGCGGACGATCCCTTACGAGACGCTGGCAGAGACGACACTGACCGAGCGGCGGGGGTATTGCATCGCCAAGGGGAGCCGCTACGAGTTTCAGGCGCGCACCTACCGTCAACGGATCCGCTTCACCGACGACGGCAATACGGTCGAACTCCTCGTTTTATGCGAGATGGCGTCCGACGGGCTGCCGGCAGGTCTCTCGTGCGAGAAGGAGGTCGTCACGCACAACAACTCGGGCGACGCCACCGCGGCCACCGCGGCCCCGGCAGCTGGCTCGTCGAGATGGAGCCACAACGGCTCGGTGTTGCGGCTCGAGACGGCAGGTGCGGATCGTCGCTTCGTCTACGACGTTGCCCGTCCCGGCATGCTCGTCGCAGGTGCCAAACCGGGCGATCCAGTTTTCGAAGGTCGTCGCGAGGGCCGCACCTACACGGGAACCGCCTACGTCTACACGAAGGCCTGCGGAAGGGTCGGCTATCCGGTCACCGGCACCGTCGCTGCCGACGACCGAAGCGTCGTGGTGGAAGGCCAAGTGCCCGTCCACAGCTCCGACTGCGCTGTAAAATCGCATCGCCCGGAGCGAATGGAGTTCATCCTTATCGAGCGCTGAGTTGAGGCGCTCCTCCAGGCAGGGGCCGCGCACCTGGCCGCTTTCCGAGTCGGCCCGGCGCGTTCTCGGCTATCATCGTGCGCCGGACGAAGACTGGCCGAAGCAGTGGGATCCACATGGCGAACCGACAACAGATGCATCTTGCTGCGTTCATGCGGCCGGCCTCGATTCATACCGGCGCCTGGCGCTATCCGGGCGCTTGGCCTGACGCCAATTTCAGCCTTGGCCACATGCGCCAAATGATCCGACGACTCGAGGCCGCCTGCTTCGATGCATTCTTCATGGCCGACCATCTCGCCGTGCTGAACATGCCGGTCGAGGCGCTGAAACGCAGCCATACGGTCACTTCGTTCGAGCCCTTCACGTTGCTCTCCGCGCTTTCGCAAGCGACCGAGCGGATCGGCCTCATCGCTACAGGCTCGACGACCTTCGACACGCCCTTCCACATCGCCCGGCGCTTCGCCTCCCTCGACCACATCAGCGAGGGCCGCGCCGGCTGGAACATCGTCACCACCTCGAACCCCGATGCCGCGCTCAACTTCGGCCTCGACGAACACGTCGAGCATGGCGAGCGCTACGAGCGTGCCCGCGAGTTCTATGATGTCGTGACCGGGCTCTGGGACAGCTTCGCCGACGACGCCTTCATCCGCGATCAGGCATCGGGCATCTATTTCGATCCCGCGCGCATGCACGTCCTTGGCCATAAGGGCCGCGATTTCTCGGTGCGCGGACCATTGAATATCGCCAGACCCGTCCAGGGCTGGCCCGTCATCGTCCAGGCCGGCGCCTCCGAGGCCGGCAAGAAGCTCGCCTCCGAAACCGCCGAGGCCGTTTTCACCTCCCAGGGCGATATCGAGAGCGGTCGCGCGTTCTATGCCGACGTGAAAGGCCGGATGGCCCGCGTCGGACGCAAACCTGATCACATGAAGATCCTGCCGGCCTGCTTCGTCGTCGTCGGCGAGAGCGTGGCGGAGGCCCATGAGAAGCGGGCACGCCTTGACGCCCTCGTCGACGAGGCGAATGCTATTGCTTCGCTTTCGATCGCACTCGGCCACGATGCATCGAAACTCGATCCGGATGCGCCACTGCCCGATATCCCCGAATCGAACCAGTCGAAATCGGGCCGCGAGCGCGCCATTCGGCTGGCGCGGCGCGACAACCTGACGGTCCGCCAGCTCGCCCAGCGGATGGGCGGCTATGCCGGCCTCGCCATGGTCGGCACGCCCAAAACCATCGTCGACGAGATGGAGGCGTGGCTTGCCGGGCGAGCCTGTGACGGCTTCACGATCATGTTCCCGTACCTCCCCGCAGGCCTTGAGGATTTTTGCGGGACTGTCGTGCCCGAGTTGCAGCGGCGCGGCCTGTTCCGCAGCGCCTATACCGGCACCACGCTACGCGAGCACCTTGGCCTACCGCGCCCACAGAACAGGTTTTTCGAAACAGGCCCTACTTGATGAAGCCGAGGAGACGCGGCAGAAACAGCGTCGTCTCGGGGATGAATGCAACGACTAGCAGAGTGCCGATGATCGCCGCGAGGAACGGCAGCAGCGGCCGAACGAGCTTTTCCATCGGAAGGCCGCTGATCGCCATCCCGACGAATAGACATAATCCCACTGGTGGCGTGATGTGCCCGATGGCCGAGGCGATCACGCAAACCAGCCCGAAGTGGACCGGATGAATGCCGACTGCCTGCGCCACCGGCAGTAGCACCGGCACCGTGACCAGGATGATCTCCGACGGCGTCAGGAACGTCCCGAGCACCACGTAGAGCAGGATGACGATCAACAGGAACATCCACCACGACGGACCGATCGCCGCAATTGAGTTGGCGACCTCCAGCGGGAACTTTGAGAAGGTCAGGATCCAGCCGAACGCACCGACGAAACCGATAATCATGCCGATCACGGCCGAGAGGCGTGCGCTGTCGATGAAGATCTGCGGCAGATCCCTGAGTTTCGGCTCTCGATAGAAAATGGGCGGCACGATCAGCGCATAGACCACGGCGACACCTGCAGCCTCTGTCGGCGTGAACAGACCGAGCAGAATGCCGCCCATGATGATGGCCGGAATCGCGAGTGCCGGCATGGCGCGCTTCAGCGCTGCAAGGAACTCCGCACGCGTCGGCGGCGGTTCCTTCGGATAGTTCCGCGCCTTCGAGATCGTATAGACCGGTATTGCCATCCCGAGACCGACAAGAATGCCCGGGATAACGCCGGCGGCGAACATTGCGGCAACCGACTCGTCGGCCATCCATGCGAAGATGACCGCGATGATCGACGGCGGAATGATCGGCGCCACCACGGCGGTCGAAATCGTGAGCGCCGTAGCGAAGTCGCGATCGTAGCCCTTGCGCTCCATCTGCGGGATGAGAAAGGTGCCGAGCGCCGAGACGTCGGCAACCGCCGATCCCGAGATGCCGCCGAAGAACATGCTGTCGAGAATATTAACGTAGGCGAGACCGCCGCGAAATCGCCCGACCAGCACTGTTGCGAGATCGATCAGCACGCGGGCAACGCCGCCGCGCGCGGCAATATTGCCGGCCAGGATGAACAGCGGCGCCGAGAGCAGCAGGTAGCTGTCCGACAGCAGCCCAACGAACCGCGTTGGCACGATGATCGGATTGACGATCGGATAGAGCATTGAGGTGGCGAAGGCCCCGGCCGCCAGCGCGATACCGATCGGCATGCCGGCGACGATGGCGATGAGAAAGACGATCAGGAGTGTTTCGGCCATATCACCTCAGCCAGCGCCTCGAGGAAGCGGCGAACGAGTGGAATCAGGATCAGCACGGCCCCCACAGGCACGGCCATAAACACGTAGTCCAGGCGCAGCTCCAGCCCTGGCGACGTTTGTAGAGCGGCATTCGGCACCAGCGTGAAGCTGAGCTTCAGGAGGTAGAGGAAGACCGCGATCATCGCCCCGTGCACAGCCGCCTCGACAAGCGCACGTGGCCGATGTGCGAGCTTCTTGACGAAGTAATCCAGTACCGTGTGCTCGTTGAGGTGCATCGCGGCAGCCCCCCCGAACGCGACCAGCCACACGAACAGAAAGCGCGGCAGCTCGTCGAGACCCTCGAACGCCTGCGAACCGGTGAACCGCATGATCACGCTGAGAAATACGCTCCCCGCCATGACGGCCAGGATCAACCCTGCGATATAGCCGCAGAGGGCGAAAAGCGCATTGATGCCGCGCGCGAGCGCTGACCCACCGGACCGTCCGCTGGGAGCTTCGGGATGAGGTGACGCCATCGGGCTACTTGATGCTCTGGATGTACTCGACCATCACCTTGGCGCTCTTGCCCGCGGGCGTCGCGTAGAACTCTTCGTAAACGCCCTGAGCAGCGGCGAGGAATGGCGCAGGATCGGGCTTGGTGATCGTCACACCCTTAGCCCTGACCTGATCCTGGATGTCCTTGTCCTCGTCGAGGATGAACTTCCTGTTGAAGGCCCGCGCGTGCACCCAGGCCTCGTCGACGGACTTCTTGCCAGCGTCATCGAGCTTCGCGTAGCTCGCCTTCGACATCACGAGGGCGATGCACTGATGCGTATGGCGTACGTCCGCCACGAACTTCACGAGGTCATAGAATTTGTTGTGATAGAAGGTGTTGACGCCACCCTCGGCGAAGTCGATCACCTTCGTCTGCAGCGACGTGGCAACTTCCGGCCAGGCGATCGGTGTCGAGATCGCGCCCAGCGCCTTGAAGGTGGCGACCAGGATCTTGTCTTCCTGCACCCGGACCTTCTTGCCCTTTATGTCGTCGAGCCCTTCGATCTTGCCGTGACCGTAGATGCCACGATAGCCGGCGGCAAAGAAGCCGATCAGCTTGAAGCCCTTCTTGTCGAGGACGTCAGCATAGTACGCCTGCAGCTTGTCCGAGCCATCGAGCGCCTTGTAGACGTGGTCGTAATCCCGAAAAATGTAGGGCAGCTGGAATACCGACAGCTCGGGCACCAGCGTCGAGAGCGGCGCCGTGGTGATCGGTCCCATGTCGACCGCCCCGAGCTGGATCTGCTGGGCCACCTCGCGCTCGCCGCCGAGCGCCGCCGAATGGTGATGGATCGTCTTGAGCTTGCCGCCGGAGAGTTCGGCAAGTTTGTCCGCGAAGGCTTGCGCCGACTGCGAAGTCCCGTGCTTCGGCGGGTTCGCGTTGCCCATCGTCAATTCTTTGGATTGGGCGAAAGCGGCACCCCCGGCCATAAGCGCCAGTACACCGGCAGTCGCCGCCACGTGGGCTATACGCGCGCGCGCGCGCCAAAACATCATCATCGGCAACCTCCCAAGACGTATCTCCGGATGGCAGACTGCCGGATTGGATCGCGCGGCCCGCCACGGTCGAGCTCTTTTGGCTCTCGCAACATCGTGCGCTCGATTGTCGCAATTGGTCAAGAAGACTCAGCCAACCTCCCGACGGTGTTCGGCTTCAGTCGAGACCATCGATTTTGGGCTTCAGATGTGCCCAAGGCCGAGCCGCCTCGAAGAGCGCCGCGACGCGCAGCAACTTCTGGTCCTCGCCCCGCCGCCCGACGAGCTGGATCGAGACCGGCAAGCCGTCCGAGTGCATGCCTGCCGGAAGCACGATGGCCGGATTGCCGGTGAGGTTGAACGGGTGCGTGTAGGGATACCAGGCGCGGCGCACTGTATCGACCTTCCGGTTCTCGATGATGATCGGCTCGAACAACGCCTCGTCGATTCCCAGTGCCGTCCGAGCGAGTGACGGCATGGCGATGACGTCGAACCGCTCGAACCAATCTTGAACCTGCCGGTAAAGCTTCGTGCGCAGCATAAGCGCCCGCCCCACGTCCTCGGCGCTCGCGTCCGTGCCTCGCTCCATCTGTGCGATCAAAGTCGGGCTCATTTGGTCGCGCCATCGAGGCAACACGTCGGCGAACCGGGCGTTCCACAGCGCCGTCGAGAGCGTCAGCCAGAACGGCTCGGTCGGCTCGAGGTCGTCGCCCATCGGCTCGACGGTCGCGCCGAGATCGCCGAGCACCTGCGCCGAGGCCTCGCAGAGAGACAGGACTTCACTGTCACAAATCGTGTTGGCGAGGTAGGGCCGCCACGCCACCCGCAAGCCCTTGAGGTCGCCTTCCCGGCGCGCAGCTTCCACCGATCCGGCCGCCGACATCCCGAACGAGTGCGGGTCCGACGGATGCCAACCGGCCATCGCCTCGAGCATCAGCGCGGTATCCATCACTGTCCGCGTCGTCGGCGTGATGTAGCTCATGTTCGAGAAGGCATCGGGGGCGGTGTCGTGCGGGACGAGGCCGATCGACTGTTTCAAACCGACGAGGCCATTGGCGGCGGCAGGTATCCTCGTCGAGCCCCCCGCATCCGTCGCTACCGCAAGCGGACCGATGCCCGCTGCGCAGGCAACCGCTGCGCCACCAGATGATCCTCCGGCCGTGCGCGTCTCGTCCCAGGCGTTGCGCGTCCGGCCAAACAACGGCGCCTCGGTCCAGCACATATGTCCGAACTCCGGCGTCGTCGTCTTGGCGAAGAGGATGGCGCCGGCCGCCTTGAGCCGCGCAATCGCCACCTGATCGACAGCCGGCACGTTGCGCTCGTGGATGAGCGAGCCGAACGTCGTGCGCACGCCGGCCGTGTTGACCAGATCCTTCACATGCAGCGGCACACCGTGCAGCGGGCCCAGAGGCTCACCGCGAGCTTGCCGCACATCGGCTTGCGCCGCATCCCTCAACGCCTCGTCGCCGCAAATGGTAATGAAGCAGTTCAGGATCGGCTGCGCTTTCTCCGCCCGCGCCAGCGTCGCGCGCATGACCTCGACGGCCGAGATCTGCTTCTCCCTGATCATGCGGGCCAGATCTGCGGCCGAGAGGTAGGCGACTTCATCGGTTGGCATGGCGCGGGATCCTCGCGAGGTCTGCGCCATGCTACCAGTCAGCGGCAGTTCCCGTCAGTTTTCGAGATGAGACGCGTGCCGGCCCGTGCACAGAATGAGCTGGCCGGCACTCATCGAAACTGCCATTCGCTGCCACGATCTCACCCTACTCGCCGACGAGATCAAGCGGCTCGGTTTCGGGCCTGCCTACGGGCGCGGCATCACCGATCTGATCGAAGATCGACCTTGGAGCCGAGTCACGGATTTCCGTGAACACGCTCCGCGGTGCAGATTCGCCCAGTTGGTCCCACACGGACTTTGCACTCGCGGAAGGAATGCCGAGCACGATCGCGGCCATTGTTGAGTAGGTAACCAAGAGTTTCATAATACGTCTCCACTCAAACAAATTATTCAACATCAGTTCTATGCAATACGCCCCACGCCATAAAACAACCATAGTGTGAAACGTGACTGACAATTAATGCCGCACAATATCGACGTCAATAGCTTCCGAAAAAAGTGATCGATAGACTGTCGATCGCTCCAAGAGCCAATCAGGTCAGAAAACATGTCGGAGGCGAAAACTCCGCCGCTTCCGTCGATGCCCAAGTTATGCCGTCCTGGACCTCGATTTCTTCGGGCGGCGAGACTGCTTGGCTCTTTGCGCTACGCTCAAAGCCCGTCTCGCCCATTCGACGAGTTCATCCGGCTCGTCGAGCAGCCTTTCCGGCGCCTGCCAGTAGCTCATAATCGTGGTTTGACCGGCCTTTTTCTCGTAGGCGAACGGCCGCATTCCTTCCGCCTCGAAGGCCGTACGCGTCGTTTCGTCGGCCTTCAGATATAGCGACCCGTCGGCGATGAGCCCCAGCATCAGCCCATCGAGAAAAACACCCCCGCCCCCGAACATCCGCTTGATAACGACCGGCCCCATCGGCGCCAGGGCTTCCTCGATCAAACTTTTCAGATCGTTGTCCAGCATGGCAAACCATAAAGTACGAGACCAACCCGGGTGTCACACTCAGAACGAACTGCCGGGCTGCTGGAGAAATTCGGTCTCCTCCTGCGTCGAGATCCGGGCGAGCGCGGCATTTCGGTGCGGGAAACGTCCGAACAGCTGGATAATGTCCCGGTGCGCCACGGCATAACGATCGAGTTCCGCGTCACCCAGCCCCGAGATCAACTCGACGGAGCGGTCTTGATCGGCCAAGTCCTCGCTGTGCTCGAAGGGCAGATAGAGGAATAGCCGGCCGTCCTTGTCGAGTTCGCGGTCAAGCCCCGCGACCACCGCCGCCCGCGCAGTGGCGAGCGCCTTGGCGTCGCTTCCGAAAGCCCTGGCTGAGCCACGAAACATGTTCCGGGGGAACTGGTCGAGTACAATCACGGTGGCGAGAGCCACACGCGCTCCTGCCTTAGCACCCGGCACGGGCGCCATGCTGACCTCCTCGTAGATGCGGGCGAAGCGGTCAGAGATGCGCGCATCGAGGGCATCATCACGCTTGAAGCGCGCCTCGGCCGGCGTCTCCTGCAGCCAGAACCGAATGACCTCACCGACCCAGCCCGGTTCGAGGCGCCCGGCAGTCTCGGACGTCACTGCCCCAAGGCCTCTAGCTTGTCCCTGGAGGCAGGCACGAGATTGACGCTCTCACCGCAACCGCATGCGCTCGACTGGTTCGGGTTGTTGAACACGAACTGCGAGGCGAGCGTGTCGACCTTCCAATCCATTTCAGTACCGAGGAGGAACAGCACAGCCTGCGGATCGACGATGACGCGGGCACCGTCTTGCTCAACCACCTCGTCGAACTTCGAGACGGCATCGACCCAGTCGAGCGTGTACTCCATTCCGGCGCATCCGCCCTTTTTCACGCCGATCTTGAGACCAGCGACGGAAGGACCCTTCGACGCCATGAGCTTACGCACCCGATCGACGGCAGCGGGCGTCATTGTCATGACTTTCGGGCGGGGACGGGGCGTGCGGGGTGCTACAGAAGTGGACATGGTTCAGATAAATCCTTCGGTTCAAGGCCGATGATTTGTCGTGCTATATAGCGCATTCGACGCCGAGATGCAGTAAGGATGCCCAAAATCCATCGGAAGTTGATCGTCGGGTCATGACGGTGCTCATGCAACGTGAACTTGCACTCGAGAGTTTCCTCGCGCACCTTAGACAGGCCATGGCCGCGCGTTTGGAGACAGGCTCTCCAGCCGCTCAGGCCATGGAGAAGGTGGACGCGGTTTTGTCGGTGCCGCGGCCTCGGCTGGATGCTCCCGAGCCTCAGACGTTTCCGGCATGTGAGCACCTATCGACCGCACTGGCCAATACTAGACGCGGTCCCGCGGATCTCGTCCGTCTCGCCGATAGCGTCGCGACTCTGGCGCCGAGCCTCGGATGGCCGCGGGCATGCCAACGTCGATCTCGTCGGGCCCGCGCCCGAGGCATTGGAACGGCGTGGCGATGTGCGTATCGGCATAAGCCTCATGGCACCCGGCATCACCTACCCGGATCATCACCATCCCCCGGAAGAAGTCTATCTCGTGCTTTCCGATGGCGACTGGCGGCAGGAAGCGCGAGCTTGGCATACCCCCGGCATCGGCGGCATCGTCTACAATCCGCCCGACATCGTTCACGCCATGCGGTCGCGCTCCGAGCCCCTGCTCGCGATTTGGTGTCTGCCTCTCGAATTGGCTGCGAAGCCCTGAGCGTGCCGGAAGCGACAAATCGAACGGCGCCCGCTATAAGCC
>LNDR01000304.1 GCA_001464755.1 Rhizobiales bacterium Ga0077524
TCGCGAGCCATCGTCTTGACGGGGTACGGGAATTTCGCAACGGCGGTGTCAGCCGTGAAACTCAGGGCGGTGGACTATCTAGCCAAGCCCGCCGATGCAGACGAAGTGACCGACGCCCTGCTGGCACCCGCCAACGAGAAGGCGCAGCCGCCCGAGAATCCGATGTCGGCAGACCGGGTTCGCTGGGAGCACATCCAGCGGGTCTATGAGCTGTGCAATCGCAACGTCTCGGAAACGGCCCGACGGCTCAACATGCACAGGCGCACGCTGCAGCGCATCCTGGCAAAGCGGGCGCCGAAGTAGCCGAGCGTCAAGCGTCAGTCAGCCCGCGCGCGCACCGTCTCGGTGACTTGCCGCGGTGTGGTGGCTCACTCCCGGTGCACGGCGCGCTGTGCCGCGCCGAGCCATTGGTGGCCGCGACCGGATCGACGGGCAGCTCGTGGATCGCGAGGGCGGACTGCACGGAAACGGAGTGCGCCAGTCTGCGGCCGAGCGTGCAGACGAGATCTAATCCCTCGACCACCTCGAGGACGGAGGCGGCTTCGGCATCGACACGGGAACGTGGCGATGGGCACTCCGGCGCTTGAACTTCAGGCCGATAGGACTTGGCTCCGAGGTATCAGTGCGGCTGAGGACGACATGGCGAACTGTGGAGGAGCGGGTTCCCCTCTCGATTCGTGACAATAGATATCTCTAAAATCGACTATCATGTTGGTCGTCTGGAAGACAGATTGATGGCGGTCGAAGCAAGGGTGCTGCTGTCGAAGGCATGAACCGACCAAGCGGGGTAATGGGGGCGTTGTCTCACAGCGGGACCGGGCGCGCCCTTCATTTTGTGGTCACCGATGGCTCGGGCGGGGCATCGGGGCTTAGTGAGTAGGACGTGCGGGGGCAGAGTATGTCGAGGCTTGCCAGTCATCAGTTTGCGATTCTTGAACTGGTCGCGATTCACCCAGTCGAGCAGTTTCCCAAGCGGCACGTACGAGTGATCCGAGAGCTGGCACGCGGCGGGCTGATCATTCGCAGGGATACGCATTGGTATCCGACAGCGAAAGGCTTGCTCCTCGCGGGCTACACGCTGCACTGAAAACGACGACCGATGTCATGCGGCAGCCGCGCGTGCGGTGGGGACTACCCGGTCAACAGGCCGGTGTAGTGGACCGCCTCGGCTAGTCCTTTGCCTTTGGCTTCCGACAGGATGCCGCGTCCGGGCTCGACGTACCCCATGACGAAGGGGCTCTCGCCCGCGTCAGCGAGGGAAGCAATGACGGCGTCGACACGTGCCGCGTCGACCGTGATCACCATGCCGACGCCGCAGTTGAATGTCCGCAGCATCTCAGCCTCGTCGAGACCGGAGATGCGCCGCAACCAGCCGAAGACCGGCGGTACTTGGAGGCTCGAAAGGTCGATGCGTGCGGCGAGGCCCGCCGGCATGACGCGCGGTACGTTCTCGGTGAGACCGCCGCCGGTTATGTGGCTCAGTGCCTTGACGGCACCGCCGCTGCCGCCTCCGCCCGTGGCGCGGATGGCTGCAAGGACAGGACGCACGTAGATGCGTGTGGGTGTCAGCAACTCCTCGGCCAAAGATCGATGCGCTGCGAAGGGGGCCGGTGCATCCCAGGCTAGAAGCTCGCGGGCGACGAGGCGGCGCACGAGGGAATAGCCGTTGGAGTGAATTCCCGAGGACGGCAACCCAATGAGGACATCTCCGGCGGCGATGTCGGCGCGGGGTAGGATCTCGCCGCGCTCGACGGCGCCGACGGCAAAGCCTGCGAGATCGTAGTCGGCGCCATGATACATTCCCGGCATCTCGGCCGTCTCGCCTCCGATGAGGGCGCAACCCGCGATGCGGCAGCCGTCTGCGATGCCGCCCACAACGCGGCGCGCGGTCTCGACGTCGAGCTTGCCGCACGAGAAGTAATCGAGGAAGAACAGTGGCTCGGCGCCTTGCACAACGAGGTCGTTGACCGACATAGCGACGAGGTCGATGCCGATCGTATCGTGCAGGCCAGTGTCGATGGCGATCCTCAACTTCGTGCCGACGCCGTCGTTGGCGGCAACGAGAACCGGATCGCGGTAGCCGGCGGCCTTTAGGTCGAAGAGACCGCCAAAGCCGCCGAGATCGGCGTCGGCGCCAGGGCGTCGCGTTGCTTTCACGAGCGGCTTGATGGCATGCACAAGGGCGTTGCCAGCGTCGATATCCACGCCCGCGTCGCGGTAGGTTACGGGATCGTTGCGTTTCGGGCCGGGCTCGGTCATCTGTCGTCTCGGTTCGGAGCGGGCATCTGCTTCCCCATGTGGCATGGCCGAGCCAGTGCCGCAACCCGCGTGGCCGGGAATCGGGGTGAGCGGATCGGCCTCTCGGGGTATCGGCTCGGTGCAAAATTCCGCCGAGAACGCGTGCATCATTCGGCCCGTGGCGGGCAAAGGGGGCGGCGGCCATGGCGACGGGCGCAGACAAGAGGGCCGGCGGGACGTCGGCGAAGCACGCACTAGCGCTAATGCTGGCCTTCGGGCTATCGCATGGGGCGGCCATCGCCGCGTCAAAAGAGGATCGTGTGTTCACGATCGGCAATTACCCGCTCGAGGCGCGCGATCAGAACGCGGTGGCGGCCAAGGAAAGGGCTATCGCCGAGGGGCAGCAGGCCGCCTTCCGCTCGCTACTGAAGCGCCTGGTCCCGGTGACGGCCTACAAGCGTCTCGGCCAGCTGAAAGGCGTGAAGGCTGGCGGGCTGATCGAGAGCTTCGCCGTGCGCTCGGAACGCAACTCATCGACGGCGTATATTGCCAGCTATGATTTCGTCTTCTCGCCGGAGCCTGTGCGTCGGCTGCTCGAGAAGGAAGGCATTCCCTATCTTGACCGGCAAGCGCTGACGGTGACGATCGTTCCGGCCTATCGGGTTGCTCCGGACGCGGCCAAAGGTCTGCCGCCGACATTAGCGGCAACTGCCGGGTCTGATGCATGGCTCTATGCATGGAAGGCGCTGGACCTCGGCAATGCGCTGACGCCTGGATCGCTACAACCGCTGAAGCCGGAGGTGCACGCCGATACGGTGCGCAAGCTGAGCGAGGGCGATTTCGGCATGCTGCGGACGCTGACGCAGGCCTACGGGACGGAGACGGTGGTGCTGGCCGTGCTCGAGCCGGAGGCGAGCCAGAAGAAGCTGAATGTGGTGCTTGTCGGCCGTGACGCGGTACAGAATTTCTACCTGAAGCGGACCTACCGTCTCGATGGAGATCTCGCCTACACGGCAGAGCTGGCGGCGGTGATCTCGCTGTCGATCCTGGAAGGGCGGTGGAAGGCGATCAACGACAGGGGCGCTACGGCACCAACGCCGGCGACGTCCTGGGATCCAGCAACGCCGGCTCCCCGCCTCGATAGCAGTGGCCCACCTTCGACGCAGGCGGGCGAAGGACCTCTCACGATCGCTGTCGTGTTCCGGGGGATGGAGGAATGGCAGGCAATCAGCCGCCAGCTCGCACATACGCCGGAGATCGCGGGACTCGAGGTGCTGGGGCTGTCGGCGCGGCGGGCGCGGGTTGCACTCAGCTATCCGGGTGGGCCACAGACCCTGGCACTGGCACTGGCGCAGCAGGGGCTCATCCTCGAAAGCACGCGCGAAGGCTGGCTGCTGACGCGGCGCTGAGCTGGGCCATCCTGAGCGAGACTGCCGCGACGTAGCACATGCCGTGCCGTGGCGTTCATCGCGCCCAAGTTGACACGAGCCTTGCCGCACCATTGGTCAACTCAGGCGCGTCGCCACACTAGCAAAGGAGCAGATATGCCTGACAACGGCTCGCAGCAGAGGTCGCCGAGCTATAAGCTCGCAGTCGAGGATACCGATTTTCTGCTTCGCGACGAGATGCGGGCGCTGCGATTTGCGATGGAGTACGCCAAGGCGGAGCTGCATTTGCGCGACTGGGGCGTCCGGTCGACGGTGGTGGTGTTCGGGAGTGCCCGCGTTCCGTCTCCGGAGCAGGCCGAGGCGATGCGCGCTGGCGCGGCGGATGGCGCAGCGGCTGTCATGGCCGAGCGCCGGTTACGTCTCTCGAGATGGTATGTCGAAGCACGCCGTTTCGGCCGCATCGTCTCCGAGAGGGGAGGCGCGAAGGCCAGGGGTACTGGCGTGCGCGACAACGTGATCGCTACCCGGCATCATGGAGGCGGCCAACCGTGGGGCAGCCGATTGCGGAGCGCCGAGCATCGGTTTCAATATCACGCTGCCGATGGAGCAGGCTCCCAACGTGTGGTCGACGCCGGAGCTGACGTTTCGCTTCCATTATTTTGCGATGCGCAAGATGCACCTCGCGATGCGGGCCAACGCGCTCGCCGTGTTTCCCGGCGGCTTTGGCACAATGGACGAGCTATTCGAGATCCTGACCCTGCTGCAAACGGGTAAGGCTCCGCCGATGCCCGTCGTATTGTTCGGTCGGGACTACTGGGGAAAAACGCTCAATCTCGAGACTCTGGTGGAGTATGGGACCATCGACGAGGCCGATCTGTCGTTGTTCGACGTCGTCGACGATGCGGAGGAAGGCTGGGCGGCGCTGGTGAAGCGGGGGCTTCATGCGCACATCCCGCTCGAGGACGACGTACTCGGTGAAGGGCCGCAGCGGGAGTAGGGAGGGGCGTGGCCCGGATGATGTGCGACAGCCCGGCCGGTGCAAGACGATTGGCAGCATTGACAGGGTTGCTGCCTGCCTGCTGCGTTGCGCACCGAAAATCCTCAAACCGGACGCCCTCATGTCGAACCCGCTGCTGCTGTCTCCGCTGACCATCCGCGACGTCACCTTGAAGTCCCGCATCGTCATCTCGCCCATGGCGACCTATTCTGCGGTCGACGGATTGGCCAACGATTGGCACCTGGCCCACTATGGACGTCTCGCGCTGGGCCAGCCGGCCTCCCTCATGGTCGAGGCGACGGCGGTGACCGCGCAGGGCCGCATCACCAATGGTGATCTGGGTCTGTGGTCCACGGCGCACATCCCGCCGATGCGCCGCTTGGTCGATTTCATGAAGGCCCAGGGCGTCACGCCGTCGATCCAACTCGCCCACGGCGGCCGCAAAAGCTCGATGCAGCGTCCCTGGCACGGCAATGGCGCCATCACCGACGCCGACAAAGCGCGCGGAGACAAGGTCTGGGACATCGTCGGCCCGACGGCGGAGCCGATGGACGAAGGCTACATCACGCCGCACGCCCTCACGGCTGACGAGATGAATACCCTCGCGGGCCACTGGGGCGAGGCCGCCAAGCGCGCCATCGACGCTGGATTCGAGATCGTCGAAATCCACAACGCGCACGGCTACCTCGTGCACCAGTTCCTCTCGCCGATCTCGAACAAGCGCAACGATGCCTTCGGCGGCGACTTCGCAGGCCGCACGCGCTTTCCGCTGATGATCGCCGAAGCCGTTCGCGCGGCCGTGCCCAAGGGAACGCCCGTGTTCCTGCGCGTCTCGGCCGTGGATGGCATCGACGGCGGCTGGTCGATGGATGACACGATCGCCTACGCCAAGCTTCTGAAAGAGCGCGGCATAGATCTGGTCGATTGCTCGTCGGGGGGCCTGCGCGGCTCGGCGACGACGGCGCGCATCAAACGCACATGGGGCTTCCAGGTGCCCTTTGCCGAGCGGGTGCGAAAGGAGGCCGGTGTGCTGTCGATGGCCGTCGGGCTGATCCTCGATCCCCACCACGCCGAGGACGTCCTGCAGAAAGGCGGGGCCGACCTGATCGCCATCGGCCGCGAGGCGCTCGTCAATCCGAGCTGGCCGCAAATGGCCGAGATCGCCCTTGGCGTGAAGCCTGTGGACGCCCTGGACCGCTGGCCCGAGCAATACTCCTGGTGGCTGAAGCATCGCGAAACCGCCCTAGCTCAAGTCCGCCGCGACGAGGGTGAGACGTGGCGGGGGTAGTGCGAGAGGGTTGAGATCGCCGCTCCATTGGCACTCTCACGCAACTCTGCTTAGCTGTCGTCAGATGTCGTGGCCGCCGAGGCGGTGCCGCGCGAGGGAGAGACGCACATGAAGCTGATGATGTTCAAGCGGGGCTGGGATACGCGGCTCGGGCTGGTCGAGGGCGACACCGTGATCGACGTCGCCGCTGCCGATCCGAGCCTGCCAGCCGACTTGCTCGGGCTGATCCAGGCTGGTGACTGGGCCATGGCGAAGTTGCGGGACATCCCGGCCAGTGCTGCCGCTTCCACAAAGTCGCCGCTCGCCTCGGTCGAGCCGGCGCTGCCGATCGCCAAGCCGCCCAAGTTCATCTGCGTCGGCCTCAATTATCTCGAGCACGCCAAGGAAGGCGGTCATGCGCCGCCGACCTATCCGTCGTTTTTTCCGCGCTGGTCGAATTCGCTCGTGGCCGCCGAGGCGCCGGTCATCCGGCCAAAAGTCTCGACGCATCTCGACTACGAGTGCGAGCTGACCATCGTCGTCGGCAAGGGCGGCCGGCATATCCCGGAGGCCAAAGCCCTCGAGCATGTCTTCGGCTATACGATCTTCAACGATGTCTCGGTGCGCGATTACCAGCGCAAGACCTCGCAGTGGCTGCCGGGCAAGAACTTCGACGCCACCGGACCGCTCGGCCCGTGTGTCGTCACCGCCGACGCCTTGCCGCCGGGTGCATCCGGACTGAACATCATGACACGCGTCAACGGCGAGACGATGCAGTCGTCGAACACGTCGGACATGATCTTTACGGTGGCCAACGTCATTGCGACGCTGTCGGCGTTCATGACGCTGGAAGCCGGCGACCTGATCGCAACGGGCACGCCGTCGGGCGTCGCGCACGCGAGGAAACCGCCCGCGTGGATGAAGGCCGGCGATATCGTCGAGATCGAGATCGAGAAGATCGGCGTCCTCAGGAACAAGATTGTCGACGAGCTGTGATCGTGCGCCGCCCGTTGTCCACGCCATGCCCGCGCAGGCGGGCACCCACGGCGGCTATCGTCAAGCCCGTACCACGTCGTGGGTCCCCGTCTTCGCGGGGATGACGCCTCGGAAACAAGCGCTAGGGAGCAGTCCATGTCGAAAACCGCAGCGATTTCTGAATCAACCGACCTCCTCGTCACCCGCAAAGACGGGGTCCTGACGCTCGCCTTCAATCGGCCGGAGGCAAGAAATGCGCTGACCACGCCGATGCTCGAGCGGCTCGGCGAGGAATTGGCTGCGGCCGAACTCGACAATGACATTGGCTGCATCGTGCTGACCGGCGTGGGTGATGCGTTTTGTGCCGGTGGCGATGTCAAGAACATGGCGCGCATGAATGCGGCCGGCGGTGTGCCGGACCCCCTGGTGCGCATGGAAAAGCAGCGTCAGTCGCACCGCCTGACATCGCTCCGGCTCTACCAGATGGGCAAGCCGACTCTTGCAGCCCTACCGGGCGCTGCGGCCGGCGCCGGTTTCTCGCTGGCGCTCGCCTGCGACATGCGTATCGCCGCCGATACCGCCACCATGACCAGCGCGTTCGCGAAGGTCGGCCTGACGGGCGACTACGGCGGCACGTACCTGCTCACGCAGCTCGTCGGTACGGCCAAGGCACGTGAGCTGTACTTGCTGGCCGATCGCGTCGACATGACCGAGGCGTTGCGGCTGGGGCTCGTCAACTGGGTGGTGCCGCGCGCCGAGCTCGAGGCGAGGACAATGGAACTCGCCAAGCGGCTTGCCGATGGCCCTCGCGTCGCGCAGCGCCTGCTGAAGGACAACCTCAACCGCGCCTTGACCGCTACCTTTGCCGAATGCCTCGACATGGAGAGCGCCAACCTCGCTACCGCGCGCAACACCGAGGACCACAAGGAAGCCGCCGCTGCCTTCGCCGAGAAGCGCGCACCGAAATTCAAGGGGCGGTAAAGGCCCACGCCGTCGCGTCCGTGCCGCCTCGGCGCAATCCAGCCTTCCAGTATCCGGCCGCAGCATCTATTCTCCCCGGCTTCCGGCGCGTGGCCGGGTGTCGAGGGAGTTTGACATGGCCGAGAAGTTTCCTGCTGCCCGCTACACCGACGCCGAGGCCCTCGAGTTCCACGCGCGCGGCAAGCCCGGCAAGCTCGAGATCTCCGCGACGAAGCCACTCGCCACGCAGCGCGATCTCTCGCTCGCCTATTCGCCGGGCGTGGCCGTGCCGGTGCTCGCCATCGCAGAGAACCCGGCGCTCGCCTACGACTACACGAACAAGGGCAACTTCGTCGCCGTCGTGTCGAACGGCACGGCGATCCTCGGCCTCGGCAATCGCGGTGCGCTGGCGGCCAAGCCCGTGATGGAAGGCAAGGGCGCGCTGTTCAAGCGCTTCGCCGATATCGACGCCATCGACTTGTGCATTTCGACCGAGGACGTCGACGCGGTGGTCAACTGCGTCCGCTATCTGGGTCCGAGCTTCGGCGGCATCAACCTCGAGGACATCAAGGCGCCGGACTGCTTCGTTATCGAGGAGCGGCTGAAAGAGCTGCTCGACATCCCGGTGTTCCACGACGACCAGCACGGCACCGCCATCATCGCAGCCGCCGGTCTCGTCAACGCGCTGGAGCTGACCGGGCGCAGCCTCGAGACGCACCGGCTCGTCATAAACGGCGCCGGCGCCGCTGCCATAGCCTGCGCCGACCTGCTCGTCGCCATGGGCATGCCGCGCGCCCACATCACGCTCTGCGACACGAAGGGCGTTGTCTACCAGGGCCGCAAGGAGGGCATGAATCAGTGGAAGTCGGCCTATGCGCTCAAGACCAAGGCGCGTACGCTCGCCGAGGCACTGGACGGGGCGGACGCCTTTTTCGGCTTGTCGGCCAAGGGCGCCGTCACGCCTGAGATGGTCGCCTCGATGGCGCCGAAGCCGATCATCTTCGCGATGGCGAACCCCGACCCCGAGATCACGCCGGAAGAGGTCGAGGCCGTCCGCAAAGACGCCATCATGGCCACTGGGAGATCTGATTATCCGAATCAGATCAACAACGTGCTGGGTTTTCCCTTCATCTTCCGCGGCGCGCTGGATGTGCAGGCGAAGGGCATCAATACCGAGATGAAGATCGCCGCGGCCAAGGCGCTCGCCGACCTCGCCCGCCAGGAGGTGCCGGATCAGGTCGCCGCCGCCTTCCACGGCCGGCGCCCGACGTTTGGACCGGACTACATCATCCCGGCGCCGTTCGATCCGCGCCTGATCAGCCATGTCCCGCCCGCCGTCGCCGAGGCCGCGATGGCGACCGGCATGGCACGCCGCCCGATCGTCGACATGGACGCCTACGTCGCCCGCCTAGAGGGCCGTCTCGATCCGGTCGCGGGCTGGCTGCAATCGACCTACGACAAGGTCCGCAATTCGCCGAAGCGCGTCATCTTCGCCGAGGGTGAGGAGCCGGCCGTGGTGCGCGCCGCCAACGCCTATCTCGGCAACGAGTTTGGCAGCGTAATGCTGGTCGGTACCAAGGAGACGGTGGAGGCGCAGTTCAAGGAGCTCGGCATCAAGCAGAAGTCCGAGATCGGGCTGATCGACACGCGGCAATCGCCCTACACCGAGCAATTCACCGACTACCTCTATGCCCGTCTGCAACGGCACGGCTATCTCCGCCGCGACTGCCTGCGTCTCGTGCTCAACGAGCGCAACATCTTCGCCGCCCTGATGGTCGCCCACGGCTATGCCGACGCCATGGTCTCGGGCGTCACTCGCAACTGGACGTCCATCCTGGGCGACGTGAAGCGCGTCCTCGATGTTCGCCCCGGTCGCCGCCCGGTCGGCATTTCGCTGGCGCTCTGCCGTGGCCGCGCGGTGCTGGTCGCCGACACCTCCGTCACCGACATGCCGTCGGCCGAGGACGTGGCCGAGATCGCCATCGAGGCCGCCCGTGCCGCCCGCCGCCTCGGCATGGAGCCCCGCGTGGCGCTGCTCGCCTATTCCACGTTCGGCCAGCCGCGCGGCGAGCGCTCGGACCAGATGAGCCGCGCGGTGGAATTGCTCGACCAACGCCATGTCGACTTCGAGTACGACGGCGACATGGCGGCCGACGTGGCGCTGAACCCGGACCTGCGCAAGCTCTATCCGTTCTGCCGGCTTACCGACACGGCGAACGTGCTGGTGATGCCCGCCTTCCACGCCGCCTCGATCTCGACGAAGATGCTGAAAGAACTCGGCGGCGCCACCATCATCGGCCCCATGGTCACGGGCTTCACCCACTCCGTGCAGATCTGCCCGCTGGGCGCCATGGACAGCGACATCCTCAACATGGCGGCCATTGCGGCGTATGATATCGGGGGGTAGGCGGGCGGTTCGTTGCGGCGAGCCCCGGCCCGCCGCGCTTCCACCCACACCTGTCATCCCGGGCACTGCCTGCCCCGGCGCAGGCCGGGGTGCTCGACACCCACAGATGTCATCCCGGTGCTTGTCACCGGGACCCATCCCTCCACGAGTCCGGGCCGCCACGTTGTCTCCACTGACAAGCCTCCGCACCCGGCCGCGCACAGCGCTCCGGTCGATTTCGAACAGCACGGGGGGAGGACGCCGTCCGGCCACCGATTTTTGATTTTTTGAGGCAGCCTCGCGGCGCCCTCCAACGATATTTTCGCGTTCGCAGGAGCGAGCCGTGGGGGTTTCCCCGACCCATCATCACTGCCAACGCCTGACGTACGTAGTGGCGATCACCGCTCCAGAGGTCAGATACCGCCTCCTGCCCCCGCTTTCGGCACGCCTCGCGAAAACGACCCGCGCGGACAGGAGCCCGCACTATGCCCGAGCCCCAGGGGGGCGGGGATAAGTTTGCCGGGCGGGGGCCCCCCCCACACACAATACCGACTGTCGGGCGCCCGACGTGATTGGCCAACAAAAGACATGGATCGAGGAGGCGACCGAAGTGCTTAGGGTAGCTCCTCCCCGGAAGCCGCCCTCAGAAGGCCAGGATGTGCCTCGTCGCCGGGATCGGGATCACTGTTCTCCGCGTCGCCACTCCGGAAAGGGGTCCGGCAGCTTCACCCACTGCTTGGTGTCGACCTTGCCGTCAGGTGGCAGCTTTACAAGCATGCCGTCGAGTTCGGCGCATATTGCCGCCTCGTCCATTTCCTTCGTGCCGATGAAGACTAGCTCCTGTTTGCGATCGCCGAAGGGCCCACGTGTCCGCTTCTCGACCATCGCCAAGTGCTCGGGGTCAGTCGGCCAGTGCTGCTTCGGAACCGCCGACCACCAGTAGCCGGCGGCGCCATGACGGACGAGAGCACCCGCCATGCTCATCTCGCCACACCATTGAGGACGAGTGGCAACCCAGAAGAAGCCCTTGGCGCGGACGACGTTCGGCCACGTCTTGTTGAAGAAGTCGTGCAGCTTCGACGGCTCGAAGGGGGGCAGCCGCACGATAGACGAAGCTCCGGATGCCGTATTCCTCGGTTTCGGGCTTGTGGTCCTTGAAGCCGTTGAGTTCCTTGAACCACAGCGGGTGCTGCTGCGCCTTCTCGAAATCAAACAAGCCGGTCGCGAGGATGGAGCCGAGCGGAGCGCGCCCCTCGGTCGTCTCGACGATCTTCGCCTCGGCATTGAGGGACCGGATGATCGTACGCGCCGCCTCGATCTCGTGCGGCTTCGCGATGTCGAGCTTGTTCAGCACGACCACGTCGGCAAACTCGATCTGCTCGACCAGAAGATTGACCAGCGGCCGATGGTCGTCGTCGCCGAGCGACTGCCCGCGGTCCGCGAGGAAATCGGTCGAGGAATAATCTTTCAGCAGGTTGGCCGCATCGACGACTGTCACCATGGTGTCGAGGCGAGCCACGTCGCCCAGGCTCTCGCCATTCTCGTCGCGGAAGTCGAAGGTCGAGGCCACTGGCAGTGGCTCCGAGATGCCTGTCGATTCGATCAGCAGGTAATCGAACCGGCCTTCAGACGCGAGCCGTCGCACCTCCTTCAGGAGATCGTCGCGCAACGTGCAGCAGATGCAGCCGTTCGACATCTCGACGAGCGTCTCGTCGGTGCGCGAAAGATTGGCCTCGCCGTCACGCACGAGGTCGGCGTCGATGTTGACCTCGCTCATGTCGTTGACGATGACCGCGACCTTGCGGCCTTCGCGATTGTTCAGGACATGATTGAGCAAGGTCGTTTTGCCGGCGCCCAGGAAGCCCGAGAGCACCGTTACCGGGAGCCGCGTGTCCGGTGCGCCCTCGGCTGAATTGAGATGGGCCCGCAACTCTGCATCCATAGTTGGCTCTCCATGCATTGATCACGATCTTATTTAGTGTTATGTTATAACATACGTCAAGATGGCATGGCGTGATCCGCAGGTAGGGTGCATGGCGAGAGGCTCGAAGTCACAGGGTGTGCTCAGCCCGAAGGAGGCGCTGATCGTGGAAGCGCTACGCCGCGCGGCCCGGCCACTGAGCGCCTACGATCTCATCGAGCTGCTGCACGATGAAGGCGTATCCTCGCCGCCGACGGTCTACCGGGCGCTCAAACGGCTGACCGAGATGGGCGTCACGCATCGGATCGAGTCGCTGAATGCGTTCGTATGCTGCTCGCATGGCGGTCATGCCGGCACAGCTGCGTTCGCCATCTGCTCCGGCTGCGGGACAGTCTCGGAGTTCCATCACAGCGCGGTTTCTGCCCTGCTCGGGGAGTGGGCCGAGGAGCAGGACTTCTCGGTTCAAAAAACGACGATCGAGTTACGCGGCCAATGCCACGACTGCGGATCATCGACGACGACCGACAAGACCTGAGAGTACCCAATGGATCCATCAACTTTCGCCGACTCAGTGAGGTTCAACGCCCAGGGCCTCGTCCCCGCGATTGCGCAGCAGCACGACACAGGCGAGGTGCTGATGATGGCCTGGATGAATGCGGCTTCACTCGCGGAGACGCTCGCTACGGGCCAGGTCTGCTATTGGTCGCGCTCGCGGCAGTCTGCTTGGCGGAAAGGCGAGACGTCCGGGCATTGGCAGAGACTGGTCGAATGTCGGCTCGACTGCGATGGCGACGCCCTTCTCTTGCTCGTCGAGCAAATGGGACCAGCGTGCCATACCGGAGCGCGGAGCTGCTTTTTTCGAACGCTGGCAGACGACCCGGATCAGCAATCCGCGGCCTCTCGCAGAGAAGTCGCGCAGCCATGATGTATTCGACGGTCCTTTTGCGACTATCTCTGGCCGCGGCGGCTTCGGCCCTGTCCCGGGCATTCGGTTTCGCAACCTTACGCTCGGCTACGATGATCATCCCGCCGTCCATCATCTCGAAGGCGAGATCGCACCAGGCAGCCTGACGGCAGTCATTGGGCCGAACGGTAGTGGGAAATCGACTCTGATAAAGGGCATCGTCGGGCAGCTTTCGCCGCTCGAGGGACTAATCGAAATTTCTGGCCCAGAACGATGCGGGATAGCCTACCTGCCCCAGCAGGCGGCCATCGACCGAACATTTCCGATCTCCGTATTCGATCTCGTGGCGCTCGGGCTTTGGTGCGAGATCGGCTCCATTCGCGGACTGACCGCGAAACAGCGTGGACGCGTTATCGAGGCGCTATCTGCTGTTGGCCTCGATGGCCTCGAGCGACGACCGATCACTACGCTTTCCGGCGGGCAGTTGCAGCGGGCTTTGTTTGCGCGTGTCCTGCTGCAAAACAGTCGGCTGATCCTGCTTGACGAGCCCTTCACGGCCATCGATGCCAAGACGAGCGCCGATCTGATGGCGTTGATCGAGCGGTGGCATGGCGAGGCACGGACGATCATCGCCGTGCTGCACGATATCGAGCTGGTCAAGGAACGCTTCCCACAAGCGATGATGCTTGCTCGAACGACGGTCGCCTGGGGCGAGACGCGCGAGGTGCTGACGGCTTCCAATCTCCTTAAGGCGCGCGCGATGTCTGAGAGCTGGACCGAGGATGCACCGTGGTGCCGGCGGCGGGGAGCGACTTGATGTTGTACGACCTGCTGATCTCCCCGTTCGCCGAGTATGCGTTCATGCGCCGTGCGCTTGCGGGCTCCGTGGCCGTGTCGATTGGCGCAGCCCCGATCGGCGTCATTATGATGTTGCGACGGATGAGCCTCGTTGGCGACGCGATGGCACACGCGATCCTGCCAGGCGCAGCCTTGGGCTTCCTTCTGTTCGGACTCAATCTGCTGCCGATGACGGTCGGTGGCGTGGTCGCTGGGCTCGCCGTCGCGCTTCTAGCGGGTGTCGTTGCCCGCAATACGATCATACGAGAGGACGCGAGCCTCGCTGCCTTCTATCTAATCTCGCTTGCGCTCGGGGTGCTCATCATCAGCCTCAAGGGCTCAGCTGTCGACCTCATGCATGTGTTGTTTGGCACTGTTTTGGCCCTCGACGATGCAGCACTCGTCTACTTGGCCGGGACAGCGACGGTGACGTCGCTCGCCTTGGCCGTGATGCTCCGTCCTCTCGTGGCGGAGTGCGTCGATCCAGGGTTTCTTGGCGTCGTCGGCGGACCAGGGACCTTTGTGCATCTCGGCTTTCTCGTACTGTCGGTGCTCAACCTGGTCGCTGGCTTCCAGGCACTGGGCACGCTGCTCGCGGTCGGCATCATGATGCTTCCGGCCGCGTCTGCACGATTCTGGGCCCATACGCTCGAAGGCATGATCGGCGTCGCTCTGGCAGTCGGCATCGGATCGAGCCTGGTCGGCCTACTCGTTTCCTATCACCTGTCGGTCGCATCAGGACCGGCCGTCACGCTTTCCGCTGGCGTCGTCTACCTCGTGTCGATCCTTATCGGCCCGGTGAGTGGCGTCATGTGGTCGATACTGCCGAAAAGACATCGAACAGCTTGAGGGACGAAACGATGAGATTGCACCTAGGAGTTTTTTTGGCGGCGGGACTGATGCAACTCGCCGTGCCGACCGTCGCGCAGGCGCAGGAGCCGCTGCGTGTCGTTGCCACATTCACCATCCTCGGCGATATGGTCGCGCGCGTCGGTGGAGAGCGCATCCAGGTCAAAACTCTGGTCGGCGCAGGTGGAGACGCGCACGTCTATCAACCGACACCAGCCGATGCAGCCGAACTTGCGAGAGCCCGCCTCATTTTCCAGAACGGCCTCAAATTCGAGGGCTGGATGGAAAAGCTTATCGGGGCCTCCGGCTACAAAGGCAACGTCATTACGGCGACCGAGGGGCTAGCCACAATCGGCGCCCCGGATCGCCACGGCAAGCGCGACAAGGACGGCCATGACCACAGCGGTAAAGCGGATCCGCACGCGTGGCAGAGCCTCGCCAACGCGGTCATATATGTCCGCAACATCAAGGACGGCCTGTGCCGTCTCGATATTCATGGCTGCGCGACATACGCGGCGAACGCCGCCGCTTATGTGAAGGAGATCGAGTTACTCGACAGCCAGATCAAGGCCCAGATGGCCGCTGTCCCGCCAGCCGCACGCAAGGTGATTACGTCGCACGACGCCTTCGCCTATTTCGCGCGCGCCTATGGCATCCGCTTCCTGTCGCCGAGGGGCGTCTCGACAGAAAGCGAGGCCTCGGCCAAGGACGTGGCCCGCCTGATCAACCAGATCCGCAAAGAGAAGGTAACGGCGCTGTTCGTCGAGAATATCTCCGATCCGAGGCTGCTCAAGCAGATCGGCCGCGAGACCGGTGTGGCTTTAGGGGGGACACTCTACTCGGATGCCCTCTCGGCAAGCGACGGCCCTGCCGCCACCTATCTCGACATGATGCGCCACAACGCTCGGCTCATCGCTGGCGCGATGGTTGGTTCCTGATGGCCGGGGTTGTTTGCAACCGGTACGCAATCGAGGTTCAGGCCGCCTGCAGCGCCCCATGATCGTCACAATGGTCCCCGTGCGGGAAGTGCAGATGGCCATTGACGAGATAGCAGACGTGGTCGCCATGCGGCACGGCTTCGTGGCCGCATCCAGGTCCATGGACGTGGCTTTTGTCGTGGCCAGCACAGGCGTGGCTCGGCGTGCAACGATCGGGATTGGTCGCGCTCACTTCGATCATATGCTCGTCAACGTGACCATCGTGCATATGGTGCAGGTGCCCGTCGTGGAGGTAGTCGACATGATCGCCATGGCGCACGGCTGTGTGACCGCATCCGGGACCATGGATGTGTGAGTGGCCGGCATGTTTGGCATGAGTGCACTTGCTCATCGGTCGTCCTCCTGGCAGTTGGCCGGTTATGATTCGGCCGCCTCTTGCGAGGCATAGGCGGACATGCGGCGATATACTATTTCGTCCATCCACTCGCGAAGCGCCGATCACCCCCAAACAGGGGTCAAGGTTGCACGCCGGTTCACAATCGTATCAGAACGGATGTCGAACCGGCGGACTCAGCGCCATGGCTGTGCCAAGCCCGACAAGGGCGATGCCGGCTGCGAGAACGATGGCATTGACGAGCAGGTCACTCCAGACCGGCGCCGGACGCGAGGCGCGCATTGCCAAGTCCCGCGAGCCGACGGCCGCCATTGCCAGCAGGGACACGGTGGCGGCGGTTCCGAGCGCCATGGCAAAGGTCCCGAGAAGCCCGGCCCAGAGCATGCCCTGGCTCCGCGCGAAGACGAGAAGCAGCAAAGCGCCCGTGCAAGGCCGGATACCGACCGACAAAGCCAGCAGCCAAGCCGATCGCCAGGACCAGGCACCGGTCAGGTCCTGGGGTTGAACGAAATGGGCATGATCGCAGGCGCAATTGCCAGATTGAGGCGTTAGCGACTGGCGAAGCTGCCAATAGTTGCGCCCGCCGTGGCCTCGCGCTAGGTGCCACCCGCGCGCAACGAGCAGATAAAGACCGAGACATGCAATAAAGACACCGCTCACAATCTCGAGTTTGGCCTCGAGCGCACCCAAACTCCTCGCCGTCCGGCCGAGGATGATCATGCCGACCATGACCAGCGCTATCGCAGAGCAGGCCTGGACGAAAGCCGCCATGAACGACACGAGCGTACTGCGCCGAATAGTCTCGTGATTGGCGAGCGCATACGACGTGATCACGGCCTTGCCATGTCCGGGACCCGCAGCGTGAACAACACCATAGGCAAAGGCGATGGACACGAGGCCTGCGCTGCCAGTCCAGGTGTTGCCGCTGCCAATCGACGATAGGGCCGATCGCATATCCGTCAACAATCGCCGTTGTCCCGCCACCACCCACTGCCATGCCTGGGGCAGGCTGATCTCAGCAAACATCGCCATCGGCTGGAGCCACCATGCGCCGGCGAGAACGCAGATCGCCAGAACGGTCATTCCGGTGAGCCAGAACGGACGCACGCTCAGGGTTATTGTTTGGAAAGGTCGTGATGGGGGCCGCGGCATATCCCTATCCACCTGCCCGCATCACAGGCTCCGGTGCACGGAGTGCGTCGAGCACATCATCGTGCGAGACATCCGCCATACTTTTGTGGATGCGAAGTTTCCAAGCAGCTGCGTCGGTCCACATCACCAGAATGACGGTCTCTCGTGGCGGACAGCCGGGCTCGGCACAGGCCAACTCGGTTACGGATACTGTCGGCTCGCCATCTGGAATCGCCGCTCTCGTCCAGGCTTTGATCCGTGCCAAGGCCTCGCCATAGCCGGCTCCGCCGCGCGGCTTGATCGGATTGACGAAGGTGGTCATCGCAGTTTGCCCTTTCGCTCTTCGAGCAACTGGAAATCGACGAGCCCTGTGGCACCGTCTTGCGTGCCGTAGGAGAGCCGCCGACCGTCGCGCGACCAGGCGAGACCTGTGACAGCACCGCCCTTCGCACGCCGCACGAGCAACTCCTTCATGTCATCCTGCCGTGCGAGCAGGATGGCGCCGTCCTGATAGCCGGCTGCGACGTAAGCGTTGAGGGGGTGGAAGGCGACCTGAGACACCGGCACTGACCGGCGAGACAACGACAGCGGAGACGTACCCATCGGGCCTTTCTTGGTTCTGAATGACCAGAGAAGGATATCGGTTGCTCCCGACGTCGCGAGCCAATCTCCGCGCCGTGACCAGGATAGTGAACGAGGCTTTGACGGATATCCGTTCATCTGGAAATCCACGGCGTCGGAGGTCCGCCAGCCGTGCAGGGCGCTCTCCTGCATCGCAGTTACGATGAAGCGCTCATCGCGGCTCCACGACAGATCGAGGTGCATCCCCTTCCATTCCAGCATGCGCTTGGCTGGAGGATCGATCGCAA
>LNDR01000305.1 GCA_001464755.1 Rhizobiales bacterium Ga0077524
GCTCCCGAGCCGACCATGCAGGACGTCCGCAATCTGGCCGGGCCGCATCCCCTCGACGGAGCCCGCGTCGTCAATCTTTATCCGCCCCTCGCGGACGATCTCGGGCTCGATCAGACCGACGGCGTCGTCGTCGTCAACGTGCGCTCAGGATCGACCGCCGAGCGCCTCGGTTTTCGCTCGGGCGATGTCATCGCCGCCGTCGGCGACGTGGCGGTCGACAGCTACGAGACGCTCGCGCCACTGCTGAAAAAGCGCCAGCGTCTATGGAACCTTTCGATCAAACGCGGCGGCCGCCTCCTCCGCGTGCAGGTGCCGGGAGGCTGATCCAGGTCCCGTCTCACCAGACCGGCGCGTCGTTCACGGTCGAGACGTGCGCCGCAATCACCTTCCATCCGGTGTCGGCGAAGTGCACCCACGTCTGGCTCTGTCGACCGATCAGATCCCGCCCCCGCACCTTGAACTCCAGATTGACGGTCGCGATGTCCCGCCCGAGCGTCAGTATCTCGAGCCTGATGCGCCGCTCCTTGATGCCGGGTCCTGGAGGCCGCGCGACGCGGTGCTTGTGGATCTCGTCGAAGCCGTAGCCGTTCTCGTGCAGCGCATAGCGGATCGTATGCGGGCTCTGCCAGAACGTGGCATCCAGCACGTCGACGTTCTTGTCGATCAGCGCCTGCTCGTAGCTCTCGAAGAGCTGGCGCACCTGCTCCACGACCTCGGGGATGTTCGGCGTCAGATCGTGTCCGCTCATTGTGCTTTCTCCATTGCCTTGGCGACAGCGACCAGGCTCGCGTCGCCCCCCCGCGCACCGATAATCGACAACCCCACCGGTGCCCCATCGACCTCGGCCCCCGGCAACGACACTTGCGGATGCCCCGTCAGCCCGCCATGGGCGGCGAGGCAGGTGATTCGGTCTCGGACCGGATCGAGCTCGGGAATGGGCCGCCCCTTGAGCGGCGCGACGCACGGCGTGGTCGGCATGCACAGGATGGTCCCCGGCGGCACCAGATAGGCGAGCCGCGCCCGCGCCTCGGCCCGCATCAGGCTCGCCCAGCTCCGCTCCGACGCCGGGATCATCGATCCGAGGGCCAGGTTCCGCGCGACCAGGAACGCGAAGCGCGGGTTCTCCCGCTCGACCCAATCCTTGAACGTCAGCCAAGCCTCGTAGGGTTGCAGCGTCCGCTGCGCGCGCGCCCAAACCGAAAGCCCCTGCGGCGCCAGAAGGTCCTCGCGCACTGCCCCGACCAGCGACGCCAGCCGCTCGACCATCGGCTTCAACGCGGCCTCCACGGCGGGATCCGCGAACCCGAACGCATCCACGGCCACGACGAGCCGCACGGGAAGCGCCGCCGTGATCGGCTCGCCGAGCAGCACGCTCGAGACCCGCGCGAACGTCGATGCGTCGCGGGCGAACCAGCCTGTCGTGTCTGATGTCGGCGCCTGTGGCAACATCCCGCCGAGCGGCAGCCGCCCGTGCGTCGGCCGGATGCCATGAAGCCCGCAGAAGCTCGCCGGGACGCGAACCGAGCCGCCTGTGTCTGTTCCGAGGCCCGTGTCGCAGTATCCCTGTGCCACCGCCGACGCCGTTCCGGACGACGAGCCGCCCGGCACCCGGTCTGGCGCCTTCGGATTGAGCGGCGTTCCGTCGAACGCGTTCTCGCCGAGGATGCCCAGCGAGATCTCGTCGGTGATCGTTTTGCCCGTCAGCGTCGCGCCAGCGCCGAGCAGCGTCGCGACGGCCCAGGCATGCTGTGTGGGCACCGCATGGGTTCGCGCCCAGTCGTGGTTGCCCGCTCCCGTCGCATGCCCTGCGACGTCGAACAGGTCCTTGGCGACGAACGTCAGGCCCTTGAGCGGTCCGTCGGCCTGTCCCGCGACGCGGATATTGCCGGCGGGGGTCAGGAACGAGGTCGATTGCGGCACGATCGGCGCTCCGTGTGGGCGATGGTACGAGGCCCCACTATGCGCCACCCCGCCGCCCCGGACCAGCACGCCCGTCACGCAACCTGCCCGCCCAACGAGCATCGCGTCCGCCGTGTTGATGGGAGACCATCCCTATTTCAGGTCGCGCGCCAGCCTGAATCCGACTCCGGGAACGCGCCTGTCGGCGGCGATCGGGCGGCGTGCGGATAGGCGTACCAAGGTTGCGGCTTCGCCTGCGTGACCGTCTCGAATGACACGAGCCCCGCACGCTCCCGTCGGCCCGGCCGCCTTCCCGTCGCCGGGAACGAGAGCCGGGGACGGCGTCCAGCATCCGCCGACGATCTCAGCGGCGTTGCCGTGAATGTCGACGAGACCGTAGGCGTTCGGTCGATAGCTGCCGACGCGTACCGTCGGCCCGAGAGAGCCCGCGATGTTGGCTTCGCTGGCGTCGAGTTGATCGCCGGTTGCGAAAGCCGTGGTCGCACCGGCTCGTGCCGCATACTCCCACTCGGATTCCGACGGTAGCCGGAACGGCTTGCCGGTTCGCTTCGCGAGCCAAGCGGCAAAAGCATCAGCGTCCTCGGCGCTGACGCACGAGACGGGCCGGAGCGGGTTGTCCTCACCGGAAGTTGCCTGCGCGCAGTCCGGCACAGCGCGACCGGTTGCTGCCGCGAAGGCGGCGTACTGGCCAAGCGTAACCTCGCTGCGCCCGATAGCGAACGGCCGGGCGAAGCCGATCAGACGCGTCGGACGTTCGGAGGCGTCGGCTTCGCCATCGTTCGGGGGAGCTCCCATGGTAAAGACGCCCGGGCGGATCACGACCATTTCGGGACAGACTGGACAGTCGTCGACCGCGCGCTGCAGCGCGAGTTCGGCAGAGTCAGCGGCTCGGCCATCGTGTCGCGATCCAGAGACGCCTGCGCCTCCGCCGCTCGCCGCGCTGCCGTGTGATGCTTCATTCTCGAACGCAAACGTGCCGCGCTCGCCCGTGCTCTTGCGCTTGATGGGGCCGGGTCGATCGAAGGTGACCGCCGGTTCGCCGCCATAGGACATCAACATGAATGCATCGGCTGCACCCACACTGGCGAGTGCCGCAACGGCGGCAATGCGGGCGGATGCGCGATACCGCCAAGCTGTGGCGTAGAACAGCAAAACACCTGTCAAAAGAAAGAAAGCCGCCGACACAAGTTCGGTCAGCGTCATGCCCCAGAGTATCGCCATCGCTCGTTCCAACTTAACCAGTTGTTAACGAGACCTCGTAACGCAATGATCGTGCCAATCGGGGGCGGCCGGCCGACACGCGCTGGCACTTGTCGCATTTCACCATGAATGGGCGCAGCCATTCAGGCTTTTGGCTGGCTCGTCATCGGCGACACGGTGTGTGGCTGGTGCGACGCTCCGCCACTACGTTCCCGATCAAACGAACGAACCCCTTGCTGGGCCTGACAATACCGAGCGTTCAACGGGTTAACTGATGTTTGGTGCCCCAGGAGGGAGTGCCCGAAGCACGCGCAATCAGCACGTTAGGCGCAGGTTAGACAATGTGGTGCGCCCGTGCATTTCAATGACTTAGGGAAGGGACTGTCTAACGCAGTGAATGCGTTTTGCAGGTGGTGGGCGGGAACGTACCCGGTCAGCGAACGGGACAGCACTCGTTATGGAGCCGGCTGTTGATCGCCGTCCATGCTCCTTGCCGTGCACCGCCATGTCCGCTACCTATCGTCGCATTCGGAGACGGTATGGGGGAGAATTGATAATGAACGTCCGCTCTATGCTCGTGTGCCTGTTTGCCGCTGCAGCACCCACTGGCGCGGCATCCCAAGCGGGGCGATCGCCCGATCAGGTCACCCTCAGTGCTATCGAGCTATCCGCAGCAAAGCCGATCAGCGCGGTGGGTCTGTCGCAGGTCATGGCCGCGAACGCGCGGATCTTGCTCTTCGATGTGCGCAATCGCGAGGAGTACCGCGTCAGTCACCTGCCGGCGGCGCGTCACTTAGAACCGACGAGCACCGTGGCAAGTATCATACGGCGCGCGCGGCGGGGAGGAAAAGGCGCCGTGGTCGTATTCTATTGCACCATTGGCGCACGGAGTACCGCCGTCGCTGAGACCGCAGCCGATGCGCTGAAGGCGCAGGGTGCTGCGGACGTCCGCGTGCTGGAGCTGGGTATTATCGGGTGGGCAAATGCAGGGTTGCCCCTCGTCGATCGCGTGGGGCCGACGCGCCTCGTGCACACGTTTGACGCCGAACGCGCGCAGCACCTCACAGACCCCGCACGGGCACGGTTCGAGAAGCGAGAGGGCTACTGAAGCGACCGGCAAAGCGCTCCTGACCGGTCTATGAGCGACTGTTGATCACGGCGAGGGCCGTTTGGAATGCCCGGTCGAGGCGATTGTACACTTGTTTCGCTTCGCCTCCGCTCTGCGCGGCTAGCCCCCGGAGGATGGCGCTCGTGCGATTCAGCACTGAAGCTGCGGCCGCTTTTGAGCCTGCCGCTGAGAAGCGCTGTGCAGCGGCGGAGACGGTCGGCGGCGCTTGCGGCGCCGCTTGCCTAATGTGACTGCAGCTATTCACGCTGGCGGCGTAGTCCGACAGGGCCGACGTCATGCATGCAATCACTGCCTGCCCCTGCGCTTGGCGGCCGCATCGCCGAAAGCTCCCCTCAGCGCGCAACGACCGCTGATTGGCGCTGGCAATGGCGTCCCCCGGCGCGCTGAGCGCTGCGCCCACATCGACAAACGCAAACCCGATCACCGCAACGGCCAACGCGCCGCATTTCATCATTTGCGCCATGGTACCCTCGCCCCCCTCATTGGTTCTGTGCCTTTGGCACTGGTAGAACTTTGCAGCGCTCTGGTGACTTTAGAGGTGTCCCCCCTGCAAGTACGGAATGCCAGGCAGTTGCAATGCAGACATACCCAAATTTGTCGGACACTACCTGGAACGTCCGGAACTTCCGATCTGCTTTATCGACGTCAGCCGGCGTACGCTCCGAACCGTGCATTTGCAGGAGAAACACGGATCCAGTGCCATCCACGCGACTCTTCACGATACCGGCGATGCCTTCAGAGCTGCGCGCAGACGGCCCACTGGTACGTGCAGTAAAACTCCCTTCGGCAGCCATGTCCTCTTTCAGCATGCCTCTGAGAAAGTCCTTCCCGAGTCGCTGCCTGTAGCCCGGCAGCTTCGTTCGTACGATCGTGAGTACTTCGCCCGATGCTTCAAAGAGCATCTCCGCGCCGTCGAACAGTCGCGTAATGTCGTCCGCCGTCAACACGCGCAGCTCTGACTTGCCTGGCGTGCGTGTTTCCCGGCGCAGTGCTACTAAGCGGGCAGTGGCTGCCGCCCCGAATTCGCTCCAGCCATACGCGGAAATGAACGCTTCCAGGCTCGGGATACTCGTGCTCTTGCTCAGCGGGACCCACTCGCGCTTAATCGCCTCGAGGTGCGCCTTCAAATCCGAGGCCTCGCCAATATAGTTACCGGCCGGCCAAGCGGCGATAAACGACGCGTACTCCCCAATCGTGTTTTTGTGCCGAGCTTGCTCCCACTGTACCGACTCGATTGCTTCAAGTTCACTCAAGCGCTTGGCCGCAGCGACGACAAATTGGGTGCCACCAGCGCGGTCAACGTAGGTGCGCAGCGCCCCGAAGTCGCGCGATTTCTGCAGCGATGCCCACTCTCTCTGGAGCGTGGCCAAAGTGTCTATCCTCGAGCGCGCATCCGCACTATGAGCGCCGGTAGGCCACGCTTTCATATACGCTTGGTAGTCACTCATGCGATCAGAACCACTGGCGCGGAGCCAGGCCAGCTTGTCAGGAGAGTGTTCGGGGCGCATCTCGGGCGGAGGGGTTTGCGCGCAGCCCGCGAGACAGAACTGACCAATGACGCCATCGTAGTAAGCAGGCGTCTGAATATGGTTTGCACGCTGCGCGAGGGAGCGCACGTCGCGACGCACGCGACGGGCCAGCTCAGGCAGAGGAATGCCCGGTTCCGTCAGCAGCGGGAGCAGCGTCCGGGTGAAGACGGAATTGGTGCGATCAGGATCATTCACCGGCAGCCTGTCGAGAGCTGACTCACCGGCACCTGCCGAGTACATAATGAATGTACCCTCGGGCGCATCCATTCGCGCAAGGCCCCCGCGATGGCTCGCGCTCCGGAAGGTGGCCGGTGCGAACGGATTGTCGCGGCACGCGTCGAGAATTATGACTGAGACCTGCGGTGTTCGCCGCCGTAAGTCCAACAGAAACTCCGAAACGCTCATCGCCTCGCGCTTCAGCTGCTGCTGCCGATCAGGGCTGACCCACGGTATGTCACTGGGAAGCAGGTAGTTTGCGCCTTCCAATTCGACACCGTGCCCCGAAAAGTAGAAAACGACAGTATCGCCGGGCTGCGTTCTATTGAGGAGGCTCTGCCAGAGATCATTAAACTGCGAGCGACCCACGTTTTCGCCACGCACGATTTCGAAGCCCAATGTCGACAGCGCATCCGCGACACTTCGTGCATCGTCGACAGCTCTCTGCAGCTGCCCTCGATCGCCCAAGTGCGCGTACGTGTTGTTGCCGACAACCAGCGCGAACTTATTTGCGGCCCGCGTCGGCGCTGCCCACCACACGCTCAGAGCAATGATCACGAAGCACTGGGCGAGCCTCATCATGCAGTGCCGGATGCCACCTGTCTGCATCTCCGTGATGTCCCCGCTTACCGGCGGCACTCAAATCGTGAATTGCGATCCGTAATCATCCGCCCACGACCCCTGCAGCGCTTCGACGCGAATAGCGACAACAGCACAGGTGGGACAACTGTCGGCCTCAAGAACTTTCCTCCGATGAAAGGAGGAATTCACACTATCCTTACCGATGGTCAGCTGAACTTCAAGCCTCAGCGCAGAAGAGCCCACCGGTTTGCCGCGCGCTCAGCAGCCCGTTGTGCGCAGTTACCGTTTATGAGCGGCGCGTTGGCACGTGGTACACTGCGACCATGCCCGACACCGACCGCCCTGCCGCGACAGACCGCGACGAGACGCGACAGCGATACACCCTGTCGCTCGATGTGGTCATGGCGCGCTTTGACGAGGCTCAGATGCCGCGCACTATGCGCACGCTTCAGCGCTACTGCGCGAGCGGCCGCCTCGACTGCCTCAAAATCGAAACCCCCACGGGTGATGCCTACGTGGTTGATCCCACCTCGGTCGAGCGCGCGATCGGCGAGCTGAAAATGATCTACGCCGACCGACCGAGCGCGACCGACCGCGACACGCCGCACTCTGTCGCACATGCAGATGAGCCACACGCGCGCTCCGACACACAGCGACCCGTCGCGACCGACCGCGACAGCGAGATCGTGACTTCAGACATTTCTCAGCAAACGGCGCACGACACGACGCGACCAAGCGCGACCGAGCGCGACGTGTCGCCGACGCCGCTGCAAGCAACTGCGCCCGCGACCGAGCCCGACACGACGCGACAGAGCGCGACGAGCACCGACATTTTCGAGCACCCGTACGTCAAGCGACTCGAGCACCAGATTGAGCGATTGGAGGAGCGGTACGAGGCGCAGGTGCGTCGCACGGAAGACATCCAGCTGCGCGCCCAAGACAAGCTCGTGGAGCTCCAGCGCATGACCACGATCGGGCAGAGCAAGACGCTCGCGGACTTCATGCTGCAGGCCAAGAATTGGATTGTCGGCGGCGATGAAGATCCCGCGGCCAAACGTAACGGGGAAATCACGTAATCTGTTGATAACCCAGCGTAGCCAGGTACCGCTGCGTATACTTAGTCAATGGATCACATCAAGGCTCAGCTCGATATCACCAAGCGCACCATCGAGATTGTGGGGGCCGACCCGGTCACGCGCCACGGCTTCACCCAAGTGCCGAACTTCATTCTCACGAACAAGGCGCTCTCGGTGGGCGCCAAACTCGCCTACGCCATGCTTTTGAAATATGCGTGGACGGACAATGCGTGCTTTCCAGGTCAGCAAAAGCTCGCGGAGGACATGGGTTCCGGCGAGCGCAGCATTCGCACCTACCTCAAGGAGCTCGAGGAGGCGAAGTTTCTCGAGGTCACCCAGCGAGGATTAGGCAAGACCAACGTCTACCGCCTGCACGTGACCGTCCCCAAGCGGGGATAGCCCTTGCCTGCCCTGACCGGCAAATTTTGCCGGTCAGGATCGGCAATGATTGCCGCTCTGGAGCGGCAAGATTTGCCGTTCCTTCTATATAAGAATACGCATTTAAGAATACAAATATAGAAACATACCCAGCTACCGAATGCATTTTTCAAATAAGGAAGGGGCCCGACACCTTGACTTCTTTGAAAAGCGTGTCGTAAAAAAGATATTGTGCGACACGTAGAAATCTACCGCACAGGCTCCCTATCGAACATCCGATAGTCCGGTGGGGCTATCGGAGCGTCCGATAGTTAACCCCTGCGATTACCCCTACAGCCGAGCTGTAGGGGTTTGGTGTTTGAACGACCGAGAAATGTCGTTGAAACACAACACATTCGCCCCCCGCCGTCGGGCCTGCTGCGCGCCCGACCCAAACGCCGCCACCCCACGCTCTCATCGTGCGTCCGATAGTCCTCGCAAGCTGCGGGCTAGTCGGACACGCGCTGAGGCAACTGTGTGGGGCTGGCGGCCGCTCGGGACACGCACCCCATAGTCGCTGCGCTCCTTGGGTTGCGGCCCTCGGGCTGTCGGCGTTTGGGTCGGGCTGCTCGCAGTGGCAGCCACGAGAGCACCGGCCGGGGGCCGGCGCTTCGTGGGCCACTGCGGCGCCGACGGCGGGGGGCGGGTACCAGTGGAAGCACGCGAGCTTTTCGGGACACGTCACGATAGTCCGGTGGGGCTATCGAACATGTCCGAAGTCGCACGGCGTGCCACGACCTCACGCGGTGAGCCGCGCATCTGAAATGCTGCTATAAAGCTACGGGTAGAAAACTACACATCTGCACCTACGGCCCCGGGTTGAGGGATGAGCGGTGGCCCGCGGGCTCTGGCGCGGGCCGCACCTTGTTCCCGAACGGGGGGGCCGCCGCCCGTCTCTCTTCATGGTCGATGCGTCGGGCGCGCGACCGCGTCAAGGCACCGACGGGGTTCCTGCGCGGGCTGCCTTCTCATTCGGTTTCCGCCTCTGACTCGGATCGCGCGGCCGACGCGCTGGCGTGACTGAGCCGGGCGGCAGCCCCGGCTGGTCGAGTTAGCAGCCCTTACCCTTCTCATCCTATGACAACCAACCAGGCAAGCTTCCGCGAGCGATGCCGGCGCCTCGATGAGGCCGCCGCGCAGCTCAAGGCGATCGCGCAAATCGTGTCCGATGAAGCACTGCGTATGACCGCCGCGGCAGAACGCTTCGCGGAGCGCCAGAAAGAGCGCACGCGACGCTAATCCCCTTCCTTACCCCCTAACCTTTGCACCTATGACCGAGACTGTCACCGAGCGCATCCGTGCGCTCAATGATGCGCTCCGGCGAAGTGGCCGCGGTGGCGACATCTACCTCACGCGCGGTGTCGCGGAGTTGCCGCCTGAGCTGCGCGCGACCATCATCGCCCACGTCCGCGAGTTTGCCGACTTCACACCGGAAAACGACCCGCATGGCGAGCACGACTTCGGTGCTTTCCAGCTCGCCGGCCTGCGCTTCTGCTGGAAGATCGACTACTACGATCGCGCGCGCCAGTACGGCTCACCTAATCCGAGCGATCCGCGCGTGACGACGCGCCTGCTTACCATCCTGCTTGCGGACGAGTACTAGCGCCGCGCGAAACTCGACCACTGAAGCCGTCCTTCCCACCACCCCCTCCGCCACCCCGTTTGGGGGATGCTATACTGTCGCACCGAATCGGACGGTGACGATATGGCACGAAGCTATACAGACAAGACGCTCAATCTTCTCTGGGGCCGGGCCGCGGGACGTTGCGCTGTGCCCACGTGCCGGATTGAGGTCTTCGCAGAAGCAACCGACCACGATCCTGTCGTGACCTTCGGCGACATCGCGCATCTACACGCTTCGCCAGCCATGCCTTCACCTCGGGCGTCTTGTGTGTCCCGTAGTTATCGAGCACGAGATGAACATCGAGGCTCTTCTTCACAGCCCGGTCGATCTTGCGCAGGAACGACAGGAACTCCTTGGCGCGATGGCGTGGCTTGCATTGCCCGATGACCCGCCCGAGCTGCGCCGGTCGCTGGCCTGAACCAACGCGATTGAGAATATGCAGGGCACGATCCGCCGCGTGACACGGAACTTGAAGCGCTGGCGCGATGCCTCGATGGCTCTGCGATGGGCGGCGGCCGGCATGTTGGAGGCGAAGGCAGGCTTCCGGCGCTTGAAAGCCTACCATCAGCTTCCGGCGCTCCGCCGAGCTGTGACCGAGCACCAACCTCGACTTCATAAGACCCCTGGATAGCTTGCCCGGTTTGTCCTTGCCCTTCGTGCGTGCGACTGTCCGCTGGTCCGCCGGGATCTGCCGGACGGTCGATTCCTGCTTGGGGCCAGCAACAGACGACATAGGGCTATGGCTCACACGCGTCCGGTGTTCCCCGATAGCTGTCGCTGGAATTCACGCGCTCTGCATTACGCCAGCCAGCGTCGAATAGGCCTCGGTCCAGGCTGATTTGATGTCCGTGGTGAAGGCTGAGCCGAGACCTTGCTCCAGGGTCCAAAGTAAGGCGGCGCCGACAGGCGCATAGTGCCCTGCAGTCACGCCGTACCCGCGATGCCGGCTGCCCAGATCTCGTATGGCAGGCAGTATCACATCCAGCTGGTGGAGATTGTTGACGGCTGTTCCCAGCATCGAGATCAGCTTGACCTTCTGGCCGGAGAGGTCGGTCGGGAACATCGGCCGCACTTCCGGCGCGATCTCGAAAAGTCGGTCGTAGAAAAGGTCGGCGGCCTTGGAGGCGATCGGGGCGACAGCCTTGAAGCTGCTCTGCACGAGATTGATCTGCTCGGGTGTCATGGGGGTCTCCCGTTCGTGAAAAAATCTTGCATTGCAATCGCCAAGTTCAGGCCAGCTCGCGGTTCACATTGAATGCGAGATGAGTCGCGGCGCATGTGAGAGAAGCCGCTCAGCTTCGGCGGCCGTGCGCTGCACAATCTCCTTGGCTGAGGGTATGTCATGCACGAGCCCGGCGGCCTCGCCCGCGATAACCGGGGCGAAACTGAAATCGCCAGCCTCCCGTGCACGTGCAAAGTCGGCGAGCACGTCCGCGCGCCGCATCAATTCCTGCTCGCGGCCGAGCCATCTGTCCGTGTGATCGTTCGCGAGGCAGCGGCCCGTGAACGGGTGTGGCCAAACGTTCTGGCGCGAGACGTCGAACACGATGCTGCGAAGAGTTTCGTCACCGCGGGCCTTGACGATGCGCTGCTTCGCTGCCTCCCGGCCGGCCGCCTCGATGCTCGCGTAGAAGCGGGTGCCCATGACAACGCCTTGCGCGCCGAGCATCAGGGCGGCGGCGAGCGCACGACCATCGGCGGCACCTCCTGCGAGCACGACCGGGACTTTGCCGCCGACTGCATCGACGATCGATGGGACGAGTGTCAGCGAGCATTGCGAGATGCCGTGGCCGCCCGCTTCTCCGCCCTGCGCCACCACGATGTCAGCGCCCATGGCGACCACGTCGGCTGCCATCGCCACGCTATGCACCTGACAGACGATGAGTGCGCCTGCGGCCTTCACGCGCTCGACGAACGGCGCGGGATCGCCGAACGAGAACCAGACCGCACGTGGCCGGGCGGCGAGCGCCATGTCGAGCAGCTCGGGCTGCTTTGCCAAGCTCCATGTGATGAAACCGATGCCGAATGGACGCTCGCTCTTGGCAGCCGTCAAAACGCCAAGCTCCCTCTTGAGCCACTGGGCATCGCCGTAGCCCGCGCCGAGGAGGCCAAAGCCGCCAGCATCCGACACAGCGCGCGTGAGTCGGGCGTCGGCAACAAGATCCATTGCCGCCAGCACGATGGGGTGCTCGATGCGCAGCAGTCTGGTCAGGTCATTGCTGATCGCCATGGGCCATCCTCCTGCGGGATCAACTCGACAGGCAGCCTATGCCTCGATAATGTTCCGGAGAAACGATTAGATCAGATGGTTGCGTTCTGCATTTTCGAACGGTGAAACCCATGGACCTATTGGACCTCCAGACCTTTGCCGCCGTCGCTCGCTGTGGCGGAATCACCCGCGCCGCTGGCGAGCTCAATACGGTACAATCGAACGTCACCACGCGCATTCGAGCGCTCGAGACGGAGATCGGCGTACCGCTTTTCGAGCGGCGTGCTCGCGGCATGACGCTTACCGACGCTGGGCGTCGCCTAATGCCTTACGCCGACCGACTGGCTTCGCTTGCAGGTGAAGCACTCGCCGCAGCGCGCGACGACGGCGTTGCCAAGGGGCCGCTCGTCATCGGGTCCATGGAGACTACGGCAGCGGTTCGCCTGCCGCCGCTGCTTGCGCGGTTTCACCAGCGTTGCCCCGAGGTGCAGCTCTCGCTGCGCACGGGTCCGACAGCGATCCTCGTCGAGGCCGTCATCAGCAGCGCGCTGGATGGGGCGTTCGTCGCTGGCCCCGTCGAGCACCCCGATCTCGTGACGACCGCCGCATTCAAGGAGGAACTGGTTCTACTCACCGCACAACGTTGGAAAAGCCTTACCGCTCTCCGGGCAGGCACGCCGTCGTCGGGTCCGACGATCCTCGTCTTTCGCACCGGCTGCTCCTATCGTCAGCGGCTTGAGCAGGTCATGAGCGAGTTCGGATGGCCGTCGGCCACGAGACTCGAGTTCGGCACACTCGACCACTTCTGCCGCGCGCCGTTGCCGAGCGCAGCGTGCATGGCGGCACGGTGAGATTGCACACACTGAGCGGTTCCCATCGCCGCGTCGAGACGCTCTTCATCCGTCGCCGCGTAGCACACGAGGGAACGGCGCTCCGCAGCTTCGTCGCCTGCCTGAAATCGAATGGGCTGTCGGTTGCAGCGTGAGGCGTAAACCCGACAGCGTCTGAACTGGCCCAGAAAGCAGCCCTAAATGGGTCCGCTTCCGCCTTCGGCCAGAGGGCAGCTTGGGGTCAATTGGTTCGGTAGAGCCACCAACGAGCGACGGACGATCTACCCCCAGATCGCTGCCAGTCACTTGACGACTGTCAGCTTACCCCTCACCTTCGAGCGCACGCAAGCGGGCCGCGTTCGTCGGTCCGGGCCAAGTGCCGACATTGTTTGTTGAGGCGCCCTACTTTCGTTCTCGGCAGGTATTGGGGGGATGAGCGTCCGTGATCTGGCACGGAGACGTTGATGTGCGCTCCGCGGACTACGACTGAGCAGCGACCTCGATCGCATACTGGACCGACTGCTGGCGCCCCTGTAGCCAGATCTCGTCGGCACGTCTGGCGCCGAGCGCCGCTCGGGCCTCATCCAAATAGCGCTGCACACGTTGACGGTCGGCAGGTGATCCAGGCGTCCCGAGTGTCTCCCGCATTGCTGCCGCTGTGGAGAACAGGTGGATCGCAACTGCGGCCTTGCGTTCCGCGGTGAGGCGAGAGGCGTGTCCCTCAAAGCATTCGGCAAGCCCGCGTTTGTCGTCGAGGTCCTTGCGGAGGATCAGGCTTTCGGTTTCAAGCTTCCGTGCGATTCCGTGTTGCCCCAGGGCGAGCGCAGCGGCGGCCTGATAGTGAAGGGCCCAGGCCAATCCTCGTCGATCATCGATCGTTCGGAACGACGCGACACTGTTGGCAAGATAGTACTCCGCCTCCTGCGCATTCCGGTCGAGCGTAATCACGCCGAGGTAATGCAAGGACAGCGCGATGCCTCGAATATCGCCAATCTGCCGTGTGAGTTGAAGGCTTTCTTCGAGCCGTCTACGTGCTTCAGCATCATCACCGAAGTCGTGCGCGACGCGACCCAGATTGCGCAGCATCCAGGCCGTGGTCCAATCGTGCCGCAATGGTCGCGCGATGGCCAATGCCTCATCGAGCAGACGTCGAGCCTCGGGCACATCACCGAGGTATTGCACTGCAATGCCCTCGAGGCCCCTCAGCCACGTGGCCTCCGCTCCGAGCCGAAGATCCTCGAACGAGCCGACGGCATGTTTTGCCATCGAACGCGCCAATTCGTAATCGCCCTGCAGGAACGCGAAGTTCGCCATCGCCCTCAGCACGCCCGCCCGTGCTCGCGGCGACAGGTGATCGCGTACCTGCATCGCCTGTTCGGTCCACCATCGCCCTTCTGTGAAGTGTCCACGAACAGACCAGAACCACCAGAGCGCGCCGACTAAGCGGGAGCCGAGTTCTATGTCGCCGCCTTGCTCGAGCGACGATCTGAGTGCTGCTCGCAGGTTGTCATGCTCTCGGGCCAGTCGCGTAAGGCTTTCTTCCTGACGAGCACCGAATAAGTCCACCGCACCGGCCTCGGCAATCTGTAGGAAATAGCGTGCATGCCGTTGCTGGACCGCGTTTGCTTCCGACGTCGCCGCCAGGCGCTCGCTCGCGAACTCCCGCAGGGTTTCCAGTAACGTGAAGCGGGTTTGGCCATCGACCTCCGCTCGTTGGATCAGGCTCTTTTCAAACAGTGATCCCAAGGTGACCACGGTCATTTCATCTTGGGCTTCGCTGTTGACCGCCTCGACGGCTGCAGGGGTGAATCCGCCGACGAACACACTCAGCAGATTGAAAAGCCCTTGCTCGTTCGCATCGAGAAGTTCGTAGCTCCAGAGGATTGTATTTCGAAGTGTCTGTTGTCGATCGGGGGAATCGCGCGGCCCCGCGCTCAGAATCGGCAGGCGCCGAGAAAGGCGCCCCAATAGCTCACTCGGCGTCAAAAGTCGCACGCGTGCTGCCGCGAGTTCGATAGCAAGGGGAAGCCCGTCCAGACGCAGGCAGATTTCGGCGATCGCGAGCTTCGTCTCAGCGCTTGTCGTCAGGTCCGGTCGGGCTGCCCGAGCGCGGAGTGAAAAGAGGCGAACGGCTTCTGAGCTTTCAACCTCGGTGTCGGCGCGTCCGCTCGCTGTCTCTTCCAGTGACGGAAGCGTCATTGGAGGAATGCGTAGCTCGTGCTCTCCGAACAGGCGAAGAGTGGCGCGGCTCGTCACGAGTACTTTGACGCGGGTGCACGCAGCGAGAAGCTCCGAAACGACGTTGGCGGCTGAGAGCACGTGCTCGAAGTTGTCGAGGACCAGCAGCAGTTCTCGGGAGCCGAGATACTCGTGAAGGCTTGCCGCGAGCGGACGGTCCTTGTGCTCCTGTACGCCGAGCGTTCTCGCGATCGCAGAGACGACCAGACCAGCGTCTCGAAGTGGCGCCAGGTCGACGAACCAGACTCCGTCCTGAAAATCCGAGGCCAATGTCGAGGCAGTATGCAATGCCAAACGAGTCTTGCCGACGCCTCCGACGCCAGTCAGGCTGACGAGGCGGACATCGGCTCCACCAATCAGGGCTTGGGTCGAGGCCAGCTCCCGCTCGCGGCCGACGAACTCCGTTCCGGGGGCAACGAGGTTGTGCGTCGGCGCGGGCCGGCTCTGGGGCACGTCCAATGCGGTTACAACCTCGAAGCGAAACCCACGACCGTGCACCGTCTTGATGAATTTTTGGGTGGTGCCGTCGTCACCAAGTGCGCGGCGGGCTGCATTGATCCGCGTCGAGATGGCTGAATCCGATACGGCTCTGCCATGCCAGACGCCGTTGACAATGTCCTCCTTCGAGAGGACACGGCCCCGGTTCGACGCGAGGAATACGATCAGATCGAAGACCTGCGGCTCGATCTTCACGGATCGGCCATTCCTGCGCAGCTCGGCTGCCTCCAGGTCGATGACGAACTCCGCAAAGGTCACGGTTGATCCCTTCACCGCTTGGGCTCTCCAGTCGCTGTAGGACCTCGGACGAACATGACACAGAATAAAGGAAATCTGGACAAATTCAGAAGGCCCTCTTCAAGCTTTGTGTTCGAGCCAGCGCCAGTCTCGGGCCTCGCCAACCCTTTGCGAGGTTCCCATGCTCTCAGATGCCATTCTCAACCTCAAACAGTCGCTTCGAGGGACCGTCATCATGCGGGATGACGGCCAGTACGACGAGGCCCGAGCCCTGTACAATGGCATGATCGACAAGCGCCCCCTGATCATTGCCAAGTGTGCCGACGTGGCCGATGTCATGGCTGCCGTGAACTTCGGCCGCGACAACGGCCTGCGGATGGCCATCCGCTGCGGCGGCCATAACGGGCCAGGGCTTGGCAGCGTTAACGACGGCCTCGTCATCGAGCTCTCGCCGATGAAGGGTGTGCGTGTCGATCCGATCGCGAATACCGTGCGCGTCGATGGCGGCTGCACGCAGGGCGATGTCGACCACGCCACGCACGCATTCGGCCTTGCCGTTCCAGCTGGCATCATCTCGACCACGGGTATCGGCGGCCTGACACTCTCCGGCGGTCACGGCTATCTCACTCGCAAGTTCGGCCTCACGATCGACAACCTGCTCGAAGCCGACGTGGTGCTCGCGGACGGCAGCTTCGTCACCGCCAGCAGAGACAAGAACAGCGACCTGTTTTGGGCGTTGCGCGGCGGCGGGGGCAACTTCGGCGTCGTCACCAGCTTCCTGTTCCAGGCGCATCTTGTGAAGGACGTGTTCGCCGGGCCGATCGCCTTCGATCAGAAGCATGCGCGCACGATAATGCAGAAATTCCGCGATTTCCTCGGGCGCGCGCCGGAGGACCTCGGGATCTTCCTCGGTCTCAAGACCGTGCTCTCATGTGATCCGTTTCCAAAGGAATGCTGGGGCAAGCGGATGTGCCTGCTGATGTGCTGCTTCAACGGTTCGGAGGCAGACGGCAAGAAGGCGCTTGAACCGCTCCTTTCGGCATTGCCCGAACCCTGGTTCAACTGGATGAGCGTGATGCCCTATCCGGGTGTGCAGTCCATGTTCGACGGCCTATACCCCAAAGGTCAGCAGTGGTATTGGCGCGGCGACTTCGTGAAGACGCTGCCGGACGCCGCCATCGAAGCTCATCTGGCACAGGCCGAGCGGACTCCGACCGAGCTCTCCCTGATGCACCTCTACCCGATCGACGGCGCGGTGCATCGCGTGGCCAAGGGAGACACGGCCTGGAGTTGCCGAGACGCGACATTCTCGATGGTCATTGCCGGCATTGATCCGCTACCTGAGAAGGCGGCAACCGTCACGCAATGGACCAAGGCCTATTGGGATGCAGTGCATCCATTCAACCTCGGCGGCGCTTATCCGAACTTCATGATGGACGACGAAGGCGAAGCGCGGATCAAGGCGAGCTTTGGCGACAACTATGCGCGATTGGCCTCTGTGAAGAAGAAGTACGATCCGGCAAACCTGTTCCGGGTCAACCAGAACATCAAGCCGGCGGCTTGAACGATCGCATCTGGACGGTCTCTTTGCGTCGGGCGGGCCTGCCTCCGTCCGACGTCATCACCACGTCCGCTTCGGAGAAAAGCTGCTATCACAGCAGACGAAAGGAACAGAGGCGGTTGGGGTCACATTTTGTTGAGTCGCGTTCAGCGCCGGGCGCGACGGCTCGGCACCCGTTACCGATCGTTCGACGCACGAACCGAGAACGCCGACCCGACGCCTCCAGCTCCGGACTAACGATGCGAAGTGGCCCATCGACGAGGAGGGCCGTGAGCCGACTTCGCCACTTCGCTGCAGACAGGGTTGCGGTTCGTCGGGTGTTGGGTAGGATAGCTGAAGGGTCAGGGAGCCCAGAGGAAGACAGCTGGTGACCCGATGAACGGCCTGTCGAGGAAGCAACAATGGCTGCAGACCCGAATTCTCGTCCTGGCATCTGGAGCGATCGCGCTGCCGAAATTTGGGAAACCAGATTCGAGCCTCAAAGAGGCCCACTCTTCGCTGCCGTCATAGAAGCGACCAAGATTGGCCCTGGTTCTCGCATTCTGGATGCGGGCTGCGGCGGAGGCGGCGTCTCCGCTGCGGCATCGAAGGCCGGAGCCGAAGTCAACGGATGTGATATCTCCGCAGGTGTGCTGGTCGTAGCGCGAAGAAAAGTGCCTTCCGGCACCTTCGAGGTCGCGGACATTGCAGCGCTACCTTACGCTGACGATCAGTTCGATACCGCTATTGCCTGCGATAGCTTGCTTTCGCCGAACGACGCTCGTAACGCCATCGCAGAACTAAGCAGGGTGTGCAACCAAGCAGGCCAGATTTGCATCGTTACTTGGGGACCGC
>LNDR01000306.1 GCA_001464755.1 Rhizobiales bacterium Ga0077524
GCGGCGCGGATCACCGGCCTGGACAAGCGGCAGATCTTCGATATGCTTCTGCAACGCGAGAGGCTGGGCTCCACGGGCGTTGGGCGCGGCATCGCTATCCCGCACGCGCGCATGAGTGGGCTGGACCGCATCGCAACCGTGTTCGTGCAACTGGACGAGCCCATCGATTTCGAGGCGTCTGACGGCGAGCCGGTCGATCTGATGTTCGGACTCCTGGCACCGGAGCAGGCGGGGGCGGATCACCTCAAGGCGCTGGCGCGGATCTCGCGCGTGCTGCGGGACCCGCAGTCACTGGAGAAGCTGAGGTCGGCGCGCGATAGAGACGCTCTCTATGCCGTGCTGACGGAGCCTCTCGCCTCGCACGCGGCCTGACGGCCCAACGGCTGGACCGGCTCACCGAGCCACAAGCCCCGTACCACCCCCAGCAATAGCAGGGCGCTCATGGCCTGACCGAGCGGGCGGTCGTGATCGCCGTCCACACTCGCGCAGGGGTCGCCGGCATTTCTATCTCGGTGACGCCGAGGGGCCGCAAGGCATCACGAATGGCGTTCATCAGCGCCGGCAGAGGTCCCACCGTGCCGCTCTCGCCGACACCTTTCACGCCGAGCGCGTTCGACGTCGCGGGTGATGGGGCGAGGATCGAGTTGAAGTGCGGCAAGTCGCGCGCGCGGGGCAGCGCGTAGTCCATCATCGATCCGGCTACAAGCTGGCCGCTGGCAGGATCGTAGGCGCCATGCTCCATGAGGGCCTGGCCGAAGCCTTGCGCGAGTGCGCCATGCACCTGGCCCTCGGCGAGTTCGTGATGGATGACGCGCCCGCAATCGTCGACGGCGACGAACTGCGCCACGGTGACCTCCCCGGTCTCGGGATCGATCTCCACCTCGGCGATGTGGCATCCGGACGGAAAGGTCGCTTCGGCCTCGATCCTGACCTCGGCCTCGAGCGGAGGGGCATCCCCGGCAGCCAGCTCCTCGATGCCGACGGCGAGGTTCGTTGCAGGCACCTCGAGGCGGCCAGCCTCATAGATAACCGTCTCGGGTGGCACGCCGAAGCGCCCGGCGGCACGGGTCCTTGCGACGTCGATCAGCTTCAGGGCGGTGGCGCGAATGGCAGAGCCGGCCATGATCGTCGACCGTGATGCCGAGGACGAGCCACCGTCCTCGAAGCCGGTGCTGTCGCCCTGGGCGACGGTGATGCGGTCTGTGCCGAGCGCCAGTTGCTCGTCGGCCAGCATGGCGAAAACAGTCTCGTGGCCTTGGCCCGTGGCGCCGATAGGTGTGCTCAGGCACACGAGGCCGTCGTTGCCGAGGCGCATGCGGGCGCGCTCCGTCGGCATGCCGCCCGAGATTTCGACGAACATGCCGATGCCGGCGCCGCGCGCGAGGCCCTTGGCGGCGGATCGCGCCTTGCGCTCGGCGAGACCCGGCCAGTCGGCGGCGGCGAGCGCCTGGTCGAGGAGATCGGGGAAATCGCCCGAGCAATAGGTCATGCCGACGGCTGTCTTGTGCGGCATCGCCTCGGGACCGAGCATGTTGCGCCGCCGCATCTCGACGGGATCGAGTCCGAGCTTCGCCGCGGCCGCCTCGATCAGGCTTTCCATGATGTAGGCGGCCTCGGGGCGGCCGGCGCCGCGATAGGGGGCGGTCGGCACGGTATTGGTCAGCACGCAGGTGACGGCCGAGTGCACGGCGGGGATACGGTAGGGGCCCGTCAGGCATCGCGAAAAGTTGGCGGTAGCGATGAAGTAGCCGACATGGTGCATGTAGGCGCCCATGGCGGCCTTGGCCTCGACATCGAGCGCGAGAATGCGGCCGTCGCCGTCGAGCGCAAGGCGGCCCGACATCAGCGAGTCGCGCGCCTGGGCATCGGAGACGAACGCCTCCGAGCGCGTTGCCGTCCAGCGGACGGGGGCGCCGAGGATGCGGGCGGCGTGCAGCAGCGCCGGGTACTCGGGATAGGTGCCGTTGCGGATGCCGAATGCGCCGCCGACATCGCGCGAGGTGACGACGATTGCGTGCTTGTCGATGCCGAGGATCGCTGCGATCTGGTCGCGGACGATGGTCATGCCCTGGTTGCCCGTGTGCAGGCGATAGGTGCCCGTCGCCGGCTCGAACGAGGCAACAGCGGCACGCGGCTCCATGGGGCAGATGACGACCCGCTGGCTGGTCCGGCGCGCCTCGACAACGTGGACCGCCGCAGCGAACCCCGCGTCGACGGCTGCTCGATCGCCGAGTGTCCATCGAAACGCGACATTGCCCGGTGCCGATGGCCAAAGCGCGGGCGCGCTGGGCGCCAGCGCGTCATCGATCAGGGGCACGGCCGGGAGCGGGCTGTAGTCAATGGCGAGAGCCAACGCCATTTCGTCGGCCGCCTCGCGGGTATGGGCAACGCAGAGCGCGACCGGCTCGCCAACGTGGCGAACCGTGTCCAGGGACAAAACCGGCCACGGTGCCGCGCGTGGCGGGCGGCCATCCGCATCGGTGAGCCGTTGCTGCACGGGGACGGCACTCAAGCCAGCCGCGCGCCAGTCGTCTCCGGTCAGCACCAGGCGCGCGCCGGGAACCTGCATGGCCGTGGATTTATTGATCGAGCGGATTGTGGCATGTGCGTGCGGGGAGCGTGCAAACGACGCCCAAAGTGCGCCCTCGGCGGCCGCGTCGTCCGTAAAGGCCCCAGTACCGGTAATGAGGCGGTGATCCTCGACCCTCATGGCATCGCTCCGAGTTGAGCCAAGCGGCCGCGCCGCACGTTCGAGGCAGTCTAGGACGCGTCCCGGACGCGCGCCAACTGCTTCAAGTCATTCGCGACGAGATTACGTCAACTCTCGCTGGCTCAGGGTCGAATGCTGCCGACGATCGTGAGTTCACCGTTCTTGGACCGCACAACGATGCCCTCCCCTGACGAGGTCGATCTGCCGACCAGAGCCGAGATGTTGACCTGATGGGTGGTCACCACGAGCGCGCCCGGGCCGCGCCAGCCCAAGACGATTGCCCTTGCATTCGCCGTTGCACGCTCGCGCTCGGAGGGACGCGAGAAGAACGAGTTGAAGGCCGGCTCGATCTCAGCGCGACCCGGGAAGGCCAACTCGGCTGTTTCGCGGCTCCGACACCATTCGGAGGTCAGAACGCGACCGACCTCGACACGCGCCTCGCGAAACGCTCGGCCGATCCTGCGTGCCTGTTCACGACCTTTTGCGTCGAGGTTTCGCTGGGTGGCGCAGTCGCCGAGGCGCATGCCTTGCGGATCACCTCCGCCGGGGGCGTGGGCATGCCGGAACAGCACGATGGCCCCGCCGCGTAAGGCGGCCCAGGCGTTCTCTTCCGATGCAGCGGATCGGGCTGGCGCAAGGCAAACGAGCGTTGCTGTCATCACAGCGATTGCCCGAGCGGCGATGGAGGCCCAATCCCGTGCACGTGCTCGCCTCATGCCGCCTCCTGCATCGCTCCAGAACTCAAGACGTGCTAGCGCAACTCTTGGATCTCATGCGCGCACATTTGCCTTCAAGTCGTGGCAAGTTGAGGCGTTGCCGGTTGCAGGCTTGCAGCCGGTGACCCGGGTAATCGAATGCGGGATGGCGGGATGGAAAGCTCGAAGTCACGGCGCGCTTCTGGCGCTGAACGGCCTTGGATCGCCCGACGGGCTCGCCGCATCGCTTTGGCGGCGGGCTTCATGTTGCTTGCGGTGGGGCAGGTTGCAAGGGCAGACGGCGGCTTCCCGGCATTCCTCGCGGGGCTCAGACCCGAGGCGGAGGCGCAGGGCATTTCGCGCGCGACCTTCGATCGCGAGACTGGCGGCCTCGAGCCGGATCTATCGCTCCCGGATCTCGTGCGCGGTGAGGCGCCGAAAGTTTCGAGCAAGGGGCAGGCCGAGTTCACGGTGGCGCCGCAGGACTACGTCTCGGCGAAGCGCATCGCGCAACTGGCCGACGAAGGGCGCGCGCTTGCGAAAGCCCACGCCGTTGCACTGGCACGGATCGAGAAGGAGATCGGCGTCGACGCCCACGTCGTGCTGGCGATCTGGGGCCGGGAGACAGCCTTCGGCAAATACAAGGCGCAACACGACGCCATCCGTGTGCTGGCGACGCAGGCCTATACAGGGCGTCGCAAGGAGCTATTCCGGGGCGAGCTTCTGCACGCGTTGAAGCTGATCGATGATGGGCGCCTCAAGCGCTCCGAGATGCGCGCCTCGTGGGCCGGCGCCATGGGGCTCACCCAGTTCATGCCGTCGGAGTTCTATTCTTCGGCCGTGGATATGGACGGCGACGGCCGCATCGATCTCTTCGGGTCGGTTGCCGATGCGCTCGGCTCGGCGGCCAAGCAGCTCAAGCAGAAGGGGTGGACGGCAAAGCTGCCCTGGGGCATCGAGGTGCGGCCGGGCGCGCGCGTCGATTGCGCCAACGAAGGGCCGGACAACGCGCGCCCGATCGCGGACTGGATGCGTCTCGGCGTCGGGCGCGTGGACAAGACGCCATTCCAGGACCGCCTCCACGGAGCATCCGCCTATCTCATGTCGCCGGGCGGAACATTCGGCCCACAGTTCCTGGTCACCGAGAACTTCAAGGTGCTCAGGGCCTACAACACGTCGGATCTTTATGCGGTGTTCGTCGGTCATCTGTCGGATCGCATCGCGGGCGGCGGTACGTTTGCAATGCCGTGGGCCAGCATCCGTCAGCTCGACAATGCCGCCATTCTGGAGGTGCAGACCCGCCTCGACCGCAGCGGCTACAAGATTGCCAAGCTCGACGGGCGCATCGGATCGGAGACGCGGCTGAAGATCGGGCTCTATCAGCGCGCCAACGGCCTCGCGGTCGAATGCTGGCCGAGTGTGGACCTGCTGGCAGCGATGCGCCGCATCGGAGGGCCTTGACCGGCGCAAGGGCGCACCGCGACTTTGCAGACCCCATTCCACCGCCTACACAGAGCCTCGTCGCGAACGAGATCGGAGCCCCGCCATGAGCACCCCCGCCAAGCCGACCGTCGTCGGTGTCCTCGGTCTCGGATCGATGGGAGCCGGTGTCGCCGCAGATTTGAAGGCATCTGGCTTCGATGTCGTCTCGACCATGGCCGGCCGCTCGGGGCGAAGCCGGGAGCGAGCGACACAATCGGGCGCGCGCCTGCTCGACAGCCTCGAGGCCGTCGTCGCGGCAGCTGACACGTTCCTCTCGATCGTGCCCGCCGATCAGGCGGTTCCGCTGGCGGAGGCCGTTGCGGCTGCCTTGAAGGGCAAGTCGCTGCACTACGTCGACTGCAACTCCATCACGCCATCGAAGACCGCGCATATCGCGAGCGCCGTTACGGCTGCCGGAGCCATCTACTCCGACGGCGGCATCATCGGTCCCCCGCCGGGTGGCAAGATAAAGACCCGCCTCTATATCTCGGGTCCTCGCGCGGATGTGCTTGCTGCGCTCGCATCCGAAAGGATGCCGGTGATCAGGCTCGGCGACAGCCTGACCCAGGCGACCGAGATGAAGGTGCTGTTCTCGGCGGCGAACAAGGGAACGGCGGCGCTGCTCATCAACATCATGGCGGCGGCGGCGAAGGTGGGGCTGCTGGACCGCGTGATGGGCGAACTCGACAGCGTCTTTCCGGGCCTGACAGGCGTGCCGCGCCGGGCTGCCCCTGATCTCGACGAAAAGGCCGGGCGCTGGGCGATCGAGATGGACGATCTCGCCCAGGGACTGGCGGATCTCGATGCGCACCCGGGCTATCATCAGGCGGCGGGCGAAGGCTACCGGCGGCTCGCGGCAAACCTGCCCGATACAAAGGGCGATGACGCAATGGCGCGCGTGCTCTCGGGATGGCTGGGGCCGAAGACGAGCTGATCGCCACCGATGTCCGTCGTGGCTACTCGTCCAGCACCGCCACCGCTCGGGTCCAGCCGGCACTGCCCGACTTCACCTTCACCGGAAAGCAGATCACGGTGAAGCCGGTCGCGGGCAACTGATCGAGGTTGGCGAGCTTCTCGATCTGGCAGTAGCCGATCTCGCGGCCCGACTTGTGGCCCTCCCAGATGATCGAGGCGTCGCCCGATGCCGCGAAGCGCTTGGCCGTGTGCACGAACGGCGCGTCCCATGACCAGGCATCGGTGCCGACCACCCGGATGCCGCGCGACGTGAGATAAAGCGTCGCCTCGCGCCCCATGCCACAGCCGGTCGGCACGTAGTCGTCATGCCCATAGCGGGCGCCGGCCGCGGTATTCACGACGACGATCTCGAGCGGAGACAGCGTATGGCCGATGCGCGCCAACTCCACCTCGATATCGGCGGCGCTGACCACGTAACCGTCGGAAAAATGGCGGAAATCAAGCTTGACGCCCGGCTGATGGAACCACTCGAGGGGGATCTCGTCGATGGTGGCAGCGCGTTGTCCGCCGTCCATCGTGGTCGCGTAATGCCAAGGCGCATCGACGTGCGTGCCGTTGTGCGTCGAGATCTGGCACTGCTCGGTCGCCCAGCCCTCGCCGCCGGGAAGGCGCTCGGGCGTCATGCCGGGGAAATGGCGGAGCATGCGAGGAATCGATTCCTGGTGCCCCTCGTAGTGGATCTTGGGCTCGCCGCCGGTTGGGTCCGAGGCGATGCCGGCCTGAAGTGCCACTGAGATATCGACGATGCGACGAGCCATCTGGGCCTCCGGTTCGACTGCCTGTTCAACGAAGTATGGCCCGGGGCCGACAAGGTTACCAACAGGCACCTGACGCTTTGGCCCGTTGCGGGTGCCGGCCAAGCAGCGCAATAGTGCGCCGTCACGATTGACTTGGCGCGAACGGAGCACGAACGCGGAATGGTCACAGACGTCGCAACAGGTCCCGCCGACCAGGGCGCGCGCAGCAGCGAGCTTCGGACGCTCGCCGCCGTGTCGACCGCGCATTGGGTCAGCCACTTCCATATCCTCGTGCTGCCGCCCCTGTTTCCGTTCCTGAAGGAGCGACTGGGTGTCGGCTTCGTCGAGCTTGGTCTCGCGCTGACCGTGTTTGCGATAGCCTCGGGGCTGACGCAGGCGCCGATGGGGGCCGCGGTCGATCGCTTCGGCGCGCGTCGCATTCTGATCGCGGGCCTCTGCCTCGGCGGTGCGGCGTTCGTCATGATGGGGCTGACGCTGAGCTATCCATGGCTGCTCGCGTGCGCGGCTCTCGCCGGTCTTGCCAACAGCGTCTACCACCCGGCCGACTACGCGCTGCTCGCCGCGGGCATTGGCGAGAAGAGGGTGGGGCGGGCGTTTTCGATCCATACGTTCTCGGGGTTCTTCGGCGGTGCGGTCGCGCCGGCGAGCTTGCTGCTGCTGGTCTCGCTGGTGGGGCTCGAGGGAGCGCTCATCGGAGCCGGACTTCTCGGGCCGATCGCCGCCATCATCGTCGCCCTCGTGCCGATGCCGGCCACGGGCTCGGCGGCCGTCGCGTCGGGCGGGCCCGGTTCGAAGAAGGCCGGTACCGGATCGCTCTCGAGCGTGATGACGCCCGCGATCCTGATGCTGATGGTCTTCTTCGTGCTGCTCAGCCTGTCGAACGCCGGACTGAACAGCTTCTCCGTGGTTGCGTTGATGCAGGGCTACGAGGTCAATTTCGCAATGGCCAACGTGGCGCTGACCGCGTTCCTCGGGCTGGGCGCATTGGGGGTGCTCGCGGGTGGCGTGCTCGCGGATCGCACGCGTCGCCATGCGCAGGTCGCCGCGGCGTGCTTCGCCACCAATGCGCTCATTGTTCTGGCCATCGCACTGCTGAGCTTGCCGCACTGGCTCATCGTTCTGGCGTTCGGTGTCGCCGGCTTCCTCGGCGGCGTCATCGCGCCGTCGCGCGACATGCTCGTGCGTCAAGCGGCGCCGCCCGGAGCGGCAGGGCGCGCGTTCGGCATCGTTTCGACCGGGTTCAACATCGGCGGCATTTTCGGGCCGATGCTCTATGGTTTCATCATGGACAGCCATTTGCCGCGCTGGGTGTTCGGCGTGTCGGCGTTCTTCATGGTGTTGACCGTGCTGCTCGCCCTTGCGACCGACCGGAAGCGGGCGTCATGAGCGATTTTCAGATCGTTAAACCGGCGATGGGCTGGGAGGAAGTGCAGGCCCTGCTCGAGGCGGCCGACCTTGCCGATGGGCTGCCGCTCGTGCCGCCGACCGAGGCGCGCCTCGCCGCGATGCTCGCCGCCATCACCGACCCTGGCGCCTCGCTCGGGTTCATGCCGCCCCTGTTTGGCGAGGTGACGCCCCGGGCGGTCGCCTACAACGCCGTCCTGGCGGGATGCCGACCCGCCGAATTGCCGGTCGTCATCACCGCAGTCACGGCCTGTCTCGAGCCCGAACTCAATCTGCTAGGCCTGATGACGACCACGGGATCGGCAGCGGTCGCGACGATCGTGCATGGCCCGATCGTGCAATCGCTTGGTCTCAACGCGTCGATCAACTGTCTCGGTCCCGGCAACAGGGCCAATGCGACGATCGGACGGGCGGTCAGTCTCTGCCTTCGCAACATCGGCGGGGCACGGGAGGGCTCGGGCGACATGGCGACATGTGGCCAGCCGGGCAAGTACACCTTCTGCTTCGCGGAAGGCGGCGAGGGTCCGTTTCCGCCCCTCCATGTGCGCCGCGGGCTGGCAGCCGGCACAAGTGCGGTCACCGTGATCGGCGTGTCGGGCACAGCCGAGGTTCTCCCCCTTCGCGATGGCGAGGGTGGTGATGCCGGAGCCGATGCGATCCTCGATGCGCTGGCGATCATCATGCGAGCGTCGGCCGAGACGACGGGTGCCTCGCGGCAGCCCGAGCCGCCGCAGCAGGTGTTCATACTGCCGCTGGAACTCGCCGAGCGATTGACCGCGGCCGGGATCGGGCTCGCCGATGTGCAACGGCAACTTCTGGCGGCGGGGACTGCTGCCGGGGTCGCGATCGCGGGAGGGACGGGCGACATCTACCCGATCGTGACTGGCGGCCCAGGGGTGAAGATGGCCTATCTGCCGCTCTGGGGCGGCGGCTCCCGCATGGTCACACGCGGGATCATGCCCTAGACCTCGGCGCGCGCCACTCGCGTTGCATTCGATCGGTCGAACTATGGCAGAGACAGGATATTTTGCGGACCGAGACCAGGTTCAGAGGGGCTGCGAGCGAGGTGGCCCAATCCTTGCGAATGCGCTGGTGCGAGCTTGACGGCTGGACTATCTGACCCGAGCTGTCCTCGTCCTATGGTTTCGGGTATTGCGGCATAGAGTTGCGTGACGCGTGGGGTATTCGCTTGACCGGCCCAATTGATAGCGAGACGGCGGACGGTCCAAGCTCACCGCAGCCTGCCGAGCCAAATCAGGGCTCGACCCAGTCGCGTATCGATTCGGGACTGATCTGTCTCTCGTTGATCGCCGGTCACTACCGCATCACAGTCGAAGCCCCTCAATTGGCTCACGATCTCGGCCTCGGCGCGCGCTCCAGCGAGGGCGATGATCTCGTCCGGGCCGCCAAGCGCATCGGCCTCAAGGCGCGGGTGGTGACGGACCAGCCGACCAGCCGGCTCGCGACATGTCCGCTGCCGGCCATCATGAAGGCCCAGGACGGCCGCTATCTCGTCCTTCTGCAGCGTCTCGCCGATGGCCGGATCCGCGTCGGCGACCCCGTGGCTCGGGCGCAACGGGCCGAAAGCATCGAGGATCTGGGCGCCAAGTCGGCCGGCGAGATCGTGCTGGTCACGCGCCGCTGGGGTGGTCCTGGGATCGAGCCTGTCGAGTTCGGATTCCGCTGGTTCCTGGCGCCGATGTGGCGTTATCGCAAGCCGCTGGCGCATGTCTTGATCGCGTCGTTGTTCGTGCAACTGTTTGCGCTCGCCACGCCGCTCCTGTTCCAGGTCGTGATCGACAAGGTGCTCGTGCACAAGGGCCTGTCGACGCTGGTCGTGATCGTGACAGGGCTCGTGCTGATCGCAATCTTCGACGGTCTCTTGCAGTTTCTCCGGAGCTATACGCTGAGCCATACGGCGAGCAGGATAGACGTCGAACTCGGTAGCCGGCTGTTCGACCACTTGCTGCGTCTGCCGCTCGGCTACTTCGAAACGCGGCCGACAGGGCAGACCGTGGCCCGCGTCCGCGAACTCGAGACGATCCGCAACTTTCTGACCGGCCAGGGCTTGTCCTCCGTTATCGACCTCCTGTTCACCTTCGTTTTCTTCGCAGTGCTGTTTCTCTACTCGGCCAAGTTGACGCTCATAGTGCTGCTATCGGTGCCAGTGTATGTGGCGATCGCGATCCTCATCCGGCCGATCCTCAGGGATAAGATCAACGATCGCTTCAACACCGGCGCCGCGAGCCAGCAGTTCCTGGTGGAATCCGTCTTCGGGATGCAGACACTGAAGGCGGCGGCGGTCGAGCCGATCCTGAGAAACCAGTGGGAAGAGCGGCTGGCGGCCTACGTGCGCACCTCCTTCGAGGCGGTCGTCGTGTCGAGCGTGGGCCAGAACGCGATCCAGCTGGTCAGTAAGCTGACCACGGCCGCGGTGCTGTTTTTCGGAGCCAGCGCGGTGGTCAACAACGAGCTGACACTCGGCGGTCTGATCGCCTTCAACATGATCATGAACCAGGCCACGCAACCGGTGCTTCGCCTGTCGCAGCTCTGGCAGGACTTCCAGCAGGTGCAGATCTCGGTCAGCCGGCTCGGCGATATCTTGAACGCGCCCACGGAAAGCCAGCGGCTCGGCGTCGCGCATCTGCCTCCGGCACGGGGTGCGATCCGCGTCAGCGATATCTCGTTTCGCTACCGGCCAGATGCGCAGGAGGTCCTCCAGAACGTCAGTCTCGACATCCCGGCAGGACAGGTGATCGGTATCGTGGGGCCGTCGGGCTCGGGCAAGTCGACGCTGACCAAGCTCATGCAGCGTCTCTATCGCCCGGAGCGCGGGCAGATCATGATCGACGGTCTCGACATCGCGCAGGTCGACACGGCTTGGCTCAGGCGCCAGATCGGCGTCGTGCTTCAGGAATCGACATTGTTCAACCGCTCCATCCACGAGAACATCGCGCTCGCCAATCCGGGCATGTCGCGGGCCCAGGTGATCATGGTCGCGCGGCTGGCGGGCGCCGACGAGTTCATCTCCAAGCTACCCCTGGGCTACGACACGCCGATCGAGGAGCGGGGCGCTAATCTTTCCGGCGGGCAGCGTCAGCGCATCGCGATCGCGAGGGCGCTCTCGACCCAACCTCGCATTCTCATTCTCGACGAGGCGACGAGTGCCCTCGACTACGAGAGCGAGCGGATCATCCAGCGGAACATGAAGCATATCGTTCAGGGGCGGACGGTGATCATTATCGCGCATCGCCTCAATGCCGTGCGTCGCGCCGATCGCATCGTCGCCCTGGACGGCGGCAGAATTGTCGAGCAGGGCACGCATGCCGAACTCCTGGCGCGGCCGGGCGGTCTCTATGCGCGCCTCTGGCATCTCCAGGGATCGGACGAGAGCTGAGACACGAGGAGCTTTCTGCCGATGCCCGAGCCGATGCACCTGCTGTGGATCTACGTCAGCGCCCTTGTTTTGTTCATCGCGTTGGCGCTGGCGTTCGACGTCTGGCGCCATCGCCTTCGCCGACGCAGGGCCGAGCGGGCCCCCCCTGCGATGGGAAGCGTCGGCAGAGCGTTGCTGAATGGGGGCCGCGAGACGGCTGCGAGCGACGTTGGCGGCAAGGTGCCGGAAGCGGCTCCTCTTCCGGAGGCAACTCCCCACCGCGAGCCCGTGCACGCAGCAGTCGCCGAGGCAACCCGGTCGGGCACGGCTAACGCGTCCCCAGGCTGGTCGATGTCGCGCTTGCTGACGACACCGAGCCGGGTCCTCCGCGAGGCGGCAAAGGCACCGCCGACAGTTCTTGCGACGGGTGGTGCAGCCGCCCCGGCACGAAAGCTCCGCATCGCCGAGGACAAGGAGTTTCTGCCGGCAGCGCTCGAGATTCTCGAGACGCCACCATCTCCGGTCGCAACAATTCTCATGCTCGGGATCTGTGCCATCTTCGTCACGGCCCTGCTTTGGGCGATCATCGGCAAGCTCGATATTCATGCTGTCGCACAGGGCAAGATTCAGCCGAGCGGGCGAACGAAGGTCGTCCAGCCGCTCGAGCCGGGGCGGATCGCCGCCATCCACGTACAGGGTGGGCAACGGGTCGCGCAGGGGGATGTGCTGGTCGAACTCGATCCGACCGACTCGGCCGCGGACCTGGTAGCGCTCGAACGGGAACTCGAGAGCACGGCGGCTGAATCGCTGCGACGCAAGGTCGTGGTCGAGGCGGTACGTGCCCAGGCATTGACGCTGCCGACGATCGATTTTCCGGGCAGCATCGGGTCACGAGTACGCCAACGCGAATCCGATCTGATGATCGCCGAGGTCCTGCAGTTCCGAGCCGCGGTGGATAGCGTCAAGGCGCAGATCGCCGAGAAGGAGGCGATGAAGCAACGGCTCGCGCTCAGCATCGAGGCGCGGCGCAAAGTGCTCGGGCTCTCGAAGGAGCGCGTCGGCATGCGCGAGGAGATAAAGACGCGTGGTGCGGGCTCGCGCGCGCTCATCATCGAGGCCGAGTTGCAGTACGAGAACTTTCGCACGACCGACGCGAGCGAGCGCGGCCAGCTGATGGAGGCGGATGCCTCGATCGATGCGCTCGATAAGCGGTTGAAACAGACCGAGGGTCAGTTCATCGCCGAGCAGACGCAAAAGGCCGCGGAAGCGGATCGACGTCGCGACCGTCTCGAGCAGGAGATCATCAAGGCACGCTCGAAACGCGACCGCACGCAGCTTCGCGCGCCGGCCGACGGCATCGTGCAGCAAATGGAGGTCACGACGCTCGGCCAGGTCGTGGCGAGTGGCCAATCGCTGATGAGCGTCGTGCCGATGGACGCTCCGCTCGAGGTCGAGGCGATGGTTGCCAACAAGGATATCGGCTTCGTGCGGCCGGGTCAGCGAGCCATCGTGAAGGTCGAGGCATTCCCGTTCTCGCGCTATGGCTCGATCGAGGCGGAGGTCGTGCGCATATCGACGGATGCGGTCGAGGATCGCAACGTCACCGCCATGATGGACGCCACGAGCGCGGCGCGGCCGCAGGCTGGGGGTAGCTCGAACGCGCCGCCCGGCCAGAACCTCGTGTTTCCGGCGGTGGTCAAGCTGACGCGGCGCGCGATTAACGTGGACGGCAAGGACGTGCCCCTCTCGCCGGGCATGGCGGTGACGGTCGAGATCAAAACCGGTGAGCGCCGGGCGATCAGCTACATACTGTCGCCGCTGCGCGAGATCCTATCGACATCGGCACACGAGCGCTGAGGATCACGTCTCGGCGCCGCCATTCACCTGGATCATCTGGCCGTTGATGAAGCCGCCTGCGTCGGAGGCGAGCAGCGCGACGGCGGCTGCGACCTCGTCCGGGGTGCCGAGACGGCCAAGGGGCACGCGGGCCGCCATCGGTGCAATGTGCGCTGCCTGCACAGCGTCCTGCGCCTCGCCCATGATCGGGCCAGGCGAGACGATGTTTGTCGTGATGCCTTTTGGTCCGAACTCCTTGGCGAGCGCCTTGGTCAGTCCCCAGGCGGCGTGTTTCGAGGCGGAGACGTGGGCGCGTCCGTTGTAGCCATGGATCGCGTTCATACCGGCGAAGTTGACGATGCGGCCCCAGCCCTTGTCGATCATGCCGGGCAGGCATAGGCGCGCCAGCCAGTAGGCAGAGTCGAAATTCACCGCCATGGCGTAGCGCCAATCGTCCTCGGTCATCTCGAGGAACTTCCCGTCCTTGCGGATGGCGGCATTGTTGACGAGGATGTCCACGGTGCCGAACCGGCCGAGCGCCTCCGCAGCGATGCGATGCGCATCGCCCCGGAGGCCGATGTCACCCATCGCGACCATCGCCTCGACGCCGAGGGCCTTGGCCTCGGCAGCTGTCCGCTCGGCGGCAGCCCTGTCGTTGGCCCCATTGACTACGACGTTGCAGCCGGCGCGGGCGAGATGCAGGACGCACGCGCGGCCGATGTTCTTATTGGAGCCGGTGACGAGTGCGGTCCGCCGTTGGGCTGGCATGGTCGGTTAACTCCGGGATCAGAAAGCATGAGCGTTGGATGCTAGAACGAATGCTGGCGCCGCCGCAACGTGGGACAACGGGTTGTCTGCTGGGCTAAGCTCTAGACTTGCCGCTGCCATGGATGCCCCCCCGGATTGAGAGGAATACTGAGCGATGTCTACTGCCAAGACGGATACCACGCGCGGACATTGCTTCTGCGGCGCAATCGAATACGAGTTCTCGGGCGCGCCCAAGTGGGTCATGCATTGCCACTGTGAGAGTTGCCGCCGGGCGGTCTCTTCGGCCGTCGCCACCTACGTCGGCGTCAATATCGATCAGTTCCACTACCTGAAGGGAACGCCGTCGATCTATGAGTCGTCGCCGGGCGTGAAGCGCTACTTCTGCCCCACCTGCGGCTCGCCGATGGCGTATGCCGGCTCGCGCTGGCCGAAGGAGGTGCACCTGTTTATCGGGACCCTCGACAATCCCGCGAAATACAGCCCGACAGGCCACGCCCACATTGAGGAGCGGGTCAACTGGTTCGACGTCCACGACGATCTGCCGCGTTTCAAGGAGACGGCGGGGCACGGCGCCACGCCGGTCGCCAAAGGGCCGGGCAAAAAATAGCCATGCGCCACGCGCGTTGGTGTGGGCAAAGTCCCCTCGGAGCGTGATTCCGGACCCGTCATCGGCTACAATGCGGGTATGAGCAACACGATCGTAGAGCCCGACCGCAACGTCGTGGTCGGCAACGTCACGTTCGCCCAGGACCGCCCGATCGCGGTCTTCGCTGGGCCATGCCAGATGGAGAGTCGGGCGCACGCGCTCGAGACCGCATCGGCCTTGAAGGAGATCGCCGGTCGGCTCGGGCTCGGGCTCGTCTACAAATCGAGCTACGACAAGGCGAACCGAACCTCGCTGTCCGGCAAGCGAGGGATCGGCCTCGATGACGCGTTGGCGGTCTTCGCCGAGATCCGCGAGACCCTGGGCCTGCCGGTCGTGACCGATGTGCACGAAACTTGGCAATGCGCGCGCGTGGCGCCCGTCGTCGATGTGCTGCAAATACCTGCCTTCTTGTGCCGGCAGACGGATCTGCTGGTGGCGGCGGCCGAAACCGGCAGGGCCGTGAAAATCAAGAAGGGGCAGTTCCTGGCGCCCTGGGACATGAAGAATGTCGTCGGCAAGGTGACGGCATCGGGCAATTCTCGCGTTCTTGTCACGGAGCGCGGCGCCTCGTTCGGCTACAACACGCTGGTCGTCGATATGCGCTCACTGCCGATCATGGCCGAGACGGGTGCGCCGGTGATCTTCGATGCGACACATGCCGTCCAGCAGCCGGGTGGACAGGGAACGTCCTCGGGGGGGGATCGCCGCTTCGTGCCAGTGCTGGCGCGGGCTGCCGTGGCGGTCGGCGTTGCGGGGCTCTTCATCGAGACCCATCCCGATCCCGACAAGGCGCCTTCGGATGGCCCCAACATGGTGCCACTCAAGGATTTCGAGGGCCTGATGCGCAACTTGATGGCGCTCGACAAGGTCGTGAAGGGTCAGCTCCTCGCCTAGGCGGGCTGCCCTCCATAGAGGAGCCCGGGACGATGAAGAGCGGGCGTCAGAGAAGGCAGGAGATACTTCTGCGTCGACGGGCGCGCTCCTCTCAGCCGCACCGCCATGTTTTGCCCCCATGGGAGGTCGATCGCATCCCGCGGGGCGCCGTTGCGGCCGATCTCGATAAGCTCTGGCACGACAATACCTACGGTTCGCGACCCCTCTACTACCTCAACACCTCGTTCACCTGCATCGATTGCGGGAAGTCGGAGGTGTGGACGGCAGTCCAGCAGAAGTGGTGGTACGAGGAGGCCAAGGGCAAGATCGACTCTCGCGCCAACCGTTGCCGCGACTGCCGGCGTATGCGCCGATTGCGACGCTCGCAGGATCGCCGCGTGCACGTCGAGGGGATGATGGCGAAGTACGGCCTCGAGCAAACTGCCAGCCGCCTGAGCATGCCGATCGACGTGCTCGTGCGCCTGCGCGAGCAATGGGAAAAATCATGATGAGACAGGCACGCTCGCCCATCCGAGGCCGTTCATGACGTCGATCCCGATGGTGCTCGCCGGGCTCATGGGGGCAGCGGGTGTCGTGCTCGCCGCCCTTGCGGCCCATGCCCAGCCGGGTTCCGGTCTCGATAGCGCGGCACAGATGCTTCTGTTCCATGCTCTCGCCGTGGTCGGATGCAGTGCGCTGTCGGAGAGCGGACGGCTATGGCGGAGCGCTGCGCTCGTCGCAATGGTTGGGTGGGTGCTGGGCGGCGTGCTGTTCTCGACCGACATCGCCATGCGGGCGTTTCTCGGGCATCGGCTGTTCCCGATGGCGGCGCCGACAGGTGGCGCGCTTCTGATCGCGTCCTGGCTTGTCTTCGCGCTCGCGGCAGCCGTACGGCGGAGATGATCGAGTGTCCGTCACAGAGCCGACCAGAGGGCGCCCAGTCCGGCCAACAGCAGCAGAGCGTTGAGCAGCGGCGCGAAGTGGCGCTCGGCGAGCCAGGGTGCAAGGCCGAGGCCGGCATAGGTTCCGAGAAGCACCGGCACGAGCAATCCCACGATCGTGCGCCAGTCTTCGGACTGGAATGCGCCGACGGCGATGTGAGCCGCGAGAACGCCAGCGTAGCATGCCGCGAAGAACGCGATCGACAGTGCTCGGGCCGGAGCGTGCGGCAGCGGATGGCGCAGCAGATGCACCATGAGCGGCGGCCCGGGCATGACCAGCACTGATGTGAGCGCCCCCGACAAGGCACCGGTGACGAGGAGAGCGGGACTGAGGCTCGCTTCTCCCGATGTAGCATTGGCTGCCACAGGGTGGCTCAGGGGGCGTAGCCGGCGCCACGCCAGGAGCGCTGCCACGACGAGAATGACGATGCCGACGGCCAGTTGCAGGTGGCGCACGTCGAGCGCGTGAAACAGCACCAATCCAAGGGGACAGCCAACCAGTGCGCCGAGCCCGAGGCCTCGGAAAAGTGACCATGGGACGCCGCCGGTGATGCGCGGCAGCAGCACGACGCACTGAGCCACGTGCAAGGCCACGAGTATCGGGACGGCCGACGTCGTGTTCAGCACCGCGAGAAAGACCGGCGCAGCCAGAATGGCGAATCCGAAGCCGGTGGCCGCCTGCATAGCGGCGCCTGCAGCGACCGCCGCAGCCAGCATGAGCCAATCCGCGATGTGCGCCACCACGATCGCTCGTCCTCAACGCCAGAGGAAGATGACGGCGACGCCAGAGAAGATCAGCGAGAAGCCGATGGCGTGGCTCCAGCCGAGAGGTTCCTTGAGAACGAACGTCGAGAAGCCGGCAAAGACCAACAGCGTGATCACCTCCTGGATGGTCTTCAGCTCGGCCGCCGAGTAGACCGCGTGACCGTAGCGGTTGGCCGGAACCGCAAAGCAATATTCGATGAGTGCGATTCCCCAGGAGACGAGCACCACCACGAAGATTGGGTATTCCTTGAAGCGCAAATGGCCATACCAGGCGAGCGTCATGAAAACGTTCGATGCCGAGAGCAACAGGATCGGCGTGACGTAGGCAGAGAGACCGGAGAGCGTCATTCGAGGCCCCATTGGCTGTGGACATGCGGCGCGTGGGTCGCTCGTAAGCCAAATGGCGGGCCGGGTCGCCCTCATTCTGGCGCAAGGGGAGACTGGTACACATCCCGGCAGAGCGGCTCGCGCGGTTGCGATTGCGTTGCCGGCCACGAGCGGCTAATCGGCCTTTCATGCGCCGTATCCATGCCGATCTCCTGCTCCTGGTTGCTGCCGCCATCTGGGGCTTTGCCTTCCTGTTTCAAAAATCGGCGATGTCCCACGTCGGACCGGTCGCGTTCGTCGCCGCGCGCGCCGTCGTCGCAAGCCTCGTGTTGTTGCCCCTTGCCGTGGCCGAGATGAGCCGGTGTCGCATTTTTCATTGGTGCCGTCCTGCAGCAGTGGGGCCTCGTCACGGCGAGTGTCACCAACACCGGATTCCTGACGGCGCTCTACGTGGTCGTGACGCCGTTCATCGCCTGGAGCCTGCTCGGACGCCGCCCACCCGTCGTCGTCTGGGCCGCCGTCGTGCTGTCGTTCTGCGGCACGTGGCTGCTCGGCGGCGGCTCGTTGGCCGCGTTCTCGTTCGGCGATGCGCTCGTTGCGCTGTCGGCCGTGTTCTGGGCGCTGCACGTCGTTCTCGTCGGACGCGCCGGGCCGCTCGGCCGTCCTGTCGCGTTCACGATGCTGCAATTCGTCGTCGTCGCCGCGTGCGGCGTGGCGCTGGCCCCGCTCGTCGAGACG
>LNDR01000307.1 GCA_001464755.1 Rhizobiales bacterium Ga0077524
CTGCTCTCAACTGCGCCCAACGCATCACGCCTGATAGCCTCGAAGGGCAAACGCGGTTGGGTAGCCGAAGAGGCCGACCGAACCACCGGTGTGCAGAAACACGATGTTGTCGTACGCGCGCATCTCCCCCTTCTTGATGAGATCGATGAGGCCGGCCATGCCCTTCCCCGAGTAGACCGGATCGAGGAGGATTCCCTCCGTTCGCGCAACGAGATTCAAGGCCTCCACCATGCCCTCGGTCGGGATGCCGTAACCCTCACCAACGTAATCGCAGTTCGCGACCACATGCTCGCGCTTCATGATGCCCGCCAGACCAAGGTGCGCGGCGGTCTTCTCGGCGAGCGCCAGTACATTCGCTTCCTGCCGCTCCTTCGGGGCGCGCACGCCAATGCCGAGCACGGGAACGCCGCTGTTGAGCGCGACGAGGCCCGCAACGAGGCCGGCCTGCGTGCCGGCGCTTCCCGTCGCGTGCACGACGAGGTCGATCTTGAGGCCCATGTCGTTGGCTTGGTTGAGCAGCTCGATCGCGCAGTTCACGTAGCCGAGCGCACCGACCGCATTGGAGCCCCCGCCGGGAATCACGTAAGGGCGCCCACCCTTCTTCCTGAGATCGGCGGCGACGATCTCCATCTCCGCCTGCATGTCCGCGCCGCCCTTGCGCTTCGAGATCGAAGCACCATGCAGTTGGTCGAGCAAGACGTTGCCGTTCAAGGTGTAGGCCTCGTCAGTGTAACCGGTGCGGTCCTCGAGCAGGATCATGCATGCGATACCGAGTTTGGCGGCGGCAGCCGCCGTCTGCCTCGCGTGGTTCGACTGCGTCGCGCCCTGTGTGACGACGACGTCAGCCTTCTGAGCCCGCGCCTCGGCCATCAGAAACTCGAGCTTGCGCGTCTTGTTGCCACCGCTCGAAAGACCGGTGCAGTCGTCGCGCTTCACCCAAATGCGGGGTCCGCCGAGATGCTTCGACAGGTTGTCCATCGGCTCGAGCGGCGTCGGCATGTGGCCGAGCCGGACGCGTGGATAACGGGCGAGGTTCATGAGGGTCTCCACTATAGGGGCGTCGGCAGAAGCCGCGATGGCGAGGTCTGGCACTGAAGGCTGGGCGCACGATGAAGTCGTCTGTTCCTATCGGCAAGCAAGGATACCAGCAGGCTGGCGCGATTGTACCTTCCGATCGCGCGCTCGTCGGCGGACCTCGACACCTATCTTTCCGGCATGGTGGACGGTTCGGGCACGGCCACGCCGCAACCTCGCGCAATTTGATCTCAGGTCTCGTCACTGAGGTAGGCTGTCGCGTCGATCTCGACGAGATACTCGGGCCGCCCGAGCCCGGCGACAATGCACAAGGGGCGGTGCGGTGGGTCCTCGGCAAAGTTTGCGAAATAGACCTCATTCATGGGCTGCCAGCTGCCCCTGTCGACCACATAGACGGTACACTTCACGATGTCGCTCATCGTGCCGCCTGCCTCCTCGGCGAGAGCGCGAATGTTGTCGAGGCACTGCTGCGTCTGCTCCTTCACGTCTGGCGAGACGTGGCCCTTCCGATCGACACCCGTGCAGCACAGGAACATGAAGCCACCGGCCACCGTCGCCTGGGCGCGAACGGCAGCGATCCCTTGAGCACCCGGTTCGACGAGTCGATCCGCTTCGGCATCTGATCTGTTCCCTGTCCGAGCCGCTAAATCGTCTGATCAATTTCCGATGCTACCTGTTCCGCAATCGCGATTAGTCTTGGCTCGCTGAACCGGGGTCCGACAAGCTGGACGCCAACAGGCAATCCCGTTGGGCCGGTCGTCACCGGAACGGCGACGCACGGGACGTGCAGCAACGTCCACATCACGTTCATGGCCCACCCGCCTGCCGGATCGGCTCCAAGCGGTGCTTCGCCGAGCGCCGCCGGCGTGAGGACCACGTCGAGGTCGGCGCCGAAGAGGCCATCGAACACGCGGCGCCCCTCCGCAGCCCTGTCGTAGACAGCAACGAGCGCGCCCGCATCGATGCCCTTCGCATTCTCGACGCGTTCGCGGAAGTCCTTGTGCAGCCGATGGCTGTTCTCGATCATCTCGGCGAGGAAATGCGGCATACCCTCCACATGCACGATCATGTCTTGGGCCGCCGGCAAGCTATCGAAGAGAGCCGGCAGGTCGAGCGTGATCACGTGGGCACCAGCGCTGGCGAGACGCTCACCGGCGAGTTCGAAAGCCGCCCGGCTCGCAGACTGGGTCAGGTGCCAGTTGGGTGACCGGCAAAGGCCAACCTTCAGGCAACTCAGCGCAACGCTCGGGGCGGCGCCAACGCCACGAAGGCGGAAAGCCTGGGCCACGATCGATAGGTCGGCGACCGAGCGTCCGTACCAGCCAATGGTGTCGAGGCTCGGCGCATACTGGCGCGCGCCTGGCCAGGCCACAGTGCCGTGCGTCGGCTTCAGCGAATAGATGCCGTTGTAAGAGGCCGGGCGAATGAGCGAGCCGGCCGTCTGAGTGCCAAAGGCGAGCGGCACCTGACCATCCGCAACCGCCGCACCTGAACCCGACGACGATCCTCCGGGCGTATGCGCCACATTGTGCGGGTTGCGCGTCGCGGCACGTCGACCGCCGGCAGCGAACTCCACGGTGTCCGTCTTGCCAAGGATAATGGCTCCTTGGCCGCGCACGACACGGATGCATTCCGCATCGATCGATGGCTGGTAGCCGGCATAAATCGGCGAGTTGCTCGCCGTCGGCATGTCGCACGTGTCGATCACGTCCTTCACGCCGATCGGCACACCGTGCAGCAGCCCGAGGTCCTGGCCTGCTGCCAGCGAGCGGTCGCGATCGCGTGCCGTGCGCAGCGCGGCGTCAGGGTTCACGTAGGACCATGCCTTGACCGCGCCATCGCGTTCCTCGATCCGGTCGAGGCATGCTCTTGTTAACGCTTCCGCCGTGACCGTTCGGTCCTTGATGGCGCGCGCGGCACCAGCGGCATCGAGTCCGAGGGGTAATGGAAGCCCGCTCATTGGGGAACCTTGAAGGTGTTGGCGGGCTCGTGATCCTTCGCAGGCATTCGAGGTATGCGAGCGCCGACGTCCGTCACTTTTGCGGCCAACGTGGCCATGCGCTCGATCTCTTCGGGTGACGCGTCAGCGAGACCGTGCGCCGCCGCGAAAGCCGCCATCTCGTCTCGGGTCCAGGTCGTGCGATCCATCTCGTTAGCTCTCCCGTCTCAAAGTGTTGGCCGGCGCGAGCGCTCGCTCAGCGCATCCTCGATCACCTTGGCGACGCGATAGACCGTCGCCTCGTCGAAATAGCGCCCGACCACCTGGGCGCTGGTCGGAAGGCCAGCGGCATCGAAGCCCGTTGCGACCGACAGCGCCGGATGGCCGCTGACGTTGAGGATCGAGGTCGCCGCGTGCATCGTGAAGGCGACGAGCTTCTCCTGGTCGGCGAACGGCGGCGCGGTGGAAAACGTGCAAGGCATGAGCACGGCGTCGCAAGTCCGGACGACGGCGTCAGTGGCGACTGCGAGTTGCCGGCGCATGCGGGTGGCGGCCAGGAAGTCGACGGCGCGGAGCGCAAACCCCGACGCCATCTTGTCGCGCAGTGCCCGACCCATCAGGTGGCGACGCTCCATGAAGTCGGTCTCGTGGATGGACAGCGACTCGCCCCAGTTGATGACCGACGTGACATGCCGATAGGCCTCGAGCGTTGCAGGCAGCGTCAACTCGACAAGAGTGGCCCCGCCGTCCCGAAGTGCGCGCTCGGCTCTCTCCAGATTCGTTGCGACAGCCGTCGCCAAAGCTGGCGCCATCGGTCCGAAGTCGCGCACGACGCCGACGCAGAGGCCCTTGATGCTCGCGCCGATGCCGCGGCGGTAGCTGCCGACGGGAACGCTCGCGCTTTGCGGGTCGCGCGGATCGTAGCCCGCGATCCCCTCGAGCACGATGGCACTGTCCTCGACGGTCCAGGTGAGCGGCCCCGTCACGTCGAGGGACCAGCAGTTGGGGAGGCAACCAGCCCGGCTCACGAGCCCATAGGTCGCCTTCATGCCCGCAACGCCGGTCGCGGCAGCTGGAAGCCTGATCGAGCCACCCGTGTCGGAGCCGAGCCCGAACATTGCGGTGCCTGCTGCAACGCCCGTGCCGACGCCCGTCGACGAGCCGCCGGTGAAATGCGCCAAATTCCAGGCATTTCGCGCGAGCGGAAACGGGAGGTCCTCGTAGATCTCGCCCGTACCGGTACCGTACTCCCAGGTATTCATTTTACCGAGGAGAATGGCGCCTTGCGCCTCCAGTTTCTCGATCACCGTCGCTGTCTGATCGGCAATATGGTCGAGCATCAGGCGGGAGCCACCGGTCGTTCGCACACCGGCGACGTGATAGTTGTCCTTCACCCCGAACGGAATGCCGTGCAGCGGCCCTTTCCAGCGGCCTGCCGCGATGTCGTGCTCGGCGCATCTGGCTTGTGCTCTAGCGCGCTCGGCCAGCACGGTGACGTAGCTGTTGAGGCGCGGATCGACAACCGCGATGCGAGCCAGATACGCCTCGACAAGCTCGACCGGCGAGATGCGTCGCGCGGCGACCATGCGGCTGGCGTCGGCAACAGTCCATAGCTGCCCGCGCACGCGGGAGACATCAACGTCGATAGGTCCATTCATCCGACAATCCCAATCGCGTTTTCCCGCGCCGCTGCGCGACCGAAGAAGCACCCACGACCCGATCGCTCTGCTCTTGCGCGGTTTTGCAAAAAACATATCCGAGGCGAGGCCGGCCCGAACGCTCGAACATCCGGCACGGCACGAGAAAAAACTCGGCAAACTTGGCTATGCCGGACAATGCACCATTGCTGATGAAACATTAATCGCCGGTGACCATTGAGCCAAATCCGGAAACGGCTGAGTATAGCGAAGTCCGGTTTCGACAGGTGCCCGCGTCGGAGACGCTGTATCTCGTCGTTGGAAATTGATCGCGGCGACACCTGATTGAACGGCAGGTGGCCGCAATAAAACGCAAAGGGCAAGGGGCTCGATCAATGGCGTCTGTGGAAAATAAGAGCGCGTCGGCGGTGTTTGACTTGTCGATTATGGAGATGAGCGCGCTCTTCGCTGAGAAAAATCTATCGCCCGTCGAAGTAGCGAACGCTTGTCTCTCGCGCATCGGCGAAATCAACCCGAAGATCCACGCCTTCATCACGGTCACCGCGGACACCGCCATGGCGGCGGCCAAAGCCTCGGAGGCGCGCCACTTGAAGGGAAACGCGCTCGGACCTTTCGACGGTATTCCTTTCGCGCTCAAGGACAACGTTGAGACGCGCGGCATTCGCTCGACCTCGCATTCGAAGCTGCTCATCGACAACGTGCCGGCGCAGGACGCCCACGTGGCTGCGAAGCTGTCAGGTGCGGGCGGTGTGCTCATCGGCAAGACGGCAACGTTCGAGTTTGCACTAGGCGGTCCATCCTGGGACTTGCCGTTTCCACCTGCGCTCAATCCCTGGAGCCTGAAGCATCTGCCGGGTGGCTCCTCGTCAGGCTCGGGTGCGGCCGTTGCCGCGCGTCTCGTGCCGGCGGCCATCGGCACGGACACGGGTGGATCGGTGCGGTGGCCGGCAGCGGTCTGCGGCATCGCGGGACTGAAGCCCACCTACGGCCGCATCAGCCGGCGCGGCGTTCATCCCAACACGTTCTCCCACGATCACTGCGGACCCTTGACGCGTACCGTCGCGGACTGCGCCGTGATGCTCGGCGTGTCGGCTGGATACGATCCCTTCGATCCCGGTAGCATCGACGAGCCCGTTCCCGACTACCGCGCCGCCCTGACCGGTTCGGTGGCAGGGCTCCGCATCGGGCTCGTCACCAACTGGTACAGGGACGATGCGACGACGGAGGTGACGGCCGCCGTCGACGCGGCGATCATGGTGCTCAAGGACCTCGGTGCTCGTGTCGAGGAGATCAAGCTCTCACCGCTCTCCAACTACATCGACGCCAAGACGACGATTTCGCTCTCGGAACTTTACGCAATCCACGAGAAGGACCTGAAGGAGCGACCCGAAGACTTCGGCTATCTGCTAAGAACCCGCGTGATGGCCGGCGGGCTGATCCGAGCGGAAGACTACGTGCAGGCGATGCGCTGGCGGACGGAACTCGCGACCGAGATGATGGCCGAGTTCCGTAACTTCGACGTGCTGGCAACGGCCGGATGGCTCACGCCGGCCGAACCCGCCGATCCCGACGGTGTCGATTTCTTCAAGAAGCGTCAGGTGGTGACAATGCCGTTCAGCCTCGCGGGTATCCCGGCGCTGTCGGTGCCGTGCGGCTTCTCGCCGGGCGGTTTGCCGCTCGCATTCCAGATCGCCAGCCGCCCCTTCGACGAGGCGACCGTGCTCAAGGCCGGGGACGCCTATCAGCGCGCCACCGACTGGCACACCCGCAAGCCCCCGATCACCTGACCCCACGGAGCAGCAGTCATGACGAGAAAGAGCGCGTCCCGCGAGGACATCGCCGTCCTGGCCCGCGTCGCCGGGCTCGATTTTTCACCCAAGCACTTCGACGAACTGGTCGAGGCCTACCGGAACATCGAGCCGATGCTCTGGCGCCTTCGGCAGGGTCGCAGCCGCGCCGACGAACCGGCGCACACCTACGATCCCAGAAAGTTCATGCCGAAGGGCTGAGCCGCGGATCGTACCGCCGAGACTTCCAATAACACCGAGCGGGATGAAACCCGCCGCATGCTGACGAGGGACGAAGCGCTGGAGGTCGACCGGTCAAATCGGAGACTTGTATGCGACCCAGATGGAACACGGTAACGGCGGCGGTGGTTCTCGCATTGCTCGCCCATTCGAGCGGCGCGACGGCGCAGGAGAAAGTCCTTCGTGTTGCGATGACGGCAGCCGACGTGCCGTTGACAACCGGGCAACCGAGCCAAGGCGGAGAAGGCCTGCGGTTCATGGGCGTCACCGTCTACGACGGCCTCGTGAACTGGGACCTGTCCAGCTTCGAAAAGGCTGCCGTTCTCAAGCCCGGCCTCGCCGAGAGCTGGTCCGTCAGCGACAGCGACAAGACGGTCTGGACGTTCAAGCTGAGGCGTGGCGTCAAGTTTCATGACGGCACGGACTTCAACGCTGATTCCGTTGTCTGGAATTTCGACAAGCTGATGAAGCGGGACGCGCCACAATTCGATCAAGCTCAGTCAATCCAGGGCAGCCAATACTACGGCACCATCGCGAGCTGGCGGAAGATCGACGACTTCACTGTCGAGATCAAAACGAAAAAGCCGGATTCGGTGCTGCCGTACAATCTCGCCAATCTCTATTTCTCAAGCTCCGCAAACTGGGAAAAGCTCGGCAAGGACTGGAACAAGGTCGCCTTCAGCCCGGCCGGAACCGGCCCGTGGATGCTGAAGACGCTCGTTCCTCGCGAGCGTGCGGAACTGGTCAAGAATCCCAACTACTGGGATCCGAAGCGCATCCCAAAGAGCGACCGGCTCGTCCTGTTGCCGATGCCCGACGCCAACACCCGCGTCGCCGCGCTGCTCTCCGGGCAGATCGACTGGGTCGAAGCGCCGCCGCCGGACGCGATCCCGCGCCTCAAGTCGCAGGGCATGCAGATCGTGACCAACCAGTACCCGCATATCTGGCCCTACCAGATCAGCTATCTGGAGGATTCGCCGTTTCGCGACATTCGCGTTCGCAAGGCCGCCAACCTCGCCATCGATCGCGAGGGCATGGTCAAGCTGCTCGGCGGCCTCGCGACGCCAGCGAAGGGCATGATCACGAAGGGCCATCCCTGGTTCGGGAAGCCCACGTTCGACCTTCGCTACGACCCGAAGGAAGCCATGCGCCTCCTCGCGGAGGCAGGCTACAGCCCGAGCAAGCCTGCCAAGATCAAGGTGATCATTTCACCGGCCGGATCGGGACAGATGCAGCCGTTGCCCATGAACGAGTTCGTGAAGGAGAACTTCCGCGACGTCGGCATCGACATGGAGTTCGAGGTCATGGACTGGGAGGCGCTGCGCGGCCGGCGTCGGGCCGGCGCGTGGGCTCCCGAGAATAAGGGAATGCACGGCGTCAACAACAGCTGGGCCTTCTGGGATCCGGATATCGGCCTCCTGAAGACTGCCGCTTCGTTCGAGCCTGTGCCTACGGGCTTCAACTGGGGGCGCTACACCGATCCCAAGGCCGACGATCTCGTGACGCGCGCCAAGCTGGCGTTCGACCCTGAGGAGCAGAACAAGCTGCTCGCCGAGCTGCACACCCACATCGTCGATCAGGCCATGTGGATCTGGATGGTGCACGACCTCAATCCGCGCGCGATGTCGCCGAAGGTGAAGGGGTTCGTGCAGGCCCAGAGCTGGGTTCAGGATCTGACAACCGTCGAGATGCAGTGAACCTGTCGCCGATTCGCCTCGGCCTCGCGCCACGGCGGATCGGTCGACTGACGAAAGACGCGCCATGCTGCTCTATCTGCTGCGCCGGATCCTCTACACGCTCCCGATCGCGATCGGCGTGTCGATGGTCTGCTTCGCGCTCATTCATCTGGCACCCGGCGATCCGCTGAGCGCCGTCATTCCGGAAGGCGCATCGCCCGAGGTGATCGCACAGATCAAGACCGCCTACGGCTTCGATCAGCCGTTACCCATCCAGTACTTCAACTGGATCTGGCGCGCGGTGCAGGGTGACTTCGGGATGTCGATCATGACGCGACGCCCGGTGCTCAGCGAGGTCGGGCCGGCCGTCGTCAACACGATGATCCTCGCCGTGGCGGCCGTGACGCTAGGGTTCGGTCTCGGTGTCGGGCTGGGCATCGCTGCGGGTTACACAGCCGGCTCGCCGATCGACAGGGTCGTCACCGCGATCTCTGTCAGCGGCGTCAGCGTTCCGCACTACTGGCTCGGCATGGTTCTCATCGTAATCTTCGCCGTCAATCTCGGCGTGCTGCCGGCGATGGGAATGGGCGCGCAGGGCTCGGCGACGTTCGCGCTCGACTGGGTCAGTCTTCGGCACCTCATCCTGCCTGCCATCGCCATGTCCGTCATTCCGGCCGGCATCATCGCGCGATCAGTCAGAGGCACGGTGATCGAGGTTCTCAAGCAGGACTACGTGCAGACGCTGCACGCCAAGGGGCTTCCCGGCCGGCGCGTGTTCGTCCACGTGGTCAAAAATGCGGCGCCGACCGTGCTCGCGATCATGGGCCTTCAGCTGGCGCAGCTGCTCGGCGGTTCGATCCTCGTCGAGACGGTGTTCTCGTGGCCCGGCACGGGCTTCCTCCTCAACACCGCGATCTTCACGCGAGATCTGCCGATCCTGCAGGGCACGATCCTCGTCCTCTCGATGTTCTTCGTCGCCATCAACCTGATGGTCGATCTCCTCCAATCCGTTCTCGATCCCAGGATCAAGCGGGCATGAGCCCTCCAGTCACGGAGCACACGGCATGGTAGCCACGACCGGCGGCTCAATCGTCAGCGACGCCCCCCTCAAGGGCAGACGCCCCGTCTCGCGCAGCTTCTGGGCCACCGCGCGGCGGAGGTTGTCGCAGGACAAGGTCGCGCTCGTGTGCGGCTCGATCCTGTTGATCATCCTGCTCGCGGCGATCTTCGCACCGCTGATCACGCCACACGACCCCTATCGCACGAGCATGGCCCGGCGGCTGCTACCAATCGGTGACGCGCGCCACTGGCTCGGCACGGACGAACTCGGCCGCGACCTCCTCACCCGCCTCATCTACGGCGGACGCATGTCGCTCTTCATGGGGTTCGCTCCGGTCGTGCTCGCGACGCTGATCGGCGGCTTTCTCGGCATCGTCGCCGGCTACTGCGGCGGCGCCATCAACATGCTCATCATGCGCGTGACCGACGTGTTCTACGCGTTTCCGTCGGTGCTGCTCGCGGTCGCCATCTCGGGTGTGCTCGGCGCTGGCCTCGTCAACAGCCTGGTATCGCTGACCCTGGTCTTCACACCGCCCATCGCGCGCGTGGCGGAGAGCGTGACGACGCAAATCCGCAATCAGGACTATGTCGAGGCCGCGCGCGCGACAGGCGCTTCCGCGTGGCGCATCGTCTTCGGCCACGTCCTCGCCAACGTCACGGGGCCGATCCTGATCTATGCGTCGAGCATGATCAGCGTCGCGATCGTGATCGCGTCCGGCCTGAGCTTCCTCGGGCTCGGCGTCTCACCGCCGAACGCCGAGTGGGGGCTGATGCTCAACACACTCCGGCAATCGATCTACGTCGCGCCGATGAACGCCATCCTGCCGGGCGTGATGATCTTCATCACGTCGATGAGCATGAACCTCATCAGTGACAGCCTCCGAGCCTCCATGGATGTGAAGGTATGAGCCAGGCCGCGACGAAAGCGCCTCGTCCGCAGACCTTGACCGGCGCGATGCCGCCGCTCGGGGATCGCGGCGGGCCGAGCCAGCCGATGCTGATCGCGCAGGGGCTCAAGAAGCACTTCCCGATCAACGCCGGATTCCTTTCGGGGCCGCCGCTCTCGGTGAAGGCCGTCGACGGCATCTCGTTCGAAGTAGCGAAAGGAGAAACGCTCGGCGTCGTCGGCGAATCCGGTTGCGGCAAGTCGACGGCCGCGCGCCTGCTGATCCGCCTCATCGAGCCGGACGAGGGCACGGTGATCCTCGACGGCGATCCGGTCGGCGTTACGCGTGGACTGACGCTGCGCGAATTGCGGCGGCGGCTGCAGATGGTGTTCCAGGACAGCTATGCCTCGCTCAATCCGCGACTTACGATCGAGGACACGATTGCTTTCGGCCTGAAGGCCAACGGCATCGCCACGTCGGCCGCGCTCAAGCAGGCGCGGCGATCGCTGGATCTCGTTGGGCTCAGCCCGGACATGTTTGCGCAACGCTATCCGCACGAGCTTTCCGGCGGGCAGCGGCAGCGCGTGAATATCGCGCGGGCGCTGGCGCTCGAGCCGCGGGTGATGATCCTCGACGAATCCGTCTCGGCGCTCGACAAGTCGGTCGAGGCGCAGGTTCTCAATCTGCTGCAGGACCTCAAGGCGCAGCTCAACCTGACGTACATCTTCATCTCGCACGACCTCAACGTGGTGCAGCACGTGAGCGATCGCGTACTGGTGATGTATCTCGGGAAGGTCGTCGAAGTCGGGCCGGTGGAGGAACTCTACAGCCGGCCGCAGCATCCCTACACGGTGGGCCTCCTTTCGTCGCGGCTCTCCATGAGTCCGCGACGGCGCATCGTGACGCCGCCGCTCACAGGCGATCCACCGAACCCGATCAATCCGCCCTCGGGCTGCCGCTTCCGGACGCGCTGCCCAATCGCGGAGGACCTTTGCGGCGCCCGCGAGCCGGTGCTCGGTCCCGCCGCGGCGGCTCATCATCAAGTGGCCTGTCACGCGAGGACGGCGGGCTCCGGCCACTCGCAAGCGCCCGCCGCCAGCGCCTGAGGATCACGTCATGCAACGACATCTGAGGGGCGACATGGTCGAGACGCAGACTCCGCTCGTCGCCATCGAAGATCTGACGGTCCGTTTCGTTTCGCGCGATCTCGACATCTCCGTCGTGAACGGAGTGTCATTCACGCTGGCCGCGGGGGAGGCCATGTGCATCCTCGGCGAGTCCGGCTCGGGCAAGAGCGTGACGCTCCGGGCGCTGATGCGACTGCTCCCGCCCGCCGCCCGGGTCGGGGGAAAGATCAGCATCGGCGGGCTCGACGTGACGACGCTGGCGGACGGCGATCTCCGGCGGCTTCGCGGCAGCCTCGTGTCGATGATCTTCCAGGAGCCCATGACGGCGCTCGATCCGGTATTCACGATCGGGACGCAGATCGCGGAGTCCGTCGTGTTCCACGACGGCGTATCCTATTCGGCCGGGCGCAAGCGGGCGCTGGAGTTGCTCGAGCTCGTCCAGATCCCCTCCGCGCCACGAAGGCTCGACGCCTATCCGCACGAGCTTTCCGGCGGCCTCCGGCAGCGGGCGATGATCGCGATGGCGCTCGCCTGCCGGCCGCGTGTCCTGCTCGCCGACGAACCGACGACAGCGCTAGATGCGACGGTACAGATACAGATCCTGCTGCTTATGCGCCAGTTGCAGCGCGATCTCGGGATGGCGACGATCATCGTCACGCACGATCTAGGCGTCGCGTGCGAGGTGGCTGACAAGATGGCCGTGATGTATGCGGGACGGTTCGTCGAGACGGGCTCGTCCGTCGATGTGATGGAGACCCCGCGCCATCCCTACACGCGGGGGCTTTTCCAGTCGACGGTGCACGGCGGGATGCGGGGCGCACCGCTCGATCCGATTCCGGGCTCGCCGCCCGATCTCGCGGAACTTCCGCCCGGATGCGCGTTCGCACCGCGCTGTCCCGCTTACGAGCCTGCCTGCGACGGGCGCGTTCCAGACATGGTCGAGGTCGCACGGGCACAGTTTGCCCGGTGCATCCGTTGTCCTTAATTGGCCTGCTCGTCTTTGGAATTCGCTTCGGCCGCAATGTTGGCAACAGTCTATGTCGGAAATGCGCGATGTACGGCCTACTGAGCCCAATCAGATCGCGCCCGTCGCAAACCGCCGCCAAGGTCGGTCCCGCTTTATCGCCCAAATTGAGATCATCACGAGCGCCGCCGCCAGTCCAGGGCGATGATCGTCTATTGTCCGCTGTCGAGGGTAAAGCGAATGGGACCAATCACTCGTCTGCAGGCGGGCGAGCACGGTGCCGCGACTTCCGGAATCTCTACCACCGCGTCGATTACGCTGTTGTCGACTGCCTCGATTTGTTCACGTGTCCCTCTACCGGGATTGGGATCCTCACGCAGTTTCGTCAGGTCTCCGGGTTTGCAAGTGGCACTCGCCTCAATGCCACGGCCGCTGCCTCGTCCGCTGGATAGAACGCCTCTAGAGTCAACCCGGATAGGGTGATGTCGATTGCCGTGCCGAAGACGGTGACCGTGCTCAGGAACGATAACAGACCGCCGTGTGTGCGCAATTACAGCGGCACGACGGTGGCTTCCTTCCGGCGTGCAGCTCCTGCTGAGGGCTCACCATGCGATTCTGTTCCCGCACTCCACTGTCAACGTTTCGACTGCGGGAGCCAAGGCATCATGACGACAGGAAGCTCAGCAGCGGGAATGAGTAGCGGGCACATCATGTGCCGTTCGGCGATCGCGCTAAAACCGGCACCGACGGTTCGGACAAATCGGTTTCACATCGCCGGGCGTACCTTGTCGCGGCAGCGCATCAGCGGCATGACGCGCGTCCCGAACTTCTCCATCCCCTCCACGAACTCGTCGAAAATCAGCATCACTCCCTCGACCCCAGGAATCTCGGACATCTGGTCGAGCATTCGAGCGACCGTGGCATAGGAGCCGACGAGAATTCCGGAGATCGCAGGCACCCGCCCGTCCGCTGTCGAGTGCCGTCGGGCCGGCAGGCTGAGCGGGTCCTTGTTGGGGTCGTCTGCCGCCTGGGCGTCGCGATAGTCGAGCGCCTCGATGTCGGCGCCGGCCTTGTAGTGCGCCCATTTTGCCTGGGCCAATTCATCGGTCTCCTCGGCTATAATGATCGTCATGAGCAGCGCACCGCAGGAGCGGCCTGTCTCGGCGGTCGCTTTGACGAGGCGGTCGACGCTCGGAGCCACGGCCAGCGGCGTGTTCTCGCCGAAACTGGCGCAGAAGTTGTAGTCCGCATACTGGGCGGCGAACCTGGTCCCGGCATCGCTCTGCGCCGCGCAGATGATGGGGATCTTCGCCGTTGGCAGAGGGCTGCAACGGCAGTCGTCCATCTGGAAGAACTCCCCCTGCAGGTTCGAGCGGCCGGTCGCCCAGAGTTCCTGCATGATGGTGACGTACTCGGCGCAGTATTCGTAGCGGCGCGCGTAGTGCTCCGGCCCGGGCCAGAGACCCATCTGCGAGTACTCGCGTCGCTGCCATCCGGAGACGATGTTCACACCGAACCGTCCGTGCGAGATGTTGTCGATGGTCATCGCCATGCGCGCCGTGATCGGCGGCGGCATCGTCAGCACGGCGCAGGTCGCGAAGAGCTGGATGCGACGTGTCTGGGCGGCAAGTCCGGCCATCAGCGTGAAGGATTCGAGGTTGTGGTCCCAATGCTGTGATGGGCCGCCGAACCCGTGCAGCTTGATCATAGACATCGCGAACTCGAAGCCGAACGCCTCGGCCTTCTGCACGACGGTGAGGTTGAGATCGTAGCTCGGCATGAACTGGGGTGACGTGGTCGAAATGATCCAGCCGTTGTTCCCGATCGGAATGAAAACGCCGAGCTGCATTTCGAAAACTCCAGAAGATCGAGATCTGCCCGTCTTGCCGGGGGCGGCCTCGTGCAAGGGTGTGGGCATTTCGCGATTGCCGCGAAGCCGTCGCCCTGCTCCAGTGTGCACTGTGGCGCGACCGCCTGACCCAGTAAAGGCGCAACCCAGCCGGCGGACGTACGCGGCGGCAGGTCTGGGAGGCCACTCGGCAGCAGATTTGGACGATGATCGGCAGATTGGAGGTCGCAGATGAAAGGCATCACCTTCACAGGCAATCGCGCACTGGACGTGATGAACTTCCCCGACCCGACGCCTGGTCCGCGCGACGTGATCCTCGAGATCAAGGCGTCTGGCATGTGCGGTACCGATCTCGGTGCCTACCGCAGCCCGACCGGACGGGTGGCCGTTGGCGCCCAAAGGGTCGAGGGGCCGGTCATCGCCGGTCATGAGCCGTGCGGTATCGTGGTGGCTGTCGGCTCCGCCGTCGGCGAGCGTGAGGCCAATATCGGTGACCGCGTCATGGACCACCACTACGATGGCTGCGGCGTCTGTCGCCACTGCCAGACCGGCTGGACGCAGATGTGCCTCGAAGGCGCCGTTGCCTACGGCTATGGGGGGCATGGCGCTCATGCCAAATATATGTGCGTCGCGGCCCACTCGCTGGTGCCACTGCCCGAGGAGGTTTCGTTCCCGGCCGGGGCAGCCGTCGCCTGCGGCACTGGCACCGCCTATGGTGCGCTGAAGCGCATCGGGCTTGAAGGCGACCAAACGGTCGCCGTGTTCGGCCAGGGACCCGTTGGTCTTTCGGCAACGCTGCTGGCGGTCGAGATGGGGGCACGGGTCATTGCCGTGGAGATGTCGCCGGAGCGGCGCCAACTCGCGCTCGACTGGGGCGCTGACGTGGCGATCGATCCGACCGCCGTCGATCCCGTCGAAGCGATCAAGGAGCTCACCCACGGGGAAGGCGCCGACAAGACCGTGGACTGCACATCCTCGGTCGATGCGCGACGGGCGGCGGTGCGCTCGACCCGGGTGTGGGGAACGGCCTGCATGGTCGGCGTGGGCGGCGACCTCCATATCGAGGTCATGCCCGACCTGATCTTCCGCCAGTTGAACATCGTTGGGCACTGGACATTCTCGAAGACCGTGCAGGCAGACTGCGCGCGCTTCATCGCGGACCGAAAGATCGCCTTGGACAAGATCTTCACCCACCAATGGGACATCGCCCAGGCGGCCGAGGCCTACACGCTGTTCGACCAGGCCAAGACCGGCAAGGGCGTCTTCGTCTCATTCGATTAGGCGGACTTGCATACGTGCAAGCGTAGCAAGCTCCGGTGTGCGTTTGTACCGGCCGATGGCGTGGGGTGGTCGGCCGTCTTTGCAATCTGATGGCGGACATCGGGGAGCCGCGTAAGATGGCCCGAGCAACCAAGCTCAGGTCCCCAGGGAGCCGCAGGATGAAATTCGGTCTCGGACAATCGGCGCCGCGCGAAGAGGACAAACGCTTCTTGCGCGGGCAAGGACGCTATACCGATGACATCAATCTCCCGAACCAAGCCCACTCCTACATCCTGAGGTCTCCGTATGCCCACGCCCTCATCCGCACGATCGATGTGAGCGCGGCGCGTGCCGCGCCGGGCGTGCTCGCCGTCTATTGCGGCAAGGATATCGCTCAATCCGGTCTCGGTGATCTCCCCTGCTTCGTTGCCAAGGCGGTGCCCCATAAGCGGCCTGACGGTCAGCCCATCTTCGTTCCGCCGCACCCCGCGCTGGCGATCGACAAGGTCGCTTTCGTCGGCGACTGCGTTGCTTTCGTGGTGGCGGAGACTCGCGAGCAAGCACGCAACGCGGCCGAGCTGATCGACGTCGACTATGAGCCGCTCGCTGCGAACACGGATGCGCGTGTCGCACTTTCGGGGGAGGCGCCGCCCGTTTGGGACGCTTGTGCCGACAATGTCTGCTACCTCGCGGAGATCGGCGATCGGGGAGCGGTCGAACTCGCCCTAGCTGGCTCTGATTATGTGACGAGCATCGAGCTGGAGATGCCGCGCGTTGCCGTTAACGCCATGGAGCCTCGGGCGGCACTCGGCGACTACAGCGCCTCCGATGGTCGATACACACTCTATGCCGGCAATCAAATGCCGCACGATATGCGACATTGGTTGTCGGTCGCGGTGCTCAAGGTGCCGGAGGCGCAGATCAGGATCGTCAGCCCCGACATGGGCGGCTCCTTCGGCCTCAGAGCGACGATCTTCCCCGAAATTCCGCTGGTTCTTTGGGCCTCCCGGCAGCTCGGGCGTCCCGTCAAATGGGTCAACGAGCGGTCCGACGGCATGCTCGAAGAGCAGGGCCGAGATTTCGTCATGCGTGGCGAGCTTGCCCTCGATCGCAGCGGGCGTTTTCTAGGGCTGCGCGTCGACGTCGTCGGTAATATGGGAGCCTATCTCTCCAACTTCGGCCCGCACCCTCCGTTCGGCAACATCGGCGGCGTGGCGGGCGTCTACACCACGCCCGCCATGCATGCGCGCGTCACCACCGTGTTCACGAACACGGGGCCAACGGGCCCGGTACGCGGCGCTGGACGCCCTGAGGCGACGTCGCTGATCGAGCAGATCATCGATAAGGCCGCCCATGAGATGGGCATTGACCGGGTTGCCTTGCGCCGCCTCAATATCATCCCGCCTTCGGCCATGCCGTTCCAGACGCCGCTCACCTACAATTACGACTGCGGCGAGTTCGAACGGAACATGGACCAGGCGCTGGCCATGATCGACGCCGCGGGCTTCGAGGCGCGCCGTGCGGGGGCAAAAGCCGCAGGGCTCCTCCTGGGCCTCGGGATTGCCAATACGATCGAGCAATCTGCCGGCGGCAACGACGAAGGCGGCGAGATCCGCTTCGACCGTCAGGGCCATGCGACGATCCTGATGGGCACTCATTCGCACGGTCAGGGTCACGAGACGGTCTTCAAGCAGCTCGTTTCGGAGCGGTTCGGCCTGGACTTCGACGAGATCCGCTTCGTGCAGGGGGATACGGATGTCGTCCCCTATGGCCACGGCACCGGCGGCTCGCGTGTGTCGGGCCTGGGGACGGCTGCGCTGCTCGGCGCAGTCGAGAAAATCGTCGCCAAGGGACGCCTCATCGCGGCGCATGCGCTCGAAACGGACGCTCAAGGCATCGAATTCTCCGACGGCAAATTCCGGGCGAAGGGTACGAACCGCTCGCTCGACATCCGCGAGATTGCGGCCCTCGCATTTCAACCGGCAATGCTGCCCTCCGGCATGGACAGCGGGCTCTCCGGATTCTCGACATTTCGGCCGAAGGCGCCGACGTTTCCGAACGCGTGCCATGTTGCCGAGGTCGAGATCGATCCCGAGACAGGCGTTGCCCGCATCCGTCGCTACATCGCCGTGGAGGATGTCGGCACGGTGCTCAATCCTCTCCTCTTGGGTGGGCAGATTCACGGGGGCATCGCCCAGGGTGCAGGCCATGTGTTCGGCGAGCACTTCATTTGGGACGAGAGCGGCCAGCCTCTGACGGGCTCACTCATGGACTACGTCATGCCTCGGGCAGACGACTTGCCGGTGTTCGAGATCGCGACCAACGGAGTGCCGACGACGCGCAATCCTCTGGGTGTCAAGGGCGCCGGAGAAGCGGGAACAGTTGGCGCCGTCGCGTGCCTGACGAGCGCGGTCCTCGATGCCGTGGCGCCGCTCGGCATCACAGCTTTGCCCACCCCATTCACGCCGTACCACCTATGGCGCGCCATCAATCGTGCAAGCATACAAAATGGTGACAAGACATAGTGTCGAAGAGCAGAGAAAGCCGACCTCGTCCCCGTGCGCTGCCAGTACAGAACTTTGATCTGGTTCTTCCGCTTGTTGGTGAAGCAAAACAGATTTCGGCTGAAGGGATCGAAACGCAGCGTCGCCTCGACCACCACGCTAAGCCCGTCGATGCCGAGCCGGAAATCCACAGGCTCCTGCGCCAGATAGATGGTGATATCGCCAACCGTCGGCGGTGACACCGCCTGGCCACGACGCGCCGTCCCGAGTTCCATGCCCCCTCCACCGGTCGTCATCCAGTGATAGAGGCTGCACTGCTTCGACCATGCGTGTCAGAAGCACTTCGTGAGGCGCATACGACCGGTTCCACGTCATGAAGCTCATCGGCGATGCCGTCGACGAGGTCCGACGCGGCGAGGTCAAGGCGCGGCCGGAGCTCAAAGGCACACGCTACGTCTGGACCAAGAACCAGCCGAACCTCACCGCGAAGCAAGCCGACACTCTGGCAGCCCTCAGCACGACAAACCTCAAGACAGCTCGCGCCTGGCGCATGCGCATCGCCTTCCAGGACATCTACCAACAGCCATCCCGGCCGTGGGGCGTGCTGTTCCTCGACCGGTGGATCGGCTGGGCCAAGCGCTCCCGCCTGGAGCCCATGAAGGCTGTCGCGCGCACCATGGAAAAGCACCGCGACGGCATCATCGCCTGGTTCGACAGCCGCATCTCCAACGGCCTAATCGAGGGCATCAACAGCCTCGTACAAGCCGCCAAGGCCAAGGCGCGAGGCTACCGAAACCGCGAAACCTTGAAGGCCGTCACCTACATGGTCGCCGGCAAACTCGACCTCAAGCTACCCACTTGAAACGTCGGGGAGCC
>LNDR01000308.1 GCA_001464755.1 Rhizobiales bacterium Ga0077524
GCGGCGCAGGTTTGGCGCACACCAACGGATCGCACCCTTCGGCAGTCAGCCCATAACGGACAGCCGGTCGCCCGAACCAACACGCTTGCGCTCACTCCGCGCCTTCGGCTTGATCACGCATCGAGAGAGCCCAACTGCCGTGCCAGCTTAAGCGAGGTTCGCCGATATTTTTCGGTGTCCGGTACGCTTTGATGTGACACTGACAACGCTCGCGTCGCGGTATCCTCGACCATCGCAACATTCGAGGTCACGTTGATGGACGAGAACCAATCGCTGATCGAACGGCTCCCGACGGAAATTTTAAACCAGCTGCGGCTCGAAGGGGCTCACGTCGGGGGTCTCGGCCCGGAGGTGATCATCGGACTTAATTACTTTGGGATCGCGAAACTCCGCGCGGACGAGCATGGCGTCGTCCACTATGCCTACGTCGGTCGACGGGCCGAGCCGGATTGGCTCATCAGGGCGCGCGCCCTTGATCGCTTCGAGCTGCAAGACCAGCTCTCGCGGCTTTTGCTCTATGTCCAATCGGTCAAGGCGCGGGAACAGGCGACTGCCCGTCGATGTGAGATCTAGCCATCTCACCGGTCACCGCCGACGCATCGGCACTCCGAAGGCGCCAACGTCGTGCCGATCGTCGTGGCCGTTCATGTCGCCCGCCTCGGCCTTGGCCTCAGCTTGTGCGCTTGCACGCGCTGCATCCTCGGCGTCGAGGATGGCCGTGATCTTGTCCCTGGGTGGCCTCGTGCGCCTCGCCTCGCTTGCCGGCTCGTTCGCAGACTCCCTGCGCAGCGGCTCAGCTGCGCTTCGAGGGGCGCCCTGGCGTCCAACAGGCTGGGGCGCAGCCTGCTCGCGTTGGACAGCCTGCTCACGCGGGACAGCTTGCTCGCCTGAGGGAGCTTGCTCACGCGGGACAGCTTGGCGGCCTCTGGGAGGCGCTTGAGGGCTCTCCTGGCGCGCAGGCGCTGCCGTGCGTGGCGGCATCGGCTGGCGGGCCAGCTGACCCATCATGTCGTGGAGCAGACCGTCCATCGCTGCGCGAGCGATTGGATCGGTGCGCGCATCGTTGAGCGCCTTCCCCATCACGTCGCCGAGCGGGATCCAGCTGCGAATGTCGCCCGAGGCGTCCTGGAGCACGGCGGCGATCACGAGCTGGCCGTCGACGACGCTCAGCTCGAACTCGATCGACTGGGCGTACTCGACGACGGCCTCGCGCACCTGCCGCGCGATCTCGTGTTGCGTCTCCCGGCTGAGGTCGCCGCGCAGCGCGCTCACCAACTCGGAGAGACCGGCGGTCAAAGCGCTGCTGTACTGCTCGGCGATCTCCTCGGCAGCGCCGCCGTCCGACCAGCCCTGGGTCGGATCGCTGTTGGCCCAGTCCTCGGCACCGATCGTGCCGGTGGCCGGGAGGGCACCATACCAAGGCGTTTGGTTGAGACGTGACATGCGGTGATCCCCATCACTTTAGCGCTCGACTGCTGTCGATCTGATTGGCTAAAATGTCAATTTATAATTGATGTTGAGCGGGCACTCGTCGAGGCTGTGATAACATCGCAACGGATGCTCAGAGGACGCGAACTTAGGGTTCTTACTCGAGATGGCGCGTCTGCCCCAACGCCAGTACCGTGGCATCCGTTCAGCAAGTGACTTGCGAACGGGAGAAATTATGGTCGTCCTGGACGCGCGCGCCGACCTGCTTGCCTTGTTCGTAGATCCAGTTTTCTGGATCGGGGCGAGCGTGATCGCCCTGATGTTTGGTCTGGTCATCATCTGGTTGATGATGCGAATGCGGCGTAAGTTGCGGGCGCTCCAGGCTAGGCTCGATCGCCCGCCCCCGATTTCAGTGCCCGCTGGCGTCATACTCGGAACTGCTGCAAGTGTGGCAGCAGCAGCAGCACCAACGCGCATGGCAGAAATGGCCTCGGCACCGCCTCCTCTTCCGCTGCCATCTCCGTTATGGGCCCTTTCTGGGGGCATTTTTCCTCAAGAACTTGAGCTTACGAAGAAATGGGCCCGGCATCAGCTGCCGGAACAATGGGACGGCCAAATAGACGATGAGTCCTCGCTGATAAGTCTGTCCACAGTCGTTGACCAGCTGGCAGCTGAGCTTGATAGCCTCCTGGCGGACATCGGGGGTGACGACTGGACTGAAGTTGATGCTCGGATAGCCAGGTCTCACGAGCTTCTCGATCAATTGAAGCAGCGCAAGAACGCCGCCGCGCAATATCTACAAGAGACCCTGCTGCCGGACGCGAGGCATGCTGATTGCAGCGTCTTCGCGCCGCCCCTCGCGCGCCGAGGTCAGCAGCTCCTCATCCAGGTGCTTCTGCACTCGAAGCGCGACCTCATAAAGGCTGCCAAACTCGCTGCGCGCCTCGATCCTACAGCCAATCGGAGGGCCTTCTCCACTTTGGATGTGGAGCTGGACATCGGTGCCGAAGTCGAGCTTTTTATCGAGTGCCCGACTATAGGACTCCATGAGCCAGTCGGTAGCGTCGTCTGGGATGGTGAACCGGTTAGTTTCTCTTGCAAAGCGCGGGTTCCGAAGGATCATCCGGACGCCCCAATCGTTGGAACGCTCCACGTAAGCGTTGAGGGCATTCCGGTAGGAGAGATCGAGTTTTCTATTTCCTTAGCCGAGAAGAAGGCCGCCGCGGGTAGGGAGCCGAATCAGGTCGCTGTTATCGGGTTCACATCCGATCAGCGGTCGGTCGAAGAAGCGATGAAGCGAGTGGAAAAACTGGAGCTAGCGCCAACGCGCAGCACGAAGTTCGAGCGGGTCTTTGTCTCATATGCCCGAAAGGACTTTGAATTGGTCTCATTTTTCGCGCAGGGCCTGGAGGAGCGAGGAATGTCCCCCGTCGTTGACGTCACGGCGCTCGAGCCTGGAGACGAGTGGGGGAGCGAGCTGCCGACGCTCATCGAAGCGGCAGACGTCGTGTATGTGATGTGGTCCGATCACGCTGCTGCCTCGAGGTGGGTCGACATAGAGACCAAGCACGCCGTGTCGATTTATGACCGACAAAAGGGTGCACGACCAAAGATCAAACCGATCCCGTTGCATCAGCCGTGGCCTCAGGCGCCGGACCATCTGAGCCGCTTCCACTTTGCCCTCAAGTGGCAGTCTCACAGGACGGCACAGAAGCTCGGCCTTACGCATCAGGCTCACGAAGGCCCCCTGACCTAAACAGCTTGGACGCCTTTCGTCGGTCGGCCACCGTAGAGCGTGCGCCGGCCTTCGCGGCTTGATGTCGCCCGGCTGCCGTAGAGCTTGCGCTGCTTCCCCTGGGCGCGGATCTCGTCCTCCTCGGCCTCGCGCACCTCCTCCGGTGTGGGCTCATCGCTTGGGAGGGCCAGGAGGAGCTTGCTTCTCAGCCAGCTGAGGGCCTGCGTGGTCGTGTCCGCGAGATCGTCGTGCTGGCCGTAGGGCACGGCGGCGCACTGGTCGATGACATCCTCGGGCGTCGTCTCGGCCCGCGTGGGGTGGATCGGGTAGTACCAGATGCAGCCTTGCTCCAGCAGGTAGGCGACCGCGTGCGCTCTCGGCACCTTGCCCCGTGTGCCGGGCGGCCCCTTGGGCAGCCACGCCTTCACAGGCAGGCGCAGGCGCCTCAGCTCCTGGATCAGCTGGATGCCCGAGGCCTTCTGCTCGATCAAAATCAGGTCGGGGTCCAGGCGCTCGCGGTGCTGGCGTACCCTGCCGACAAGGTCCGCCGCCTTGATCTTCTCCTGCCATGCGCCAAGCAGGATCGCGTTCGGCTGTTCGACCTCGCGGCCATCGCTCAACTTGATGAGGCGGGTAAAGATTCCCCACATCGACATGGCGGAATAGTCGTTGTCTTGGCCGTCCTCGAGCGCCGTGTCGTAGGACAGAAGGACGAACTGGCACTCGGGCGGCGCCTTGGTGTTGTGCCACTTGCCGTCGGCGCCCTTCTCGAGCTGGCCCCAGGGCTTCCACAGCGAGCGCTGCAGGATGGCACCTTCGGCGAGCGTGGGCCTCTGCTGGTAGAGGGCGCTCCAGGTGCGTGCGTTGCTCGACCGGATGCGATCGACCTCGCGCTGCCGGAACCACTCGGGCCACAGCAGCGCGCCCGGCTTGCGGCCAAGGGGGTCGTCCTCGTGCTCGGCGATCATGGGCAGGCAGATGACGCGCCAGAGCCTGCCGTCGGTGCCCTTCCACTTGCCGCTCTGACCGGCCCAGGTCTCGCCCAGGAGACGGCCTGCGAGATCGTCGGCGTGCCATCTCGTCATGATGATGACGATTCGGCCACCTGGCTTGAGGCGGGTCTCTACGCTGTCCTTGAACTCGTCCCACACCTTGTCGCGGATGCGCTTCGAATCGGCCTGCTCGCGCGACTTCACAGGATCGTCGATGAAAACCCAGTCGCCGCGGCGACCCGTGATGCCCGCCTGCAGGCCAGCGGCGCGGTAGGCCGAGCCGTTGGTGCACGTCCAGTCGTCGACCGCTTGGTTGTCGCCCGTGATGGTCGCGCCGAAGATCTTCTGCCAGTCGGGGGAGCGCACGATCGTCCGCACGCGACGACCGAACCGCTGAGCGAGATCCGAGCCGTAGCTCACGCCGATCACATCGGTGCCGGGCTTGCGACCCAGGAGCCAGCTCGGAGCGACGACCGATGCCATGGTGCTCTTGGCTGAGCCCGGCGGCATCATGATGATGAGGCCCTCAGGCAACTCGTCCTCGGGCAGGTCGGGAGGCGGCTCGGCCATCTCCTGGACCGCGTCGAGGATGAGCCGGTGGTGGCTCGCGAGCGTCAACTTGACGGGGTAGAGCTTGTCCTCGACGTCGTCGGGCAGCGGCGTGCCGGGCACCTCGATTGATTCGGCGTAGGTCGTCAGCCGGTCCTGCTGCTGGTGCCGCAGCAAGCCTTCCATGAGGTCGACGTACTCAGCCAACTCATCATCAGAGAGGTGCGCCACCTCGTCGGGCGACAGCGGGCGCATCAGGTGCTGCCCTTGCGACCACGCTTGGGCGTGACGTCACGCACGGAGGTGGCCGGCAACGTCAGGCGCTGCAGGTGGTCTTCTGGATCCTGTGGCTCTGCCTCGTCATCTATGGGCGTGCCGGTGCCGGCTTGAGCCGCCAGGATTCGGTCCTGCAACTCAGCTAGGCGATCGACCAGCTCCTGCCGACCGATGAGGGCGGTCTCGTCGTGCACATGGATCTGCTGGGTCGGTCGGCCCTCCAACCGGTCGGCGATCATGCCGATGGCTCTCAAGGCCGTAACGGGATGCGAGTCCGGATGGATGGCGATGTGGACCAGCTTGGAGGCCAGCGCCCGGATGCGGCGGGGATCCTCGGTCAACGCCAAGGTCAACGCGTCGCTGAACAGCTTCTCCTTGCGCCTGCCTCCCGGATTCCCGGATTGTCCTTTCACGAAGGTCACGATCACCCCCCCATCGCTCGGCCTGTCGTGGGCCGCGTGCTTGGCACTGCGAGGAGGATGAGGATGGCGGCGTCTGCCCGGCGAACGACGGGGCGCCTACTCCTTCAGGTTGCGTACCGTCTTGCTTCAACCTTTAACTGAAGGATGCGCCTGACTTAGCACGGTTCTGGCCTGCGTGGCAATCGGCGATCGGTGGCGCTAGTTGTCCTGCTTGCCATGAGCGAGACGGGCCTCGTGCTCCTGCCGGGCAGCATCGGCTTCGCCCAGGCTCCACAGATGCTCGTTGAGGTCGCTGGATTCTCCGCTCAGCATAAAGAGCGAGGGCGGCACGTCCATCCAGCCTTCCTCCTGGTCGGAGACAAGAATTTTGAGCGTCGCCGCGTCCCGGCCCTCGATGACGCGCCTGAGCCGCGGGTCGAAGTATTCGCGCCCAGGCGTGCACTGGTACTCAAGGCGAAGCACGTGCCGGACCGTGTGACCCGCGACGCGCAATTCCACCGGCACCTCGACGGCGCCGGAGAACGCGTAGACCGAGATCGGCAAGTTGCTCATGACACTTGTGATGGCTTCAAGATACTGCTCGTCCGAGATGTGTCTGGTCCGCATGGTCGGGCCTGCGCTGCTCCAGGGTGGGCCGACTGCCGGGGCGGCTCTCTAACGGCGAGGCACCCCGGCATGGCTGTCGCCCGCCCCTTGAGGGGAAGCAGGCGGTCTCAGGATAGCTGAGAGCGATATGTGCGTATACGTCAGTTTTTACCTGACCCAGGGACGAGGCAACTGGAGGCTGACAACAACAAGCGAGGCCCAGGAGCGACCTGGGCCTCGGTGCCTGTTGAGCGCTGATGCGGTTCCTGCGCCCCCGCCTTATGCGGTGAGTCGCTTTAGACATGACGATATGGACCCGTCAAGCTCTTTCACAGTAGAGCTTCGAGTTATTCCAAGTTGTGTTGCAGTCATGCAACAAATCTATGTCGTCCTGGCGGGATCAATACTTCAAGATGATGGGAAGATCAACAGGCGAATACTCGACCCCTTGCAAGCATGCGGGAGGGGGCTGGGTGCTGGGCGTGGGGTGTGAGTGCTCGTCGGGGGTGCCCGGACGCAGAAAGGGCGCCCCCGGCTGTGTGCTGGGAGCGCCCCTTGGCGCGATACGCATAAGGCAGTCGCCGCCGCGCTCGGCGGAGCGGTTGGTTGGCGACTAGGCGAGGAGGATGGCGATCCGCTCCTGGCCGCGGGCAGTTCGTCCGTCCGCGCAGTAGACGACGGGCGCCCCTGGCGTCAGAGCGTGCTCATTCAAATTGTACCTAGCAACGTCGGATTTGTGCACGAAGATGTCGCGGCCCTCGTCGTGACTCTCGAGGAAGCCGTAGCCCTTCGCAGCATCGTACCACTTGACGCGTGCGTGCTGGCCACGGGACTTGATCTCCTCGGCGCCCAGACGATCGATGGCGCGCCTGGGCTTGAGTGCGACGGTGCTGCGGTCCCCGTGGCGCTCTTGCCTGACCTCGCCCCGATCGAGTCCTCTCCGCTCTCGCGAATAGTCGGTCATGTTCGTCCCCCATAGGTGCTGCGCGCACTGATTGTCCCGCGAGCGGCTTGGCCGGTCGAAGGATCGGAGGAGGACGATGCGACGGATGAGGATGAGCTGTGCGATGGGGATCGCTCAAGTCCGGCTTGGCCGGAACGCTCGACCGATGCCAGAGGGTGGGGCCGATCGCAACCGGAAAATGGTTGGTTGAGGGCGACTTTCTAACCAACAATCTCGGACCAACAATCGGGACCGCCGATCGGGGGAGGTGGGTGGAAGCCCCGGAAACAGGGGCTCCCAACGATCTTCGATGCTTGGTTCGTTATCAACCAACGATTGGTTGGGGCCAACCAACGATCACCCCACCGCTGAGCCGGCGCGCAGCCGGGCGACGGCGGTGCGCAGCAGGTGGAAGGCGGCCCAGAAGATTGCCGCGACCACGAGAAGGCCGAGCCCGAATGTTACGGCCGCGTCGACGCTGACCTCGGAGGAGACGACGGCCAAGATGAGCACCCAGCCGGCTCCGAGCCCGACTACGACGATGCTGAGCGCGCTTTCAAGAGCTTTGAGCATAGGCGATCCTCAATGGTTGGTGTTGACCGTGGGGTCCGCTGCTTCGCGCTGCGCAGCCTTGACGGTGGCACGGGCGCTCTCGTCGATCTTTTCGACGAGGGAGTCCTTGATGCGCTGGTAGGTGTGCTCGCCGCCCTTCATGACGACGCCGGCCAGGGCCGACCCCATGACGGCAGCCAGCATGCCGGTGACCCGCCCGATTGCGCCCGGGTCGACCACGAGGAGGCCGGGCTCGGCCTCCATCAGCATCTTGGTGACCCGGACCCCGAGGCCCTGTTGATGATCAGACATTGATCCTCCGCGAGTTCCCCCGGCCCTCAGGCCGGGGAGGTGTTGGGGAGTCAGCTCGCTTGCTGCGATGCTTGGCTCGGGATCAGTGCCTCGAGGCCCGCTTCGATGTGAGCTTCGACGGCTTGCTGGAGGGCGCGAGGGTCGACCCATGGGTTGAGGGTCGCAACCCGTTGTTCGTTGCGCCGGGTGAAGGCGCTTGTCGTTGTCCGCTCGACGATCGCGCGTGGCTCCGTTCGGTCGATTCGCTCGCAACCGGCATGGAGCCCGCGAAGCTGCTGCTCGCACCAGCTCGTGATGGTCGAGGGATCGCCGTAGATGCGCACGCGTCCCTCGAATTTCGCCTGCATGTGGGAGATGAACTCGTGCGACAGGCTCGCCCACTCTCCGGCGTGCGCAACCTGCTCGGCGGGTGGCCGCGCCGCGGCGCCGAGCTGGCGCCACACTTCGAGTCGAAGGGCGTCGATCGCAGCCTTCAAGGTCGACTCGACTTTGTATTTCGAACCGGATTCGACATCCATGAGCGACGTCTTGGGCGCCACGCGAGGTGATGCGGCGACGATGCCGCGCTCCAGGTGCTCGGTGCGGGCCCCTGGAAGCTCCCGCAGGATCTCGTTGGCCATTCCGCCTGTGATCAGATGCCGATCGATGAAGCCCAGGCGGGCCGTGGGTTGGAAGCGCCGACGCCCATCCGGCCCGAGCGGATACTGGGCCGCAAGCGCGACAGCCTCGCGCAGCGCGACGTGGCGCGTGGCGTCGGGCGACAGAGGAAGACCGAGCTTTCCGTAGGCGGCAAGAAGCCCGTCGACGATGTCGGCTTCCGTTGGGACGTTCCTGGCGCGCGGGGTTAGCCGAACGATCGCGAAGGCCTCTGCGAGGACGGGAGCCGGATGATCGCCGAGCAGGCTCGCCAAGTCTCGGATTGACTCCTTGGCGTCGCCAGCGACGAGCGCCCCGTAGCGGCGAACGAGCCCGGCGGCCAGTTCGAGCGATGATTCGTAGTGGCCCAGCTGGCCACCTGTGGCTTGCGACGTGACTGCGGGCAGATTGGACGAATGTGACATTTGCTGCTCCGGAAACAGATCTCAAAACTGACGAACGCAACGACCGCCCGGGTGGGGCGGGACACACGCGGAAGCTCAGGCTGGGTGCTTGGCCGCCCAGGCGGCACGAAGATCGTCGAGGGTCTGAAGGCCGAGCATGCGCCCCAGGCGCTCCAGCTCGACGGCGAGACGGGCGCTGGCGGCATGCAACTCGGCTCGGGTCGGGAGGCTTTGGCTGTCCATCTGAGGCATCCTTAGGTTTGTATCTCAATCGATGGTTTATATTCATCGATTCGTGGCTGCTCGTCAATCCCAGAATGATCCTCCGGGGCGTCGGCCCGTCCGCGATCGAACTCGCTGAAGCGCACGAGGCGCGGCCCAGAGCTTTGGGTTTCGGAGATGTTCCACTGAGCGGCGGCCTCGATGTCGTGGATGATGAGCGCGTCATGCGCAGCGCCGACCCAGCGTGTGCGCAGAACGCCTGTAAAGCCAAGCCTGACAAGCTCTCGACACGCTGCGCGCTCAGGGGTGTGGCTGTCGACCAACGGCGCTCCGCTGAAGGTCACGCGATAGGTCGCCTTGCCGGCTGACCGGCGCAGGAGCGCGATCTCGATCCGGTGTGGATCCTCGGGCGTGCCAACCGATCCAGCGGGGGCGCAAGGAGCTTCGAGGAGTGTCGTCATGGTGGTCTCTTCCTGCTGATGAAAATATCAAACGAAAATTGAAATAGCGCACACGACTTGAGGCGGTCAAGGGGCGTTTTTTGGCAAATCGCGTTCTTACTGTCTGGTTGGCGCGTACAGGGCGCTTTAAGTTTCCGGGTAGGGTTCCACCCCCAGACGTCAAACGGCCGCTGGCGGCGCAACGCAACAACGGGAAATCGGCATCCAGGGGCTAACCTCGGCCCCAACAAGCCCGAGACCCTGGGTCGGTACTGTTGAGCACACTCGTAGCCCGCGACCCCGGCTCGGGCTCGCGGAGGCGCTTGAGCGGGAGGCTATCGCGAAACACGGGCATCTAGGCCTGCCCCCTCGCTGCCCGCTCGGCCTTCAGCTGCGCCAGGGCGTCGTCGACGGCGTCGTCCGTGAAAGCGACCCGTCCGCCCGGGGCGCGCGTCAGGCCCTTCGTTCGCTGCGCGATGACGCCGGACAGGTACGAGACCGGGCTGAGCTTCGGGTCTCGGCGGATCTCAGCAACGCCGTCGCGCATGGCGGCGATCAACTGAACGTCGTTGGCCATTTGCTTGCGGAAGCGGCCCAGCAGATCCTTGGTCGCCCCGATCGACTTGCCAGTGGCCAGCCCCACGAGGCGCGTGCATGGCCCAAACAGGATCGAGGGGGCATCCGCGGGCGACTGCGGCACGGGCATGTCGAGGAATGCCAGCTCGGCGTGGCGCTCGTCATCGGTCATGCTCGACGGGCAGGGTGCGCCTTTCGACTTGCCCTTGCCCGCCTTGCGGACCTGGGCGCCCTCGGTGGCCGGCCCTTGGGCGCGCATCCCGAAGCGGCCGTCATCACCGACGACCTCGATCTCGATGGCGGTCGGCGGGATGATCTCGACGGCAGGCGCGGCGTCGGCTTCGTCGTCGAGGTGCCCGAGGGCGTCGATGTCGTCGAGCGGGTTGGGCTCGCCTGCAGCCGGGCCAATCGCCTGGGGCCCATCGGCGTCGAGGCCGTCGTCGAGGTCGGCGGCGACGAGATCGCCGAAGTCGGGGTCGACGCGGCTCACGAGCCGTGCTTCCGATGCGCCGACTACGGAGGAGCGCATGTCAGACTCAGGCTGACGGCGATCGTCCGCTGGCTGAGCGAGGGGGGCCGCGGAACTGGGGGTGCCACTGCCCTTCACTTCACTTTGGCTACGGATAATCTTCTTCGACGTCTGAGGATTTATTTCGTTACGCTTCGTCTCGTTACCCGGCTTCTTTTGCGCCATAGGTAAGTCGGCTGGAGCACCTTCTGGTTGTGTAGTCTGAGCCACTTCAACCTTACCTGCCGACTGGTGCTCCTGTACTACCTCCGGATGTTTTGGTGCACCATCACCCTCGGAACGCGAAGCGGTCCTCTCGAACGAAGTGAGAGAGGATTCTTCCTTCAGATAGGCTGAAGCAGAAGGGTTATTACATATGGGTCGTTTTCCGTCCGGTCGACCGGTCGAATTCCGTCCGGTCGGCGTCCCCAACAGACCGGTCGCTTTCCGTCTGGTCGCCGAAATTCGACCGGTCGCTTTCCGTCTGGTCGGCATCCTTTTTTTCTGCGCGGCGGCGAGCTGATCGCGCAGCCTCGGCAGCCCTGAGGTGGGCGGCCTGCGCACTGAGGGCCTGCTTGATCCCAGCCGAAATGCCAACAAACGATGTCCCCAGGCGGTCCCCGAGTTCGCACGGCATCGTGATGATGGACCGCGGTGCACCGCCGTCCTCGTATTCGACCCAGACGATCGCTCCTGCGTCGGCCAGCTCACGCATCGCGATCCGCGCCTGCTTTGACGAAGTGATGCTGGCTTCGTGCCCAAGTTCAGCGGCCGACTTCACGACACAGCGAGCGTCGCGTCCATCAAGGTCGTGACCAAGGTAGCCCTCGATGACCGCAAGCAGCACGCCCGATCGATACGAGATCAACCCAGAAGCGTGCCACCGCTTGAGGCGAAGCCGGATGGCCTTCAGGCGCTCCTTGCGCAGGCCCTGCGAGTTGACGGCGCGCTCGATGATTTCAACCTGCTCGGCAGGAAGGGACGAGACCCCCCATATCCCCGAGTCCTGCAAGCGCCAATTGTCCTGCTGACCAGTCCGTGAGTTGTGGCCAACCGGCGACGGGCCGCCGCCCTCGTCTCCAGCCCCATGTGCGCCGTTGTGCTCGGGGCCCGTGTTGTGGTATGTCATCGGTACTTTCCTTGATGCGGGGCGTCAGCCGCCAAGCCTTGGCCCCTGTGATCTCCTCTTCGCAAAGCGCCCGGGTGTCCGCCTGGGCGCTTTGACGCGCCGGCCAGAGGCAGGTCAGGCGGACGCCGCGACCAGTCGGGCGGCCTCGACCTCCATCGCTTCGTGCTCTCGGGCGCGTGTGGCCATGTAGTCGGCGACCACCTCAGCAATCTGCCGATCTGCGACTTCCTTCGCCACCCGCTCCTCTGCGCCCGTCTCGCAAAAAAGGCAGGAGAGGTTGACGGCGTGGATCCGCTCCATCGAGCCCCTCATGTCGTGCGTCGTGACGAAGGGGCACGCGATCGCAACACCGCAATCGATCTCTGCGAGCACAATGAGCTTCGCCCGAGCAAGCCGCCTCACGGGTTCCAGCAGCTCCTCGAAAGAAGCGTAGCCGGACGCGAACAAGAAGTCGGGATCGTCAACGAGCGTCGCAAAGCGCTGACCTTCATATCTCACGCTCAACAGCCACCCGAGCGTCAGGTCATCAGCAAGGCTAAGCGGCAGGTAAAAGCCTATGCTGTAGAGGTTGTCGACGGGGCCGAGAGGATCGCTCGGCTGCACGATCCGGGTCGCAGCAAGGCGAAGCCGTGCGAGGTCAAGCGGCGTGACTTCGTCCAAGATGTCGCCGTAGCCACCCAGCTCTCGCGCCACATCGGCCCGCACGTCATCCAGCGAGGCAAGGCGCTGGAGCCAATCGTTCGTTGTCGTCATTTTCCTTCTCCCGCTTCGGCCCAGAGGCCAGCTGTCGTGCCGTCAGCTTTAAACGGATAACCTCATAAACGTCTTGATTTGATGTATGGGACGTGTATCTAAGCGGGACACCTCCTTTCGCGGGTGGGTGTGACAAGCTCCTCTGAAGATCCACAGCGCCCCCGAGGCTCGCAGCTCGGGGGCGCTGATCGTTTCAGCCTCCAGTCATCGCCAAGGCCGCGATGTCGGCGTCGGTGACCTCATCGCTGAGACCAGCAGCGCGCAAGCGGGCCTGAAGTACCTCGATCATTACGACGTGACGCGAGATCTCTGCGCGCTTCCGAGCGCGCCACTTGTGGCCGCCGCGCCGTGCCTGCTCGAGCCTCCGCGCGTGACGCTCCTCGTCGGTCAGGTTGAGGCGAGCGCGCCCTGGGCGGCCCATCTGGGGCGAACTCGTTGCTACGTGCATGACAGGTCCTCCGGGTTGTTGTCGGTCGCAACTATGCGGCGATTCGACTGAGTAAATCAATCACATCATATTTTGCATAATATGATCCAAAATTCCTCACGCCGGAGCGTGCGCTTCGGTCTTCTTGGTCCGTCCGCCGCGCCGGCCCTTCCGAGCAGAGGCCCCGCTTGCGGGCTCCGGGGCGCCTTCGTCAGCGGTCCGAGGTGGCTCGCCTGCTTCGGCCTTCTCGGCAGCCAAGCGCGCTTTCTCCTGGGAAGTTATCCACAGCTCTCGAAGAAGGCTCTCGGGGATCATTGGGATAGAAAGATATGTACACGAACTAACTCCGATCCAGCGCGTCGAGAGTCGAATAACGTAGGTTCCCTCGATGCTATTGAGAGCCCGCCAATTATGACGTGTAGCGACGATTTGGCGGCACCGGACGGCACGTTGGAGGTTCGTCGTGTCATTTGTCTTCAGAAAATTCTCGTACACGTCGGCAACGATTTTGCGAGCCTCTGGTGAGAGCGTTCGATCAGCCTTGGCGACTGACCCGTAGGAGCGCACCGCTTCGTGCGCGACTTGGCGGTACTGCACCAGCAGGTCGATGGCGCCCTGAAAGTCGGTCTGCATTTGATGGCTCCTCGCGAGGGATCAGGTCTGAAGTCTATATATCAATATAGGATGGATAACTCAAGCGCTTGCTGCTCGCGGGGCAGACGTCTGTGGCGCCTCAATGAGGCGGAGCGCGCCACGGCGGGCGTCGGGTGAGATCGCGGCACGAGCCACGTCCGAGAGCTGAAGGCCGACGTAAGCCGTTGCGCCCCTTGACCCCGACCGCGTCCGACGGGTGGTGATGCCGGCAGATCGAAGCGCCGTTGCGAGCCTCTTGCCGAAACAACGGGCCGACAGCCCGGGCGCGATGTCGGGATCGCCCAGCGACACCCAGGCGGCGTGGAGGTCGGCTGCAGAGGTCGAGGAGCCGCGCTTGGCATTGACGTGCTCGCGCACGAACTCAGCGACCGCGACATCGCGCTCATCGCCGAACGCGCCGAGGCTCGAATCGTCAACCCAGAGCCGGTCGGGATCCGTCATCGGATCATCGGGGAGGGGCAGCTCATCGTTGGTCGAGGCCGAGATGGGATGGTTGGTTGACGCCCGGTCATTGTTGGTTCGCCCCTGACCAATGATGGTTGGCCCGCTGGAGGCCGCAGATGCGCCGCTGGTCGTGGTGCCGGGCCTCTTCAGCTCGACAATGTTGGTTGGCGCCGCCGCTTCGTTGGTTCGATCGTTGGTTGTCTCGTTGAACCCCTCATCGCGGCGTTTGCGGCCACCTCCCGAGCCGTCCTGGCCCGGCGAAGCACCACCGAAGAACACGGTTGCAACGATGGGGGATGCGACCTGGCTCAATACCATAAGCAGAGCGGCGAGCACCGCCAGCGCGCTCTCCGGCTTCCAGCCCGTCACAGAGGCGATGGCCTCGGCCAGGGCATCGCCGCCCGATGCCGTCTCGAGCGCTATCAGTCTGCCGGACGCGGCGGCTCGCTCCGATCGCAGGCGCGGCACGGCTGTGAGGCGGGCCTCGGCCACGCGAAGACTCGAAACCTCCGTGCAGCTCCGGAAGTGAGGACTGCTCTTGTCTTGACAGTCGCGTGTGGCTTGGCCGAGCGTCCGGCGACGGGGATCGCCAGCGAGTGACGTGCCGAGCATCCACTCGATGCGGGCTCGAATTTCCTCCGGCGTGCGCACTTCGGTGCCGGCTTGCTTCAGGCTCGCATCAAGCGCATCGATCTCGGTCTTGAGGGCCGCGCGCTGCCGCACGACCTCGAGGCGACCCTCGGCGCCGTCGAGCAAGGTCCTGAGATAGAAGCGAACCTCGAACGACGCGGAAATTGCGATGCAGAGCGCCAGGAGACCAGCCATCGCCGCAGCGGCGCTCCAACGTCGCGCTCGAAGCAGGCGGGCCACTTGGACGGCGCCCGCAGCCTTGACGAGCGCAACGGCGGTGACAATAGCCACGAGCACCCCGCGCTCGACAGGGTCGGTCGCTAGGTTCAGGGCGGAGGTCACATCGATGGCGAGCGATGCGCCGGCCACAAGGGCGAGAATGGTGCCGCCGAGCGCATAGCGCCCAAATTTCTGGAAGTTCATCAGTGCCTCGGGTCAGGTTGCTGCCTGCTGCCGACGACCGAGGCGAAAAGCTCTGTCAGGTTTGGATTGACAATTCCATCAGGCGTGGTGCAAAGACATATCTGCGGAGATCGAGTCGCCCGGAGCCGGGTACACGTCCGGTCTCAGGACATGAAGCGGCACGCCGGTCAGCTTGGCGACCTCGAGACAACGCGTCGCCGGCACTCGGACCCAGGAGCTGATCGCCTGCGGTGAAACGCCGAGGAGCGGCGCGAGCCGATCGGGCACGATAACCGCGAACGCGGCTTCGAGGCCAGGATCGCTGCGAGGCGCCCGAGGTCTACCACAGGAACGAGATGAAGGCTGCGTCATGATCTTGCCGCCCTTACGCTGGAGAATCAATTTGGGGCAGACATACTAAAGCCGGGGTTGCGTGTCGAGCCCTCGTTGCGACGAAAGGATCGAGCTGTGTCGAAAATTCTAGACTCCGACGAATCGAAGCGGCTTGCGGCGCGGCTGGCGACCGTCGATCCAGTCGCAGTTGGTGCGCGCATCCGAGCGAGCCGCAATCAGGCCAAGCTGTCGCAGGCGGCGCTCGGCAAGCTGATCGGCTCGTTGGTGCAGAGCATCTCGGGATGGGAGTTGGGCGGCGGGCTGCCGACCCTCGAGAAACTCGCCGACGTCGCTCGATTTTGCGACGTGGACGTCATTTGGTTGATCACGGGCCTTGCCGCCGAGGTCGACGAGCAAGCCACGATCGAAGCCCGCGTGGCGCCTCCGGTTCGCCGGTTCGGTCGCCCCTGGGAAACCGAGCGATCCGGCCCCTTGGTCGCGACGCCCGGCAGGCGCGTGCCATTGGTTTTGGACGCAACCGCCTGGGGCGCGAGCCTCGCCGAATCGGATCTCGCAACCGCGCTCAAGGGGGCAGGTGCCGTCGGTCATGCGAACCAGCCGTGCAGCGCCGAGTCGTTCGCGCTTCGCATCCCGAACGAAGCCAACGCCCCGGCGCTCGGCGTGGCCGACATCGTGATCGTTGATCCGGCTGTGCGGGCCGATCCTGGCGACCTTGTCGTGGCGCGCATCGGCTCCGAGATCGTCATCGGGCGTCTGCGCCGCGGCCCTGCTGGGCCGGAATTGGTGCATTCGCAAGACTGGGGTGTGACCACAATTCCCGAGGAGAACGCCGCGCTGATCGGGCCGGTCGTCGAGGTGTCGAAGGCGCTCAAGAGGCGCTAGGCCGGCTCGCCGACATGCACCTTATAGTCGTGCGTCACGGCGGTCTCGGCTCCAGGCCGCACGATGCACGGCGGAACGACTGCCAGCCGATCGTTCGGCAGCCGTCGAATGTGCCCACGCCGCCAGTGGGTCCGTGGAGAGCGTCGACCGCTTTCGAGGCGATAGCTGCCGCCCTCGCCGCCGTTGACCGCCCGGAGATAAACAGTCCGGTGGTCGAGCAACGGCGCCTTGCCCTTCTTCGCCCGAGCAGCGTTGAGCTTGTCCATCGTCTCGGGTTGGCCTTGCTTGACCTCGCGGCACGATAGCGCACCCGTCAAGCCGATCAGGGCTCGCGCGAGGTCGAGACCGATCTCCTCGAGTCGTTCGCGAGGCGGCGCTGTAGCGGAAGCCCTCTCCGCTGCGATCGCACGGTATAGCTCCCAGGTCGGCGACAGGCGGACCCAGGGCGTGACCTCCTCGGTCTCAGCGTCGTGGTCGATCGTCGGTATCGCTGGCGGCTCGATCGTGATCATCCCATGCAGGAAGCTCCGACCTTGGTCTCCGGGCTTCGCGATTGAATAAGCCGCCGCATGGACGGCGCTGCCCGCTCCACCCGGCTGCCATGCCACCAGGGTGATCGGCCTCGCCGTCGCAGCCGTGCCCCGGAAGCGCCAAGGCAAGCGATAGACGACGCGCTCGTAGGGCAGCGCGAACAGCTTGGCCCCGTGGAGTGCGACGCCGAACGCGAGGTGCGCGGGCGCCGCATCGTCGTCGAACAGAAACGCCTGCGCACCCTCCAGCTCGGCTCGTGCTGTCGCCAACTCGGCGCCGAGCCCTGTCAGCGCGCTGCGACTTGTTGGTGCCTTCGCTTTGGGTGCGAGCCCTTTGCACAGATCGATGTCGCTCTCGAGCGCATCCCGCAGATCCTGAATTTCCATCAGTAGGCCCCTTCAAATTGATTAACAATCTTGGTTTGACATAAAATGACGAATCGAGCAAGAGAGGAAGGGTCGGACAACGTAGTGAGGCTCCGACGCTTCAGAGGGTAGAGCGCAATGTCCAGAGTCCTGTACGACGGTCCTTATCGCATCCGTGAGATCACGGCCTATGTTCGCCGCATCCGCGATAGCGGCACGCGAGGTGAATGCCCGGTCTGCGGCGCTTGCGTCCACGTTGCCAAGCGCCGGCTACGGATCAGCTTGGTCCGCGCCTTGGTCAGGATGCGCGACCTCAACCGCGGCGTGGTGGCGGCGGCTATGAAAATTGCCGCCAACGGGCAATCAGCCAACGATTGGTATTGCTTGCAATACTGGGGATTGATCTCGCACGAAGGTCGCGAGTGGGGCCTGACGATCGACGGCCATCGGTTCCTGGCCGGCGAGATCGCCGTGCCCGAGCACGTCTTTATCGAGCACGACAGGGTTGTCGACATCTCGCCGGAGACCGTCACGATCCACGACGTGATCCGCGCCGACGAGAGGTTCAGTATCGACGACTTCTTGCGCCCCTGGGCACCCGAGCGCGCCCCTCCATCCGCACAGCGAGAGCTGGCTCTCGGCGCCGTTTAGCAGGGCAGGTATGTCAGTCTTAAACTGACATAATTCATTTAGACTACGGAGTATCGACCATGAAGATCATCGCCACCATCGCAGCATCGATCGTTCTCTCGTCCGCCCTCGTCGTGTCGGCGAGCGCGCAGCAGTACCCGACGCACATCTGGACGCCGACTGACAACACAGGGCAACCGGGAGAGAGCACCTTCATCGTGCCGCCCGGCCAGCTTCCGACCCAGGTCTGGACGCCCCGCTTCCATGGCCAGCCGGGCGATACCAGCGTCATCATCGCGCCGCCGGTGCCGCCGGCTCCTGTCTACCAGCCGTTCCGCCTCGACCGCCCGTCCGGCGTCCTCGGTCGCTGATCTGGGGAGCACGCATCATGCAAGCAGTGTCTCTTTGTGACGCCCCACCGGGATTTCGGTGGGGCAGGGCCGGGCCCGAACTTGAGAGCGACGCAACAACGGTTTTGACCCTTCTCGACGAGAACGGATCAATCCACATCCGAACGATCGTCGAGGCTCTCGGCCACGATCGCGGCACGCGCGCCACCGGCTACCTGTTGTCGGAAGGTGAGCTGGCCGCCGGCACCCCGCGTGGCGTCTACGTCGCGTCGCGGGCGCGGACTGGTCGGGCAGGGAGGGCGTGAGATGGAGGCACTTCTCCCCCTCGCGGCAGCCACGGCTGCGATTGCGGCCTGGATCACGCACTTCTTCTGGACCGTGGCGACCTTCGGCTCCGATCGGGGCATCACCTTCGGCCAAGCGCTGCCTTCGTCCCCTTGGGCATCACGAATGGGTTCGTGCTTTGGGCTCGCGCCTTCCGGCGCTCCAGCGAGGGGAGTGTGTGACGTGGCGCGAGCGCTTCACATCATCCCCAGCTTGGCGCAAGGCGGCGCTGAGCGCGTGTTGGTCGACGTGGTCACTCACACCGACGACGTCGAGCACGCGGTCCTGCTTCTGGAGGACCTGCCCGACTTCTACCGGCTGCCCGATAGCGTGCGGGTCTATCGTCTCGGCATCAGCACGGCGCGTCGAGGGTCGACTCTGCGTCGGCTGATGGCGGCAGCCCGGGCAGGCCTGATCCTCCTTCGTCTGCGCCCCACGGTCGTCGTCGGCTGGTCCTACGTCGGCCACGTCGCTGCCGCCACGCTCC
>LNDR01000309.1 GCA_001464755.1 Rhizobiales bacterium Ga0077524
CGGGCTTATACGGTATTACCACAAGTTTCCCTGAGCTATTCCGTACCATTGGGAAGGTTCCCACGCGTTACTCACCCGTCTGCCACTCCGTATTGCTACGGCGTTCGACTTGCATGTGTTACGCCTGCCGCCAGCGTTCGTTCTGAGCCAGGATCAAACTCTCAGATTTAAGAGTTCCATTCTGGTCTGGCTTGGAGGTATCTCCAAGGATCTGCGTAACGGGCACCTTCACACTAGATACCCAGCTTTTCGGTTGCCCGATCGGCTTAGCATCTTGGTGATGGCTTAGAAACGCAGTATCGCCAGAGTCTCTTTAAGTCTCAAATCCACCTTTCAGTGGTCTGAGACCCGCCAGGACTCCGCCGCCTGCGTTTCTCTTCCTTCCGATTAACTTGTCAAATCACTTTCAGCGAACTGGTTTTCCCAGTTGCGACGACCAAAAAACGAACCTGCTTCAGGGTTGACCCCCGAAAGGTCCGCGTTGGCTATGTGATTTCGTCGTCCGATGGCTCGTGGCAGCCAGTCGTTGGCGCCGCGAACGAGTGATGGAATAGATCGGCCGCTCTCGGCTGTCAACACTCATCAGCAAAAAAAGCGTCACAAGGCGGCAGGGTCTCCCGAACTTGCTGATTCGGCTAGACTCTTTTTGGCGCTGAATTTGGCACACAGGGGCGCCGCGAAGAGGGTTGGGTCGGTCGATGGGCTCGTTGACTCGGTCGGCGGCCGGCCCGACTATCGCCGAATTGGTGTGGGAGTGAAGGTTTCGCGGGCGCGGGGATGGCGCTCAACGCGCTGATCTGCAAGGTAAACGGGGGCGACAGTGGCAGTCTCGGGGGTCGATCCGATCGAGTTGAGACGGCACGCTTCGGTCGGTAGGCCGCGGCGAGTTGCCGGGGACGGGCGGCCGCGGGGCCTTGCGCACCTCTATGCTGCACGGAAGGGACGCGCTCTTCCCGACCTCTTCATAGCCGACCAGGCCGAGGCGCGGCGCGGAGGCGGCTTTCGCTGGTTCTTCAGCACGTGCCTTGCAGCCATGGTCGGTACGGTCGCGATCGCAGCGGTGATTTTCGGCTCGCTCGACTTAACTGGGGGGCCCAGCAAGATGGCCGCCTCGCTGCAACAGGCCTTCCCAACCCCCAAGCAGCTGCCAGTGGCCAATCACTCGGTAGGAGGCCTAGCCTGGTCGATACCGAAATCCGGGCGGCTGCAGACGACGATGGATTCAGTTTCGACGCGTTACATCGTGCAAGATTCGATCCGGGAGCGGCGGGCCAACCGCGAGTATCTGCACAAAAAGCCCTACGCACGTCTGGTGATACGGCTAGCCGCCGTGGAGCCCAATCCAGCCGCCTCGGTACCTCCCTTCAACCCACTCAAATTGTTCGCCGTCACCGCGCCGGGCAGAGAAGGTCCACAAGGAGGGCCGGTCGCAACAGGTCCGGAAGGGGGTGAGGTCACTATTCGGGTGGTGGAGCTCCTGGGCAGCATTCTTCCGGCCGAGGATGGCCAGGAAATGGAGCCCGCCGAGGCGACTGACCTGGTGGCCCGCACGATCTCAAACGAGGCGGATCGCGCTCAGATCCGGCCCTCGTTCGCGCCCGAGGGGCTCGACCTCTCGCGACGCGACAGAGGACCTGGCGGATCGGCGGCGCAGTTCACCACCATATTGTCGAAGACGACCACCGAATTCGAAGACGGTGACTTCGAGGCGAGTGAATATCAGCAGGTGAAGATCAAGCTTGGACGCGGCGAGACGCTGACGCGGCTGCTGGTGCGCATGGGGGCGGACACATGGCAAGCCAGGGATATGGTCGAGGCTGCCCGCGCGATCCTGCCGGAATCCGCCATCACGCCGGGCCACGAGGTCGAGCTGACCCTTGCACCGTCGCTGTCGGGAACCCACAAGCACGACCCCATCCGCTACACAGTGCTCGGACCGGATGGAACTCACCGCGTGACGGTCGAGCGAACCGCGGCCGGCGAGTTCGTCGCATCGCAGGTGGCGTCGAACTCAGGCCGTGCCGAGAGCGGCTCGCTAGGCGCACAATCGATTAGCATCTACAATAGTTTATATCATGGTGCGCTCGCGCAGGGGATACCCAACGAGACGGTACAAACGATCCTCAGAGTGCATGCCTATGAGGCCGACTTCCGGCGCCGAGCGCGCGGCAGCGACGCATTCGAGGCTTTCTTCGATCTCCGCGAAGAGGACAAAGGTGCGGATGGTGCACTGGGCGAGCTGCTGCTGACGTCGATGACGATCGCAGGCACCACACAGCGGTTCTACCGCTTCAAGGATAACGACGGGAGCGTCGACTACTATGACGTCAACGGCCAGAACTCGCGCCGGTTTCTCCTGCGCAAGCCAGTGCGCAGCGACGACGTGCGGCTGACCTCCGGCTTCGGCATTCGTTTCCATCCCCTGCTTAACCAACGGAAACTGCACGCGGGCGTCGATTGGGCCGGCCCGATCGGTACGCCGATCATCGCTGCGGGACACGGCACAGTGGAGGAAGCCGGCTACAAAGGACAGTACGGCAACTACGTGCGTATCCGGCACGCCAACGGCTACCAGACCGCGTATGGCCACATGCGGGGCGTGGCAACCGGCATCAGCGTTGGCGTCAGGGTGCGGCAGGGGCAGGTGATCGGCTATCTCGGCTCCAGCGGCCTCTCCTCCGGCCCCCACCTGCACTACGAGGTTCTGGTGAGCAATCGCTGGGTTGATCCCCTTTCGATCCAGGTGCCGAGAGAAAAGCGGCTTTCGGGGCGTCAGCTCGCCGCTTTCCAGCGCGAGCGCGTGAGGGTTGACGAGTTGATGCGCGCGCCGCCTGTTCGGGTGAGCAATCTGGAGCCGCGCCGGTAGTTGCAGATGCTGTCATGTCGACAACGCGGCCCGGCCGGACGGCCTCGTCAACCTGCGGTACCCCCGCTGCGGCGCGGTGATGACAGGAGCTGCGCCGCCAGATAGCTTCCCGCCAAATGTGAGGCGGAGAGCGATGGCACAGCGAAAATCGGTCGGAATCGTCGGCGCCGGGGCGGCCGGGATCTGCGGCGCCAAGCACATGCTCGAAGAGGATGGCGTCGACGTTACCGTCTACGAGATCGGCAGCAATATCGGCGGCATGTGGGTCTACCAGAACGACAACGGCCGCTCTTCGGCCTATAAGACGCTGCACATCAATACGGCCCGCGACCTCACCAACTTCTCGGACTTCCGCTTCGATGCCTCGGTGCCGCCTTTCCCGTCGCACTGGGACATGGCGCGCTACCTGAAGGACTATGCCGATCACTTCGGCGTCACCGGGCGGGTTCGCTTCAATACGAAGATCACAAGCGTCCGACCGGCTGAGAGCTACTCGGCATCGGCGCCCAAATGGCTGATCGAGACGGACAAAGGCGAGCTGATCGAGCACGACTGCGTCATGCTCGCGACAGGGCATTTGACCAAGCCGCTCGAGGTGGACGTCTTCAAGGACGGGTTCGGGGGCGAGTACCTGCATTCACACTACTATCGGGAGCCAGCGCAGTTCGTCGGCAAAAGGGTCTGCGTGGTCGGGGTCGGCAACAGCGCCCTCGACATCGCCAGCGATCTGGCGATGACCTCGGACAGGGTCGTGCTGGTGGCGCGGTCGAGCGCGCTGATCATTCCGAAGTTGGTGTTCGGGCGGCCGTTCTGGGATGCCATCAAGCCGTTCTACAAGCCGTGGGTGCCGGCGTGGGTGCGAGCTCGGGTGCTGAAATCGCTCGTCTACATGGTGCAAGGCGACATGAGCAGTCTCGGCTTTCCGGCGACGGCGAAGCGCGTGCACGCCACGTCGAACGCCAACATCGTCAATCACATCAAGTACAAGAGGGTCCTCGTCGAAAACGGGATCGAGCGAATCGATGGCAAGCGGATCACGTTTGCCGGTGGTCGCAGCGAGGAGTTCGATACGCTGATCGCCGCCACGGGCTACGTCATCGACCTGGATTTTCTCGACAAGCGCGTGGTCGAGGAGCGCGACAACGGGCTCGACCTTTATATGCGCATCGTGCCGCCGGATTGGCGCGGGATCTACTTCCTCGCCTATTTCAACTCGGATACAGCGCTCAACTGGATCTGCGAAGGGCAAGTGCGGTGGCTTCGCGAGCACGAGATGGGGCGGGCGAAGCTGCCCGACGTGCCCGACATGCTGCGCAACATCGCGACGCGCAACGCCTGGGTGCGCCAGCAGTTCAAGGACACCCCCCGGCACGCCATCGAGGTGGAGCACCTGCCCTACTTCGCCGAACTCAAGCGAACGATGGCGCAGGCGCAGCGACGCGCGGGCGCTCCGGTCAAAGATGTGGGTATCGCCGCGATAAACACGTTGCCGCATCGCGAGATGGCGGCGAGCTGACAGGCGGGCTCGGCCCCTCGGGAGGACAAACGTGCGGGTGCTCTTCATCCACCAGAATTTCCCGGGGCAGTTCCGGCACGTGGCGCAAGCGTTGGCGCAACGCACAGGCGTCGAGGTGATTGCGCTGACGGACAGCACCAACAAGCAAAGCCTAGCGGCGGTGAAGACGGGACGCTACGTCGCGCCGAAGCCGCCGCCCGAGGGTTTGACGCGTGCGGCGAGCACGCTGGTCAACAGGTTCCAGCGGGCAGAGGCCGTCGCGGCCGGTTTGATCGAGCTGAGGCGACGCGGGATCACGCCGGACGTGGTTGTCGGCCATCCCGGATGGGGCGAGTTGATGTTGGTGAAGGAGATCTTCCCAAAGACGGCGATGATCTCGCATGCCGAGTTCTACTACACGGCGGAGGGCGGGGACGTCGGCTTCGATCCCGAGTTTCCGGACGTTACCGACGGCCTCAGGATCATGCTCAAGTCCAAGAACATTCCGATGGTGACGGCCATCATCGACAGCGACGTGGCGGTGGCACCGACGGCGTGGCAAGCGAGCCGTTTTCCGGCGGAGCTCGCGGGCAAGATAACGACGATCCACGAGGGAATCCGGAGCGACGCGTTGTGCCCAAATCCGCAGGCGACATTCTCGCGCGGCACGGGGGACCGAGTGTTCAGGCCCGGCGACGAGGTGATCACATTCGTCAATCGCAATCTCGAGCCGATCCGAGGGGTGCACATCTTCCTGCGCGCGCTACCGGCCATCCTCGCCGCGCGTCCCAATGCGCACGCGGTGATCGTCGGCGGCGAGAGCGTGTCCTATGGCGCGGCGGCACCGAAGGGCGAGACGTGGAAAGCGCGCTTCCTGAGCGAGGTGCAAGATCGGCTGCCGATGGAGCGCGTGCACTTCGTGGGGAACATTCCCTATGCCGAATTCATCGCGTTGATGCAGGTGAGCCGCCTGCACATCTATGCGACCTATCCGTTCGTACTGTCGTGGTCGATGCTGGAAGCGATGAGCGCGGGGGCGCTGGTGCTCGGGTCGGCGACGCCGCCGGTGACAGAGATGATCGAGCACGGAAAGAACGGGTTGCTCTTCGATTTCTTCGACGTGAAGGGTCTTGCAACAAGTGCAATCGACGCTCTCGCCCATCACGAGCGCTATATCCCGATCAGAGATGCGGCGCGGCAGACGATCGTCGAGCGCTACGATCTCGCAACGCGGTGCCTGCCTGCTTGGCTGGCGCTGATCGATCGGTGTGCCGGAGCGAAAACGGCGGCGCGGACATGACCCGAACAAGCAGCATGGAAACAACAACACGCATCGGAACCGGCATCCTGGCGTTGGTGGTCGGCCCGTCGGGGGCCGGCAAGGACACCCTGATCGATGCGGCGCGGGCCGAACTCGTTGGAGATGGCCGGTTCGTTTTTGCGCGTCGGGTGGTGACCCGGGCGGGCCACGACGCCAGCGAGCAGCACGACGCGATGTCGCCGGAGGCGTTCGATCGGGCCGAGGCCGAGGGGGCGTTCCTGCTTTCATGGCGCGCACACGGCCTGGGTTATGCGATCCCGGATGCGGCGCGAGAGGCGCTCAAATCGGCACGGGTGGTTGTGGCCAACGTCTCACGCGGCTCGATCGGCGATGCCGAACGGTTGGTCGAGCGGGTCGTCGTGTTGCACGTAACGGCACCAGTGTCGGTGCTGGCACAGCGGATCGCTGCACGAGGGCGCGAGCCGGCGGAGGCAATCGCTTCTCGGCTTCAGCGGCAAGCGCCAATGACGGTCGAGCGGGCGCCGATTATCGAGATCGTCAATGCCGGGGCTATTCAGACCGCTGCCCAGCGCTTCACCGACGCGCTCAGGGCGTTGGCGGCTTCTTAAGCGGAAAGCGCGCGACAATGCGAAAGCGCGCGTCGCGGCTGGGTTGCCGATAGACGGCCAGCGCATCGACAATGAACGGACCAGCGGGCACGGACCGGCTATATGCGGCGGCTAAAGTTTCGGCGATGCGCGTGCGTTCCGCATCCTTGGTGACCGGGCCAGTCAGCGTCATGTGGAAGCGGAACTCGTCACGGACGTATGGATAGCCGTAACGATCAAGATACTCGATCTGACGGGTGGTAAGTGGCGATTTCAGCCGGCGCGCGCGGTCGGCTGCGGACAGGGGTGCGCGGAGATGGTCGAGGCGCTCGACCGTAGCGGCGGCCAGCGCTTGCAGGTCGACCGACGGCTGAGCCGGAACCAGCGCGATGAAGCGCCCGATGGAGCGTACCAGCAAGCCTGAGAGCGTGACTGGCGGGAGGGATGCTGCCAGTTGCTCGACATCGCCGAGAAGGCTCTGTTCATCGATGGCCGGTGCAAGCTCGAACGGTGCCTTGAGCGTCGCGTGAAACCCGTAGCGGCGCGGCTCCTCGGTCGTGGCCGACCATACGTCCGCAGACAGCCCCGCCGTGTCGTTGAAGGGGAGGTCCGCGCCCGTCGCCGCATCGTAGCCAATCGTGCCCGAGCCAAACCGCCACACGTGCGAGGCGGCGTCGGGTGCAACGTAGATGGCATAGCGGGTCATCTCACATCACCTGACGCCCTGCGACCCACAAGCCGCGCACGATGGGCGTCTCAGCGACCATGCGGAAGCGCAAGACATCAGCGCGGAGACCGGGCGCGAGGCGGCCGCGATCCTTCAGCGCCAGACTATCGGCGATGGCCCATGTCACCATCCCAACGGCGGCGGGAAGGCTGATGCCGTGACGCTCGTTCAAGCAATGCACGGCTTGAAGAAGGCTCGCGGGGACATAATCGGACGAGAGGCCATCGAGGACCCCGGCCTCGGCGAGTTCCGAGACCGAGACACCGCCGGAGTGCGAGCCACCGCGCACGACGTTCGGTGCACCGGCGATCGTGGTCAGACCGCGCTGCTTGGCCGCCGTCGCCGCCTCGACAGTGGTGGGGAACTCCGAGATGACGACGCCCTCGGCCAATCCTTCCTCGACATGCTCGAGAGTGGTGTCGTCATGGGATGCGAGGGGGATGCCGCGGGAGCGGAACATCTCGACGACGATCGGACGCATGCGGGGCACGTTGGCGGCGGACTCCATGCGCGCGACGACGTGGGCCTGCCATTCAGCCTCCGACCTGCCGCTCTTGCCCATGACGTAAGCCTTGTGGCTCTTGGCGTCACGCCACTGACGCTGGCCGGGCGTGTGGTCCATCAGGGAACCAAGCGCGACGAGCGGATGATCCATGTGGGGTGTGATGGCATCGACGACGTCGTCACCGGTCAACTCGCAGCGCAAATGCAGCTTGTGATCGATGCGGAAGACGTCCTCGCGCATGCCATCCTTGATGGCTGTGACGAGCTTCTCGAACGTGCTGCGGCGAGACACGGAGTCGCCCGAGTCGTAGCCGGCACAGACAGCATCATAGACCGTGGTCACTCCTGCAGCGGCCATCTGCGCGTCGTGGGCGAGAGCCGCAGACAGAGCGTTCGGCCAAAGGACGCCGGGACGCGGGACGATGTGCTTCTCGAGGTTGTCGGTGTGCATTTCGATGAGGCCCGGCGAGATGTAGTCGCCTTGCGCATCGACGGCACCGGGGAGCCGGCTGCGGCTGTGATCGACGGCGCGAATACCTTCGGGACCGAAGACCACAGTGCCGTCCACAACCTCCTCGTCGAGAATCAGCCGCGCGTTGGTGAGGATCGTCTCCATGGGGTGCTCACGATTGTCTGGTTGAGGGGCGCGCTCAGACGCAAACGGCTGCGTCTGGCGATGATCGGGTCTCGTATTTCTCGAGGAATGCCTCGACGTTCAGGTCGCGCACGTCACGGTTGGCGCGGCGGATCTTGTCGTCGGGCCAATCCCACCAGGCGAGGCGCTCGAGACGCGCGGCGATGTCTTCGGGGAAGCGGCGGCGGACAGTCCTCGCGGGAACCCCGGCGACGATGGTGTAGGGCGCGACGTCGCGTGTGACGACAGCGCCGGCGGCCAGCACTGCGCCATTGCCGACCGTGATGCCGCTCAGAACAGTGACGGCGTGGCCGATCCAGACGTCGTTGCCGATGGTGCAGCGGGCGGTTCGGCGCTCGGCGAAGAAGGCGTGATCGCGCGTCTCCTCGGGCCAATAGTATTCGGGCACGTAGGAGAAGCGGTGCTGGCTGATGCGGTCCATCGGGTGATCGGGCGGGCCGATGCGGACGTTGGCTGCGATGGCGACGAACTTGCCGATGGTGGTGTCGGCGACGGCGACGTACTCTTGGAGGTAGCTATAGTCGCCGATCGTCGAATACTCGACGCGAACCTCCTTGTGGATCTCCACCCAATCGCCGACGGCGACCTCGCGCAGCTTGGCGGTGGGGTCGATTTTCGAGGTTTGCGGGATCTTCGGCGCTATGGCGGCGGAGTTCATGCCGCAATTCCTTTCGGGGTGAAGGCGGTGACGTCGATAAGGCGGGTGGCAACGCGACTGCGCACGGCCTCGTCGTGGAAAATGCCGACGATGGCCGAGCCATTGGCGCGGGCGTCGTTGACGAGCCCGACGACGACCTCGCGATTGACCGCATCGAGCGATGCCGTCGGCTCGTCCAGCAGCAGCACCGGTGCCGGATCGACGAGACTGCGGGCGATGTTGACGCGTTGTTGCTCGCCGCCGGAGAAGGTTTGCGGCGGCAAGCGCCACAGGCTTTCGGGAAGATTCATGCGGGCGAGCATGTCGCGAGCGCGCCGCGTCGCCTCGGCGTCGCCGACGCCGCGGGCGAGCAAGGGATCGCGGACGAGATCGAGCGTCGAGATGCGCGGGATCACACGCAGGAACTGCGAGACCCACCCGAGCGTGCGGCGGCGCACCTCGAGGACAGCGCGCGGGGCGGCGGCAACGAGGTCGACAAGGTTGCCGCCATGGCGGACGAGCACGCGTCCCGAAGACGGTCGGTAATTGCCGTAGAGGATGCGCAGGAGCGTGGATTTTCCGGCGCCAGATGGGCCAGACAGCACGACGGCCTCGCCGGCGTCGACCACCAGCGAGACATTGTCGAGGACCGGGAGCCGGATACCAGACTGGTTGTGGAGGACGAAGGTCTTGGCGACGCCCTCGACGCGGATCATGGTGGTCATGCGGCGAGCACCGAGGCGGTGAGAAGTTGTGTGTAGGCGTGCTGCGGATCGTCGAGGACCTGATCGGTCAGACCTTCCTCGACGACACGGCCGTTGCGCATGACCATGAGCCGGTCGGTCAGCAATCGCGCGACGGCGAGATCGTGAGTGACGATGACGGCGGCGAGCCCCAGGTCACGCACGAGGGCGCGCAGGAGATCGAGAAGGCGGGCCTGCACCGACACATCGAGGCCGCCGGTCGGCTCGTCCATGTAAACGAGGCGGGGTCCCGAGACGAGCACGCGAGCGATCTGCAGGCGCTGCTGCATGCCGCCCGAGAACTGGCTCGGGCGGTCATCGATACGGGCGGGATCGATCTCGACGCGAGCAAGCCACTCGAGGGCAGCCTCACGGATGGAGCCATAGTGCCGGTCGCCGCGATCCATCAGGCGCTCGCCGATGTTGCCGCCAGCCGAGACAGCCATGCGCAAGCCGTCGCGCGGGTTCTGGTGGACGATACCCCAGGCCGTACGCATCAGGCCGCGGCGGCGCTGCTCGTCGAGCGCGAAGATGTCCGGGATCAGGCCCGCCGGATCGGCGAACGCAACGCTGCCAGAGGTCGGGCGGTCGAGGCCGGAGAGGCAGCGCAGAAGGGTGGACTTGCCAGAGCCGGATTCGCCGACGACGCCAAGAACCTCGCCGGGCCAGAGGGAAAACGAAACGTCGACGCAACCAATTCGATCGCCGTAGAGGCGGGTGACGCGGTCGGCGGTGAGGAGGGGAGCGGGGGAGTGAGTGGAGAGGAGTGAGGAGTGAGGAGTGAGAGCTGCATTCGACATCGGTGATCCTCACTCCTCATTCCGCGTCAGTGCGCGGCCGGCATCAGTTCCCAGCAGTCGGCCGCGGTGGCCGGCGTCTCGGCGGCCTTCGCAATAGTGAGTGTCCGAGCAGACGAACATGCGTCCGCCCAGGTCGTCGGTGATGACCTCGTCGAGGTAGCTGTCGGCGGCGTCACACAAGGCGCAAGGCTCATCCCACTTCTGCACCTCGAAGGGATGGTCCTCGAAGTCGAGGCTCTTCACCTCGGTCCAGGGCGGAATCGCATAGATGCGCTTCTCGCGCCCGGCGCCGAAGAGCTGGAGAGCGGCGCTCATGTGCATCTTCGGATTGTCGAACTTCGGGATCGGACTCGGGCTCATGACGTAGCGGCCATTGACGAGCACAGGGTAGGAGTAGGTCGTCGCGACGTGGCCGAAGCGAGCGATGTCCTCGTAGAGACGCACGTACATCGGGCCGTAGTCGCCCCACGCGTGCATCTTGCGCGTCTCGGCCTCGGACGACTCGAGCTTTCGCAGCGGCTCGGGCTGAGGCACTTGATAGACGAGGATCTGGCCGGCCTCGAGCGGCGCCTCGGGAATGCGGTGGCGCGTCTGGATGATGGTTGCATCGGCCGTCGCCTCGGTTGTGGCGACCCCGGCAACGCGCGCGAAGAAGCGACGGATGGAGACGGCGTTGGTGGTGTCGTCGGCGCCCTGGTCAATGACCTTGAGCGTGTCGTCGGGGCCGATGACTGCGGCCGTCACCTGGATGCCGCCGGTGCCCCAGCCGCGGGCGAGGGGCATCTCGCGCGAGCCGAACGGAACTTGGTATCCAGGCACCGCGACAGCCTTCAGCAGCGCACGGCGGACCATGCGCTTCGTCGCCTCGTCGAGGTAGGCGAAGTTGTAGGCCTCGTCGCGGGGCGGGAGTGGAGACGTGACCGTCTTTTGCATCGGGGCGTTCCTATTGCGTGACCGCGGCCAGCACACCGGCCTCGGCGGCCTCGCGGGCGATACGCTCGTCCAATTCGCGGCGCAGGCGTCGGATCAGCTCGAGTTCGCCCTGGAAGTCGACGTAGTGCGGCAGCTTCAAGTGCTCGACGAAGCCGGCGGCCTCGACGTTGTCGGAGTGGTAGAGCACGAACTCGTCCTGCTGGGCCGGATAGGCGGCCGTCTCGCCGAGTTCGCGGCCCTTCAAGGCGCGATCGACGATCGACATCGACATGGCCTTCCTTTCGGCGTGGCCGAAGGCGAGGCCATAGCCGCGTGTGAACTGCGGGGCGACGTGCTTCGAGCCCTTGAACTGGTTGACCATCTGGCATTCGGTGATGGTCAGGTCACCGATGTCCACGGCAAAGCCCAGTTCCTCCGGCACCAGCTCAACCGGCACCTCGCCCAGGCGAATCTCACCCGCGAAGGGATGATTGCCACCAAAGCCGCGCTGCACCGAGTAGGCGAGGCCGAGCAGGAAGCCTTCGTCGCCTCGGGCCAGCGCCTGCAGGCGAACGTCGCGGTCGGCTGGAAACTCGACAGGATCGCGCGTCAGATCGAAGGGGCGTGGATCGCCTTCGGGCGGCGTCTCGGGCTCCATCAGGCCCTCGGCTCCGAGGATGTCGGGTACGCGTGGCATGCGGGTGTCGAGGGGGGTGTCGGCGAGAGTTGTGGCCGGCTGCTCGCCGGTCGCGCCGTTGAGGCTGAAATCAAAAAGCCGGTGGGTGTAGTCGTAGGTTGGACCCAGCACCTGGCCGCCTGGAAGATCCTTGTAAGTGGCCGACACCCGGCGGCGGATCGCCATGGCGCCTGTGTCGAGTGGCACGGTCGATCCGAGGCGGGGGAGGGTCGTGCGATAGGCGCGCATCAGAAACGCGGCCTCGATGGCGTCGCCCTGGGCCTGCTTCAACGCGAGAGCGGCAAGATCGGTGTCGGCGAGGGAGCCTTCGTTCATGACGCGCGACACGGCCAGGCTCATCTGCTCGCGGATTTGCCCTGTCGTCAGCTCGGGGATGGCCGGATCGCCGCGTCGCATCTCGGCGACGAGATCGTGGGTGGCGAGAATGGCGGCCTCGCCGCCTTTGACAGCGACGTACATCAGCCAGCCTCCGTCGGAACCGAGATGCGGGTCGAGCGCGGAATGGCCATGATCCGTTCACCTGCCGAGAGGATCAAGTCGACGCCGAGCGGATAGCGGGCGTTGCTCGCCGCGACCATCGGCCAGAACCCGCCATCGAGACCGGACGGCGAGACGGTGCGGGTGCCTTGGATGCCAGGGCCGGAGAGCGTCACTCCTTGCCCGCCCTCGAACGCGGCGCACGCCACCACGAGCGTCGTCGAGCGATCGGGATAACGATCGTCGCCGGAGTTGAAGGCGCCGAGATCAAGCTCGCCAGAGGAGCCGTCGACAAGGGCGAAGGCGGCGGCAGACGGCACATCCACGACTGGCGCTCCACAATGAAAGCGCAAGTAGGGCGCGGCAGCATCGAGGCCGGGCGCGAGCCAAACAGGAGTTTCGTGATCGACGAGGGTGAGGAGGACGAGCGTAGCGGCTGGCGAAACGTGTGCCGGCGCTTCGACGGCTTCGCCCAAGAGCTGGACCGTGCCCGGCTCACTCATCGCGGCCAGGATCAGGCGGAAGCAGCGCTGGCTCGCAAGCACCGGATCGCCGAAGCCCTTGCCCAAGGGTGATCGAGAGGAGATGGACTGCATCAGTCGTGCCCCCGGACGAGGGTGAAGAAATCGACCTTGGTAGCGGCGGCCTTGCGGAGCGCCAGTTGCCGGGCCTCCGCCTGTCGGCGGCCGAGCGCGACAATCGCCTCGCGCAGCTTCGGGCTGTCCGTGGATTGCAGAAGGCCGTCGATGACCGCCGACAGCAGAGCCTTGCGGCGGTCGGTGCCGAGGGCGTAGGCGAAACCCAGCGTGCCATCGGTGAGGCGCACGACGCATCGAGTCATCGTTGCCTCGCCCAGATTGAAGCGGCGCCCCGTGCCTCCAGCACGCGCCTCGACCATGACAGTTCCGGTCTCGGCGGGCTTCAGCACGTCATGTGCCGGCAAGCCGCCAAAGCGCGCGACGATCTCGTCGAGTTCGTCATGTCGCGAACGGGCCAGCACGGCCATCCACGACTTGCGCTCGGATTGACGGGAATGATCAGCGGCCTCGGTCTTGTCGCTCACGTCCACCTCGCGTCCCTCGCGATCAAACAATGTCTAGACATTAGGTCGACTCACACTTATTGTCTAGACATCTTTCGTGACACTGCGGTGACGCCAGCATGCGAGCCTCGAGACAGCCCGACGAGACTGCGGATCACCCAAGGCCTGATGATGCGAGCCAGGCGGAGGGAACACGCTGGTCGAGGATCGCACACGACATCGCGGGCGCCATCGAGAAGGGCGAGTACGCGGACGGCTCGACGCTGCCGTCGGCCGCAGCGCTCGCGGAGCGGTACGGCGTCAACCGCCATACGGTGCGCCAGGCGTTCCGCCATCTGCAGGATCTCGGGCTCGTCACCGTGGAACGGGGGCGCGGCACCATCGTTCGCGGACACCGGTTCCCGTATCGACTCGGGCGGCGCGTCAGCTTCCGGGCGAACTTCGGTGCCGCCGGCATCGACGCCGGAGGAGAGGTGATCGAGAGCCGGGTTACCGAGGCCGATGCCGATGTGGCGCTGCTTTTGCGGCTCGCGACGGGAGCGCCGATCTGGGAAATCCGGACCTTGAGCCGCGCCGCCGGCATGGCCGTCTCGACCAGCGTGCACCGGCTTGGCGTTGCGTCGTTTCCGGAGTTCGATCGGCGCATCGTCGCGGCGCGTGCCTCGATGACCGCCGCCTTCGCGAGCTACGGGATCGCCGACTATGTGCGCCTCTCGACCAGGCTGACGGCGCGGGCGGCGACACGGATCGAGTCGCGGGTGCTCGGCATCGGACGCGATGCTCCGGTCATGCAATCTTTCGCGGTGGACGGCCTCGAAGACGGGACGCCACTGCAGGTGGTCGTCGGTGCGTTCGCCGGCGACAAGGTGGAGATGGTTCTGGATCAAAGCTCCTGACGTGGCCAGCGCATCGCGGGCGTCTGCGATCAGGTGGCCCGCTTGCCGATGATGGCAAAGCGGAGCCGCGTCGAGATCACATCGATGATCGCTACCGCCGCAAGAATCAAAAGCACCAGGAACGCGACGTGCTGCCACTCGAGGATGCGGATCTGCTCGGCGAGATGCAGGCCGATGCCACCGGCGCCGACAATACCGATGATGGTGGCCGACCGCGTATTGGATTCGAAGAAGTAAAGCACCTGGCTGATGAGGACCGGCGTCACTTGCGGCATGATCCCATAGCGCACTGCATGCGCGTGCGTGCCTCCCGTCGACTTGACGCCCTCGACCGGCTTGTTGTCAGCATTCTCGATGGCCTCGGAGAACAGCTTGCCGAAAACGGCGAGATCGGACGTCATGATGGCGAGTATGCCAGCAAACGGCCCGAGGCCGACGACGTTGATCCAAATGAGCGCCCAGATGAGCGTGTCGACGCCTCGGATCGTGTCGAATGAGCGCCGCGCCAGGAACTGGATCATGCGGCTGGTCATCACGTTGCGGGCTGCAACGAGGCTCAGCGGAAGCGCGATGATCGCCGCCAATAGAGTGCCGAGAAAGGCGATCGAGAGCGTCTCGGCCATTGCCCACAGATAGGACCTGAGCTTCTCCTCGGTGCCGTATTGCGGCGGCCACATCAGCTTGACGAAGGAGCCGAGCTGATCGAGGCCATTCCAGATGCGAAGCCACGAAAACTCGAGGACGACCAATCCCCACAGAAACAGGCCGGCAAGTGCCGCCGCGATGACCGCCGTCAGCGCCCGCCCGCGCCAGTTCGGCGCCAGGATCGCCGCATGGCGGCGCCGGACGCCATCCAGATCGGCAAACAGAGAACCCTTCTCGGTGCGACCGTTTATGGCACTCGGCGCAAGGCGGGTCATGAGCGTTGCTCCAGGCCGATCAAGTAGTGGCGCAATCGCTCCGTGGCCATGTCGATGATCATCACCGTCGCCACGATCAGCAGTAGCATCGCGCTCACGTCCGAGTAGTAGAACTTGCGCACCGCCTCGAGCAGGTCCTGGCCGATCCCGCCAGCGCCGACGAAGCCCATGATGGCCGCCCCGCGAACGTTGATCTCGAAGCGCAGCAGCGCATAGCTCGCAAAGATGGAGACGACCTGCGGCAATGCCGCGAAGCGCATGGTTTCGATCCAAGTGGCGCCCGTCGCCTTGACGCCATCGATTGGATTCATGTCGATGTTCTCGATCACCTCGTAGAACTGCTTGCCCAGGGCACCCGTCGTGTGGATGGCAATGGCGAGCACGCCCGGGACGGGGCCGAGGCCGAAAGCGATGACGAAGATCAGCGCGAACACGAGCTCGGGCACCGTGCGGCAAAACTCCAAATAGCGTCGCGTCACGAACAGCACCCAGGCTGCGGGCGTGACGTTGCGGGCGGCGAGGAAGCAAATCGAAAAACCGCCTGCGAGTCCGAGGATAGTGCCGACGTAGGCTATGAGCAGCGTCTCGCCGAGCTTGCGCAGCCAGTATCCGAGCCCCCAGTACCACTCGACGAGATCCGCCCCGAACGAGCGCCACCTGAGCGTCGGCATGATCTCAACGATGTAGGCCGGAAACCGCCAGATGTTGCGCGAGAGCTTGCCGAGATCGACCTCGCCGACACGCGCCGCGACAACGACCAGAAGAACGAGCACGACGAACCCGAGCAGCGTTTGCGCGCGCTTGGCCCGCTGCGTGGCCCTGTAGTGGGCCTGGTGCATCGCCACGCGTTCGGTAGAGATCGTGACCATCGAGGGACGCAAGAGGGAACCTTCCACTGGGTACGGTCCGCCCCGGGCCAATTGCTTCTCACATGGGCGCGCGTACTACTGCTTCTGGCGCCTCAGGCGGTCGACGAATTTCGTCAGCTCGACGACCGGCTCATACTCATTATGAGAGGTCGGCTCCCATATCCGGCTCTTGCCGTCGGTCAGCTTTGTAAAGCCAACGGGATCCTTCTTGTCGAATGCGAACATTGCGTCGCGAATTGATTTCTTGAGTTCCTCGGGCATATCGGACTGATAGGCGAGTGGCGAGTTCACTATCTTTTCGGACGTGAACACGATGCGGAAGTCGTCGTATTTGATCTTCTTGCCGCCGACCTCGATGCCCTTACGCTCCATGCGATGCAGGTTCGATTCGTCCTTGTCATTCCACCAGTTCCAGGCGCCATCAACCGTGCCCTGAACAAGGCCAATCACGGCATTCTCGTGGCTGCCGGTATAAACGACTTTAGAGAAGTACTTCTCAGGCTCGATGCCGAGCTTGTCCATTGCGAAGCGCGGCACGTTATTGCCCGAAGCCGAATTTGGATCGACAAGCCCGAGGTTCTTGCCCTTCAGGTCCTCGAGCTTCTGGAAGGGACTGTCCTTTCGCACGTAGAGCACGGCGTGGTAGCCCTTGCCGCCGTCCGCGTTGACCATGATGCCGAACGGCTCGACCTTGGCCCCGACAAGATGAGCTCGCGCATAGGACGTCGGTCCGTACTGGGCGATATGGATCTGTCCAGCCTTCTGCCCTTCGATGACAGCGGCGTAGTCCTGCGCGATGCGCAGCTTGACCGGCACGCCAAGCTCCTTCGACATGTACGCCATGAGCGGGCCGTACCGATCGGTCATGCCCGAGGCGTTCTCGTCCGGCACCGCCGCGAACGTGAGTTCCGGATACTTGTCCTTCCAGGCGAGCGCCGGGATCGACTGCGCGAACGAAAACGCTGCGGCAACCACGGCGCCGCCCACCAATTGACGTCTTGAGAGCATGAACGATCCCCTTGTCATCCGGCCATGTTTTCCCATCGCGCACGGGCCGTCATGCGCGTGAACCTTCAGCTACTGTCTGCCTTGCTCGCTTGGGCTGCTCAGGCGACCTATTTCGCTTTCTTGCGCATGCGATCGACGAACTCGACAAGCTCGATCATGACTTTGTAGTCGTCGGCTTTGACAGCTGCGTAGCCTGTCGCCTTGCCGTCGGAGAGCCGCAGGAAGGCGTCCTTGCCTTTCACTGGTGCATCCATCAGCGCCTGCCTGATCGCCGCTTTCATCTCGGCTGGTGCGGCGGCAATCACGACGGTCGGAGATCCTGGAATGAGGTCGGACTTGAAGACGATCCGGAAATCCTCAGGCTTCACCATCTTCTTGGCGGCCATGCGCTGCAGGTTGGATTCGATCTCGGTGTTCCACCAGTTGAACGCGCCATCGCAAGTGCCCTGCTGGAGCGCGATCACCGCATTCTCGTGGCTGCCCGAATAGACCACCTTCGCAAAGAAGCTCTCGGGATCGATGCCGCGCTTGTCCATGGCATGGCGCGGCACGTTGTTGCCGGATGCCGAGTTGGGATCGACGAGGCAGAGATTGCGGCCTTTCAAATCGTCGAGCTTTTGCGCCGCATCGTTTGCCCGCACGTAGAGCACGGAGAAATAGCCGATGACGCCCTCCGAATTGACAACCGTGACCATCGGCTCGACCCCACCCTTTGTCACGATCTGGGCTCGCGCGTAGGCGGCTGGGCCAAGGTGCGCGTAATGCACCTGGCCGGTCCGAAGACCTTCGATGACGGCTGCGTAATCGTTGACGACGCGCAGTTTGACTGGAACGCCGAGTTCCTTGGCCATGTAGGCCATCATCGGCTCGTAGCGCTGGAGCACGCCGTCGGCGTTCTCGGCGGGCACCACGGCGAACGTCAGCTCAGGGTATGCCTTGCGCCAATCGGCGTGTGCCGTACCGGCGACGACCGCAAGCACCAGCATACCTGCGGCGGCGATCGTTCTCGCGAAGCGCATCGGGTGTTTCCTGTTTGGATTTCAGTGTTGGAGCCGGCTCGGTAACCTTCGAGTCAAGCTGTGGCAGCTTGCGCTACCAACCCCGCGTCACGCGTCTCGATCCGCTGCTCCCGGTCCATCACCTCGTCAGCCTCGAGCCCGTAGAGTTCGCGTGCGACGTCGGCCGTGAGAGCCTCCGGCGCGCCATCGAACACGACAGCCCCCGCCGACATGCCGATCAGGCGGCCGCAATACTCGCGGGCGAGGTCGAGATCGTGAAGGTTGCAGATGACGGTGATGCCGTAGTGCTTGTTGATGCGCAGGAGTGCATCCATCACGATCCTGGTATTGCGCGGATCGAGCGAGGCGATCGGCTCGTCGGCGAGCACCAGATCCGGCTCCTGCACCAGGGCTCGGCAGATTGCGACCCGCTGCTGCTGGCCGCCGGAGAGCGTCTCGGCGCGCTGCGCGGCCAGCATCGGAATATCGAACTGCTCGAGAGCGGCGAGCGCCATCGCGCGATCATCGGCCGGCCAGAAACCGGCGAGAGCGCGTGCCGTCGAGACATGGGCGACGCGGCCCATCAGAACGTTCGTCAGGACGTCGAGGCGGCCAACGAGATTGAATTGCTGAAAGATCATGGCGGAGCGCCGGCGCCAATCCCGAAGAGCGGCGCCCCGAAGGCGCGTGACGTCGACGCCATTGAACGAGATCGACCCCTCTGACGGGTCGATCAGGCGATTGATCATGCGCAGGAGCGTGGATTTTCCGGCCCCGGAACGGCCAATGATCCCAACGAGCTGACCACTTTCGATGGTCAGCGTCACGTCCTTTACAGCTCGGTTCGAACCGAACTTGCGAGTTACGCCTTTGAGCTCAAGCATTCAGGCCTCCGACCGTGTCGGAGGCTC
>LNDR01000310.1 GCA_001464755.1 Rhizobiales bacterium Ga0077524
GCCGCCCGCCATCACGGCCTACGCTCTGCCATCAGGATCAAGCCGCCCTCCGACCGCTCTGCACCCCTGATGACACCCACTCAGTTCGTCGAGGGACCGGACATAGAGTGTAGCGAAAATAATTTGTGACGCGGGGGCGATCGTCGACGAAACGGGTCAGAGCATCGGCGGCCGAGCGGCGCATCGTTAGCCAAGCGCTGCCGCCGTAGAGTCGAAGCGCATCATTGAACGGCGGGTCTGCCGCCCGGCGCCCAAAGTTGAGTCCGAACTCGGTGTCGATCCGAAATTGCGACGTCAGATTGAGACAGCGCCGGGGCAGGGTAACAGCGGCGCGCAGCAGCGCGGAGGAGGAGTCGTTGAGCAGGTTCCAGTGTCTGAACAGGTACCGAGTTTCCACCCTGCTCTTGGGCCAGCCAAACCGGTGGGATGGCATCTCTTGCGGCAGGCTCGCATCAAAATGATAGAAGATGCCGTCGTAAGGCGAGGCGGCGAGTTCTCCTGCCATGTCCTGCAAGGGGCGAACTGGATAGCATTGCCCGCTCAGCACGACCACCCAGTCGAAAGCGCGCCCCGAGCGCTCGAGCCAACGAAGCCCGCCAAGCAGCGCGTCCACGAAGCCGAACGAGGCGCGGCCGCCGATGGCTCGCACCACTCGATCGACTCCGCTCAGGCCCTCGAGCACGCGCAGTTCCTCCTCGCGGCCATCGTGCGAGATGATGACGATTTTGTCGCTGAGTTCCCCGTCAATCGCTGCGACAAGTCGTGCGATCTGGTTCACGTTCTTATGAGTGTTGATAATAAATGCGATGCTCACGGGTCCTCGCTCAACACTTTATAGTAGCTCCAAAGGCGCACCGGTATCGATCGCCGGTAAGATAGTCGATGTGTGCCACTTGCACGCATCAGGCTCTCTACGTCCCATAACAGGACCAGCCGCATCTACGGGCATGATCGACAGGCTGGTGAGCCCCGTCAATGCCTGACCCGCCGATGACCGATCCCTCATAGGAACGTCGTTCACTGCCTGCACTCATGAGGGGCGAGGCATGTCGGCCCTTGGCCCATGACGTAGTCGCCTTGGCGGTCGGTATCGGGGGGATCTCTGCCGACGGTCCTTGCAGCATGCGGGAGCGGAGCCCGCGCGCCGGCTAACGCGCGGGCCCTCCGCAACTCCACCAGCATGGCCGGAGGCGGGCACTCACGACAGCTGTCGAGTTGCTGACACGCCGACGTGGGGCCCCGCCGGAGTTTACCCCGGACACGTTCCGGGGCGGGGATGACGGAACGACCCTACCCCAACCCATCCAGCGCCACATCCTTGGCCTCGTTGATCTTGGCCGCGAGATAGGTCGAGCCGCCGCGGTCGGGGTGCATTTTCAGCATCAGCTCGCGGTGCGCCCGGCGGATCTCCTCGGCGGTGGCGCCGGGCTTCAGGCCCAGGATCTCGAGCGCCTCCTCGTGCGTCATGCGTCCGTCCGAGCCCTTGGGCGCGTCGGCCTCGGCGCGCGCCATGTCCTCGCGCCACGTCGGGTGGATGCGGTCGAGGTAGGCTTCCACCAGCTGCGCGGACTGCGGGTCGACGAAGCGGCAGTCCTGCCACAGATGCGCCAGCTCCACGGGCTTCAGGCTCTCGAGACTGCGGCCCTTGAAAAAGCCCTTGAGGACACGGCCCCGCATGGCGCCCGAGGCGTGATCGAGGCGCATCTCGAGATGGTCGGTGCGCACGGTCGAGGCGCGCCCGTCGGCGCCGTCCGCAGTGTCCCCATCGCCGAACGTGCGCATGCCGTGGGCCGACAACAGCCAGAACCCGAGCATGCCCAGGCCGAGCGCCAGATGCAGCGCGCCGCGAAACATGAACACGCCTGCGCCCGCGAGCGCCAGTCCGCCCAGGCCATAGCGCGTCCGCCGCGCCAGGACGACCGTGTTGGCTCGCGCGAAGGCGTGGAGGGCGATGAGCCCGATAGCCAGTGCCGTCAATCCGAGAAGCAGGGCCTGCATGTCTACTTTCGTGTCATATCCGCGAGAAGCCGGCGGGCGGCAGCGCCACCGCGCTCGCCCGCGAGGCGCTGAAGGGCCTGACGTCCGCCCGCTGCATACACCGCCACGGCCTTCAGAAGTTCGCGCAATTGCTCAGCCGAGCCGTGGTCGAAGCGACAATAGGCGCCGCGTGTAAGGTTGGCGATCTCGCGAAAGGCTCGCGCCGCAGTCGCGTCGTTGCCTTCCTGAAACAGAAACACGGGGATGCCGATCAGCGCCAGTTCGCCCGCACGCCCGCACAGCTCGTCGATCTCCTCCTCCATGCAGTCGCCGACGTAGACCAGGGCGTTGACGCGCGTGCGCTCGCTTTCATTGCGGACGTGGGAGAGCACCTTGCGGATCTGGGTAAAGCCGCCGCGACATTGAACTGTGGTCATCAAGCGGGCCAGCGCTGCCGGATCAGCGACCCACTTCGAGGCTCGGCACTCTCCCGCCCCGCGGAAGAAAACAAGCTGCACGTCGAGGCCGCCGATCTCGCGCACGACGTCGAACATCTCGGCCTGGAGGGCCAGCGCCATGTCCCAGGTGGGCTGGCGGCTCATGGTGGCGTCCATGGCGAACACGAGGCGGCCCCGCCCGGTCGTGGTCGCGGGCGCGATCTCCTTCATGCGCTTCAGGAAATCCGCAACCTCGGAGGATGGCGACTGGGTCGATGCGGGCGTTTGACCTGGGCGCTCGGCGAGCGGAGAACCGTCCGGTGCACGGGTCTCGGCTGGCTGGCTGACGGGCGTCTCGCCCACCTCGGACGAGGGATCGGTTCTGCTTTTCCTCGACATGCGGGTCTGCCCTCTTGCATTACCCCCGCGACAGCGTCTGGGCCGCATTGCTAACATGGGCGCGACCGGCCTTATCCGCAACATGCTGCTGCAACGCGCGCAAGCGAGGAAACGTTCATGACCAACGCCTTTCCGAACCCGTCTCCCCTCGTCACCGCCGACGCGCTTGCAGCCGAGCTCGGCGCGCCGGATCTGCGCATCTTCGACTGCACGACGTTTCTCACCCCGACGGCCGACAACGGTGGGCTGATCGTCGGCAGCGGCCGGGACGGCTACGAGGTGGGGCATATCCCCGGCGCGGCGTTTCTCGATCTGGCCAACGAGCTTTCCGACACGACGAGCCCGTTTCGCTTCGCGGTGCTCAGTCCCGAGGCGTTTGCCGCTGCCGCCGGCAAGCTCGGCATCGGCGAGGGCACGCGGGTCGTTCTCTACGATCGCACATACGGCGCCTGGGGCGCGCGGGTCTGGTGGATGCTCAAGGGCTACGGCTTCGACAGCGCCCGCGTGCTCGACGGCGGCTACACCAACTGGTTGAAGAAGGGGTTGCCCGTCGAGGAGACGGAGCGGGCCTATCCCCCGGCACAGTTCGCAGCGCGTCCGAGGCCAGGCCACTTCGTCGACAAGGACGAGGTCAGGGCCGCACTCGGCTCCGATGTCGGCATCGTCAATGCGCTGCTGCCCGAGCAGCACAGCGGCAAGGGTGGCGTCCACTACGGGCGTCCGGGCCGTATTCCCGGTAGCTGCAACATTTCGTCCCGAGGCATCGTCGATGCCGAGACGCAGGTGCTGCTGCCGGCCGACGAGCTGCAACGCCGCTTCGCCGAGGCGGGCCTGCTCGACGGGCGCCGCGTCATCGCCTACTGCGGCGGTGGCATCGCAGCCTCGCTCACGGCACTGGCGCTGACGGCGCTGGGCGCGAAGGACGTCGGCGTCTACATGAACTCGATGCAGGAGTGGACCAAGGACCCGAGCCTGCCGCTCGAGCTGGGTTGAGGTTTCGCAGGGAACGCGACGGGATGCGGCGCACATCGCGATGGGTCGTGCTGGCAGTGCTCGCACTGGCGGCTGTCGGTGGTGCGGCATGGCACTGGCGCCAACAGGTTCTCGACCTCGGCTGGCCCGCCGCACGCAAGCCTCCGCTGGCACCCGCGACACTGGCCGAGTGGTTGCGCCAGCTCACGCCAGAGGCCACGACGCGGTTGCGTCCTGCCTTCGACGCTGCCGGTGTCCCGTTTCCGCCGGCTGCCGTGCGTCTGGTCGCGTTCAAGGACCAGCGCCGCCTCGTGCTGTATGCACGCGGCGCCTCGGGGCCGTGGCGCCTCGTTCGGCGAAACGCGGTTCTGGCCGCGAGCGGCGGCGCGGGGCCGAAGCTCGCCGAGGGAGATCGCCAGGTTCCGGAAGGCCGCTATCGCGTGACCTTCCTCAATCCCAACAGCCAATTCCACGTCTCCCTCCGCCTCGATTATCCCAACGCCGAGGACCGTGCACAGGCAGCGCGCGACGGACGTAGCAATCTCGGCGGCGACATCATGATCCATGGTAGCAACGTGTCGATCGGCTGCCTCGCGATGGGTGACGAGGTGGCGGAGGACCTGTTCGTGCTGGCCGCGCTGACGGGCATTGCCAACGTCGAGGCGATCATCGCCCCGACCGATCTGCGCGTCGCGCCTCCGCCGCCCGGCACGACCGCGGCGCGGCCCTGGGTTGGTGCGCTCTACGATCGCGTTCGCCAGGCGCTCGAGGAGTTGCCGCCCGCGTGAAGTTGCGTCGCGTGCAGCGTTTTCGCCAGTTTCTCCAATATTTTAGCTCGAACAGCCGTGTCCAGGTTCGAGGGTCCTCAAAGCCTTCGCCGTAGGTTGTCGGTCGGGGGGAGAGAAACCGTCACCGCAGGACGCATCGGAATGCCACAACTCGCGCCATCAGCCGACCGCCGCCGGGCATTGCGAAAGGAGGTGCGGCTCGAGGCCCGCATCCGCCTCGAGCGCGGCGTCTACGTGCCTTGCGTCGTGCGCAACATCTCCAGCATGGGGGCGAGCCTCGAGTTGACCTACGAGGTCTTCGTGCCGCTCCACTTCCGCCTGCAAATTCCAGCCGACCTCTTCGACGCCGAATGCGCCTTGCGCCACCGCCACGGGACCGCGCTCGGGATCGAGTTCCTCTCCAACCTGGCCGAGGTGATGGCCCGCTACCGCTGACGCTGGGAGGACGTTCACCCCGCGTCCCGACGCCACTTTTCATGTGTCCGCTCCTCGTGTCACGTTCTCGCCACTGGCTACGGCCGCGCAAAATGGACGGGTAACGACAGGCATGCTCAGGATCGGCGTCGACATCGGCGGCACTTTTACGGACTTCGCGCTCTCGGAGGGCGGCACCGAGAGGCTTTCGATCCACAAGCGGCTGACGTCGCCCGAGGATCCCTCGCGCGCGGTCATCGACGGCGTGGTGGCGCTCTGCGAGGAGAGCGGCGTCGCCCTCGCCGACGTCGCCGACATCGTGCACGGCACGACGCTGGTCACCAATTCCGTCATCGAGCGCAAGGGTGCGGTGACCGGGATGCTGGGCACGGCCGGCTTTACCGACATCATGGATATGGGCTTCGAGCGTCGCTACGATCTGTTCGACCTCAGGATCACCTATCCGCCGCCGCTGGTGCCGCGCGCCCTGCGTGTCGAAGTGGCCGAGCGCGTCCTCTTTGACGGCTCGGTCGAGACGCCACTCGACGAGGAGGGCGTGAAATCCGCCGCGCGCCGTTTGCGCGACCTCGGTGTCGGCGCCGTCGCTGTGTGCTTTCTCAACTCGTACGCCAATCCGTCCCACGAGCGGCGCGCCGCCGAGATCCTGGCCGCCGAAGCGCCGGATCTTTTCGTCTCGTGCTCGGCGGACGTCTTCCAGAGCATGCGCGAGTTCGAGCGCTGGACGACGACCACTGTCAACGCCTTCACTGGCCCGATGTTCGACACCTATGTCGCGCGTCTCGAAACGGGGCTCGCGCAGCGCGGCTTTCGCGGCCACCTCTACATCATGGCCTCGTCCGGGGGCATGCTGACAACCACGACGGCACGGCGATATCCAGTGCGCGCGCTCGAATCGGGCCCGGCGGCGGGCGCCCTGATGAGCGCCGCGCACGGTCGCGCGCTCGAACTGCCGAACCTGCTCTCGTTCGACATGGGTGGCACCACCGCCAAAGGTGCGCTCGTCCGCGGCGGCGAGCCGATCAAGAAGTACGAGATGGAAGTGGCGCGCGCCTACGAGTTCCGGCGCGGCAGCGGCATGCCGGTCCGCATTCCGGTCATCGACATGATCGAGATCGGCGCGGGCGGTGGCTCCATCGCCGACGTTGACGAGCGGGGCCTGTTGAAGGTCGGCCCCCGCAGTGCCGGCGCGCAGCCCGGTCCCGCCTGCTACGGCCAAGGCGGTACGCGTCCGACGCTGACCGACGCCAACCTGATGCTCGGCTATCTCGATCCGGCGTTCTTCCTCGGCGGCAAGATGAGCCTCGACATGGCCGCTGCCGAGCGCGCCATCGCGGACGGCGTTGCGAGGCGGCTCGGCGTCGAGACCCTTCGCGCCGCCTTCGGCATCCACGACATCATCTGCGAGGACGTCGCCCGCGCCTTCCGCATCCACGCTACCGAGCGCGCCTTCGACTACCGCACGTCCAGCATGGTCGCGTTCGGCGGATCGGGGCCATTGCATGCCTTGCGGATTGCCCGGAAGCTCAAGATCCCCCGCGTGATCTTCCCTGTCGCGGCCGGCGTCATGTCGGCGCTGGGCCTGCTCGAGAGCCCGCTCGCCTTCGAGGTGGGCCGTTCGCGACGCGTCCATGTTGCCGATCTCGACGCGGCGGCCTTCGGCGAGCAACTGGCCATACTCGAGGCCGACGCAAGCCGCGTTCTGCTCGAGGCCGGCGTGGCGCAGAAGGATATCCGCATCGTCCGGCGCCTCGACATGCGCTACCAGGGTCAGGGCCACGAGATCGAGGTCACGCTGCCGGAGGCGCCCCACGCCTCGGCACTCTTCGCCCAGATCGAGGAGCTGTTTGGCGCCGCCTACCAGCGCATCTACACGCTGCGCCTCGACGAGCCGACCGAGATCGTCAACTGGAAGGTCGAGGCGGTCGGCCCCGCCACCGGTCTCGGCGAGCGCTACGAGCTATCGGGCGTCTCGGCCCCCTCGGTCCCACAGAAAGGCACGCGTCGCGCCTACGACGCCAGCGCTGGGCGCCTCACGGATTGGCCCGTCTACGACCGCTACGCGCTACGCCCCGGCATGACCGTCGATGGCCCCGCCCTCATCGAGGAGCGCGAATCCACCGCCGTCGTCGGCTCCGGCGACCGCGTCACCGTCGACGCCCGCCTGAACCTCGTCGCCGAGCTCGATCTTGCCGGGAAGGAGTGAGCACATGAACGACCACACCACCAGATCCATCGACGCCGTCAGCCTCGGCATCATGTGGGACCGGCTCGTCGCGCTCACTGACGAGATCGTTTCGACACTGGTGCGCTCGTCCTTCAGCACAATCGTCTACGAGAGCTATGATCTCACCTGCTGCGTGCTCGACACCGAGACCAACACCATCGCGCAAGGCACCTTCGGCATCCCGGCCTTCATCGGCTCGGCGCCGGTCACCGCGCGGCACATGCTCAAGCGCTTCCCGCCGGAGACGCTGAAGGACGGTGACATCATCGTCACCAACGATCCCTGGCTCGGCACGGGTCACCTCTTCGACATTACCGTGATGCGCCCGGTGTTCCGCCGCGGCCGCATCGTCGCCTACTGCGTGTCGATCACGCATCTGCCCGACATTGGCGGCGCGGGCTTCGGCTCGTCGGCGACCGAGGTCTATGCCGAGGGGCTGCGTCTCCCCATCCTGAAGCTCTACGACGCCGGTCGCCTCAACGAGTTGGTCGTCGAGATCATCCGCACCAACGTGCGCGTTCCCGAGCAGACCATGGGCGACGTGATGGCCAATGTCGCGTGCTCCGAGGTCGGCGCTCGTGAGATCAACGCGTTCATGGACGAGTACGGTCTCGACGATCTGACCAGCCTCTCGGCGGCGATCCGCGGCCAATCCGAGACACGTATGCGCGCCAAGCTCGCCGAGATGAAGGACGGACGTTTCCACAACCGCATCAAGGTCGAGGGTTTCGACGGCGATGTGGAACTCGCCGTGGAGATCATCAAGGCCGGCGATACGGTCACCGCCGATTTCGCCGGGACGAGTGGCATGGTACGGGCCGGCGTCAACGTGCCCTTCTGCTACACGAACGCGATGGTGCTTCACGCCATCAAGTCGCTCACGCTTCCGTCGATCCCGAACAACCAGGGCTCCGCTGCGCCGATCCTCACCAAGGCGCCGCCCGGATGCATTCTCAACGCCCTGCCGCCGTTCCCGACGGGCGGGCGCCACGCCATGGGCCACTTTATCACGCCGCTGATCTACGGCGCTCTTGCCGAGGCCACTCCGGGTGAGGTGCAGGCCGACAGCGGCATGATGAACCTCGTCACCTTCCAGGGCGCACGCCGCGACGGCCGGCCGTTCACGGCACTCTATTTCGCGTCTGGTGGCTATGGCGCATTGAAGGGCCTCGACGGCTGGTCGACCCTGCCTCACCCATCGAACATGGCTGTGGTCCCGGTCGAGGTTTGGGAGGCGCTGACCCACACCACGGTCGTCGACAAGCGCCTGTTGCCGGACTCGGGTGGCCCTGGGCAATGGCGCGGCGGCCTCGGGCAAGACGTGACGATCCGCAACGACACCGGCAACATCCTGGTCTCGCTCGGCATGGGCAATCGCACCGTTCACCCAGCCAAAGGGCTATTCGGGGGCGGCGACGGCTCGCTGCGCCACCACGAGGTCGCGGGGCATCCCGTTCACGCCAAGGGGCGCATCGAGATCCAACCCGGAGAGACGATGCGCATCGTCGAGGCCGGCGGTGCGGGCTACGGCGACCCGAAGGCGCGCGAGGGGGCTGCGATTGCCGCCGACGTCGCCAACGGCTTCGTGTCGAAGGCGGCGGCGGAACGCGATTACGACTGGAGGAGTTGAAGCCTTTGCCGGTCAGGCGGGCGCCGCCGGGCGGCCGTCGCTCCCTCCACGTGATGCGACCACCGGTTTGCCCGCGTCGCTGGCGTGCGGGTCCGGTATCGCGCTTGCGATGACGTGGGCATGACGCTATACACGGGCGCGTCCGGCCTCGCCCGGGCGGATCCCGGCAATGGGGGATCGTCTAATGGTAGGACTGCAGACTCTGACTCTGCCTGTCTAGGTTCGAATCCTAGTCCCCCAGCCAACTAAATCAAATAGTTAGAGAGACCCTCAAAGGGCCTTGATCTTTCCAGCTACCACCTAGCTAACACGAACGTGGGTGAGAGAGGGGTGATGGGAGGGGTTTGAGGCCGTCCTGCTGGCATGGCGACGATCGTGGCTTGGCGAGCGCGGATCATCGCTCGTCGGGCTGGCTGAAATTGCTTGCGATCCAGGCGGTGGCGCTGGCGCGGGTCAATTTGTAGGAGGGCGGCACCCGCACCTGCCCGAGGAGCTCGCCTGCACTATCACGCGCGGAGAGCTGGCCGTGAGGGTTGTCATCATCCGGGACAATATCGAGGCTCACCACAACAGATGCTGAGCGAGATGCAAACGGCCCACCCGTATCCCGACTGATCTCGATGCTCTGGTGCAGCTGCGCGTGTCGTTGTTGCTCATGGCGGCGGATATACTCGGTGGCCGTCTTGACCAGCGTGATGAACGCTTGGCTGTCCAGGGGTTTCGGGTTCCTCTTATCCCGCCCCATCGTCCACGGCCCCACCAATGCCGGCTCAGGCTCGCCATCCTTGATCATGGCGACGGCCCAGCCGTCATCATCCTCGTTCTTGATCACTTGCGCCGTCCAACCGTCATCAGCCCAGAGCGTCGGTTCATGGATGGGGATTTGGGTCATGCGAGAGGGTCCGTCCTGTAGGGTCTGCCATAGAGGGCAACTTCACCTATACAGCCGTACAGCCTTTTTGCCGCGCGCGGGTCGAGGGCATCCACCGGAAGCTCGCCGATTAGATTTACAGGGTGCGCAGCGATCGGCATCGTCACAACCAAATGGCCACTCGAAAACCGCTCTGCTGCGTAGTCGGCGGATCGTGCAAGATACAGAGGAAGCTGCGATCGAGGAGCGACTATCGGCAGTCCCGTGACCACCGAATATAGGCGGTCGGTCGACCTCGGACAGCGGACACTTGTGCACTCAATTTTTCTAGACGTTTGAGGGTGGGCGTGTGCGTTTCGATCGGCGTCACGATCCGCGTCAGTCTTTGGGCGTCAGCCGAACCCGAAGTACTTGACCACATTCGAGAGGTCTTCGCGGTCGCTGACCAGTGTGTTCTCGACCGCATCCTCTTTCGGATATCCAATGCTCATGCCCGTCACGAGAATCTGGTCGGCGGGCACTTCGAGCCGGCGAAAGATCGTCTCCTGATAGGGAACCCAGGCTGCCTGCGGACACGTTTCGAGGCCCAGCCCCTTTGCCGCCAGCATGATCGATTGAATGTACATTCCTACGTCGGCCCAGTTGCCCTGGCCGAGATAGCTTTCGGTGGTCACGAACAGGCCGACTGGCGCATCGAAGAACTCGAAATTGCGCAGAGACTGGCGGGTGCCGGCTTCGCGGTCGCCCTTCTGGATTCCGAGGAGACCGAAGAGCGCCCAACCAAGCTCGCGCCGACGGGAATTGTGGAGGTCGCTCCACTTGGCCGGATAATAGCCGAAGTCGGCGTAGGATTTGCCTTTTCCGCTACGCGCCATCTCGATCACATCGGCGCTGATCGCCTTCTTGACGTCGCCCGCACAAACGTAGGTGTGCCATGGCTGGGTATTGGTGCCGCTCGGCGCGCGCTGAGCAATCTCCAATAGCCGGTCCATTGTTGCACGCGGCAAGGGATCAGGCTTGAACGCCCGGATCGACTTGCGTGTGCGAATGGCGTCTAGAACATCCATCGACAAAGGCTCCCCACAGTAGGCTGATGTACGGTAAAGCAGAGTACGACGGCCGGCAACGGCGGCGGTTTGCCATCCTGTCTGACCGATAGTGATGCCGGCCGATGGCTGGCTTGACGCCCGGTGGTTTTGTGACCGACCTTTGCCGCGAGTGCGACTGCGAGCGCCACGCGGATGCGAAGAACCTGCACGAGGATCACTTCATGAGCGTCTGCTTCGGGGACTTACTCGAGAAAGCTGCCCGGGTGTACGGGGACGATCCGGCGGTGACCTCTGGCGGCCGTACGAAGTTGTGGCGCGAGGTCTACGAGCGCTGCCGGAACCTGGCGGCTGGCCTCGAGCAACTCGGATTGGAGCGAGGAGATCGCGTCGCGTATCTCGGCTTCAATTCCGACGCGCTGTTCGAGTGCTACTTCGCGCCGTCCCTGGCTGGACTCGAGGCGGTCGTGCTGAACTTCCGCTGGTCGGCTCGCGAGTGCGCGGCCGCTCTACGCGAGTGCACGCCAAAGGCTATCATCTTCGATGAGGCGCACGGGGAGCTGGCTAGGCAGGCCGTGGCCGAGGCGGGGCAGTCACCGCACATGATCCAGGCCGGGGCGTCAGCGCACGCGTCCGCAATCCCGTACGAGGAACTGGCGACGAGGATCGGCACGCCAAGCATCCGGGGATCATCCGACGACGACACCCTGATCATCTATTTCACAGGCGGAACGACGGGACGATCCAAGGGCGTGATGCTGTCCCACTGGAACCTATTCGCGAACGCCATGGGCGCGCCGCACATTATGGGCAACGAACGCAATAGCGCGCAGCTTGTGGTGGGCCCCATGTTCCATCTCGCGCCGGGGTCGCGAATCTTCTCAGCCGTCCTTATGAACATTCACTCCGTCATCATGCCGCGCTTCGATCTGCCGGAGATGATGGCGGTCATCGAGCGGCACCGGGTTCACTCGCTGACGCTCGTCCCGACAATGATGCATATGATTCTGACCCATCCCGACTTTGGTCGTTACGACTTGTCGTCGGTCGGGCAGATCACGCTCGGCGGATCGCCTACGCCGCGCGATCTCCTCGAAAAAGTCATCGCCGCGTTTCCATCGGCCAAGCTCAACAACGGCTATGGCATGACGGAAATGTCACCGATGCTGGCGGCTCTGACCGCCGAGTACCACGTTCTCGAGGGGCCGAAGGCGGGCAAGCTCAACTCTGTCGGCCGGCCGGTCCCTTACCTGGACATACGGATCTTCGACGCCGACGACCGCGAGCTGCCGCAGGGCGAGATCGGCGAGATCGTGGCGCGCGGACCGACGGTCATGAAAGGCTATCTCAACCGTCCCGACGAGAACGCTGTCGCGTTGCGCGGCGCCTGGTTCCATACCGGCGACATGGGCTACTTCGACAAAGATGGGCTGCTCTATATCTCTGGCCGCTCGAAGGACATGATCATATCCGGCGGCGAGAACGTCTACCCGAGCGAGATCGAGGATGTGATTTCCACGCATCCCGCCGTGTCGCAGGTCGCAGTCATCGGCGTGCCGTCTGACAAATGGGGCGAAGTGGTTCACGCCGTCGTCATGCTCACCGACGGCGCTGAAGTTTCTGCGGACGAACTCGTTGCACACTGCCGCAAGAACCTCGCCGGATACAAATGCCCGCGTGGCATTACCTTCAGGCATGAACCGATGCCGTTGTCGCCTGCCAACAAGGTTCTCAAGAGTGAGCTGAGGAAGCAGATTCTGGCGATGACCCAGATCACGTGATCGGCATGCCTGCGCGCACGTGCCGTCGACGAGCAGGCTTGCTCCACACACATGCTTGGCATCGCGAATGGAGAGGCCTCCGGTCGCCCCCTACCAGAACCATAAGTGGCGCGCGACCGCGTTGAGATTCAGCACCATATCCGCCGCGCGCCGCCTTGTTGATTTGAGCATCAGCGGCGCGCTTGAGGGCAAGTCATACGATGGGTGGCGTTGGCAGCGCGAACTGAGCGGCCTAATTTCGGAGTTCCTAGAGGTGCGCGCCTACGTCTACGACCTCCTGAAGGATGGGCCGACAACGAAGCAATTTGCCTTGCTAGCCAGCGCAGTTGCCGAAGACCCTGGCACGGCGTACCGATGCTAATCGATTTTGAGATAAAAACCGGACGCTCATTCATGACGTGGCAGTCGATCCAACGCGCCGTCACACAGCACGTCCCGGCAGAGAACTGGGAAGGTGCTTACAATGTCTCGCCCGTCCCGGCGGTCGAGCTACGCCGGAAGCTGCTGGCGTTGACGGGCAGCGGCGGCAAGGATGACCCGGCCGCCCTCTGTCTCAACCTCATAGACAAGCTCCGGGACGAGTACGGTGCGCCAGAATCGGAACCAACCCATCCCGATCTTGCGTCAGGTCGCCCTTGGCCGATCTTGACGCCTGATCCAGACGCAGAGGACGCGAACTGATCCGACTCAAGAGCAGGGTGAAATTCCGGATTCGAACGAGAGCGCATGTTTGCCTCCCAGTTCTTGCATCGCAAAGCCTTCAGTCGTCTCACAGGCTGGAAGCAGCTATTCGCCATCACCGCAGCGAATGCCCCGTCACCGCCCGTCTCGATGTTCCACCGCAATGGAAGCAGTGACCAGTAGCGGACACTATAGCCTGCCAGGCTTTCGCCAGACCTATGGCTGCTTTTAGGATCGAGCATAATATTCGACCAAGGGCAGCAAATGGATTTCATACTAGATCACGCCCTTAACCCTCAGCTCCGCAATTTCGTTTTCGGCATAGCCGAGTTCGGCCATGATCCGGTCCGTATGCTCGCCCAGCTCCGGAGCGCGATGCCGGATTGTGCCCGGCGTTTCCGACAACCAGACGGGCACTTTGGCGACCGGCGCAGCTTTGCACATTCCAGGAAACTCGACAGCCTGAAAGAAGCCCATGGCCTGGATGTGAGGATCGTCCAGTGTGGCCTGCGGTTTCAGGATCTGTGACGCCGGCACCTTGGCTTCGGCAAGCGCCGACAATGCTTCAGCGCACGTCCGCTGGCGTGACCAGCGCTCGGTGATCGTTGAGAGGGCCTCCCCGTTGTTGCCGCGATCGATGTCGGTCTTGAAGCGTTCGTCGTCGAGAAGCCCCGGCTCACCGATCATCGCAGCGAATCGCTTGAACAACGGATTGCCGACAACGGAGATCAGGACCTGGCCGTCCTTGCAGCGCACGATGTCTCCAGGGCCGGATATCTGCGAGCGGTTTCCGGACGGGCGACGGTCAGCCTTGATGACCGCCTGCTCGATCAGCACGGAATTCGCCACCGTCAGCGCGGTCCCGAGAAGCGCACCCTCGACCAATTGGCCGCGCCCGGTCGCCTTCCTGTGCATCAGGGCGGCCATCGTGCCGAACGCGAGGTGGAGGCCGGTTCCGAAGTCGACCCAAGGCGCCTGGAAGCGCACGGGGTGGTCCTCGTCGCTTCCCGACAGGTAGGCAGCTCCGCACATGACCTGACCGATGCCGTCGAAGCCGACACGGTCGGAGTAGGGACCGCCGCGCCCATAGGCTGTGGCCGTGGCCAGGATGATGTCGGGCTTGACCGCCTGCAGGCTCGCGTAGTCGAGCTTCATGGACTGCAAGGTCCGCGGCGGCAGGTTGGCGATCACGACGTCGGCGGTGGCGACCAGCCGACGAACGACCTCCTGGCCCTCAGGCTTCATCGGATCGAGGGTCAGGCCGAGCTTGTTGCGGTTCATCTGCATGAAGAGCGCGCCCTCGCCGCTCTCGGCGATCGGGGCGACGACACGATCCTCGCTGCCTTCACCCCGCTTCTCGATGCGAATGACCTCGGCGCCATGCTCCGCAAGCATGGCCGCACAATAGGGTCCAGCGATGTAGCGGCCGAAGTCCAGGACGCGGACGCCCGCGAGCACGCCTGTCATCGTTCGTCTCCTCGGTGTTTGTTGCGCGCGAGCGCAGGCGTCGAGAACTGGAGCTGGTACGGTGATCGAGAGTGCAGTGGAGCGAGGGCGCGCCGCTCGAAGTCAGGCCGGGAAGATGCGGCGGAAGACGCCGGGCGAACCCTCGGCGTGAACCATGGCCTGCCGGACCTCGCCACTCCAGACCGGAGTGACGGCAGTCCGCCAGTCGTCCCAGGCCTTGCTCTTCCAGACGTCGAGCGAGCTCATCTCGTGGAGGGTCGTGTACTTCGGCTCACCCATCACTGCCTCGAACCGCCGCGCCCGGATGTATCCGGGAATGCGCGACAGCAGCGGCAGGCGCTCGTTGTTGTAGGCCTCGTTGAACTTGGCATCGAGGGCTCCCGGGACCGACATCCGCCCGACCAGCATCACCGGCGCCATGTCCGCCTCCGCCGTCTCCGCCGGGACGGTCGCGGGATAGATGCGCCGATAGAGGTTGCGGATGAACTTGGTGGCGATCACGGTCGGCGACATGCGGCGCGACCAGGGCGTCGGGTTGTTCAGCCACTTCTGCCAGGCTTCCGCATGGTAGGCGTCGGCAGTGGCGAGCTCGTAGCAGGCCAGGTACTTCGGTCCACCCTCCACGGCCTGGTAGCGCGCGGCGCTGAGCACGCCGGGGATCGAAAGCCGCTCCGGAATGTGCTCCGTATCGTACCAGGCGTTGTACTCCTCCTCGTGCTTCGCCGGCACCTCGCTATAGACCATCAACAGGCCATCGCCCTTCTTCGCTGCCACGTTCGATCTCCTTGGCCGGAATCCGTGAGCCGACGCGATCGTGCCGACGGAAGCATGCTCTGAAACAACGCCATGGGCGTCAAGCCATCGCTCGGCGGAACCTGCCGCGACGCCCCTCTGATCCCCGCCCTTCGAGGCACGAGACGTGAACGCCGACGCGGATCACCCGATCTCGGAGGTGGCCGGAGGCCGCTCCGTCCTCATCCAACGACAGTGTCCGAGGTCGCCTTTTTGGGATGGAGGGCCTCCTGATTGCCTTGAGCGTACAGTCATTGCCCTCACTCGTTGCCGTAGCCTCCGCATGACGGATGGCGCCGATACGCCGACCAAGTGTGCCCAGAGAGTTCCCGTCTAACTTCGCTCTTTGGCGATGCGGTCCGTCGTGTCCGGGGTGTCGTGATAGATTGGATTGTGTATCGGTCTTGTTGAGGTCGTCGGCCAAGGAGCTTTTCTTATGACTGAAGTCGCACCCATGCAATCGGCGACGGCTGCAACCGAGCAGGCTCTTGCGGCAATCGCGAGCTGGAACCCCTCCACCAAGGCGATGCTCGCGCCCTTGCCCGAGCAGGCGCGCCAGACTGCGGCGAACATCAGCCGCCGGCAGGAGCGCGGCGAATGGTGCGGTCTACTCGCCGGCATGACCATGTCTATCAAGGACAACATTGACATGGCGGGTGTCGAGACCACAGCAGGCTCGACGATCTTGAAGGGCAACATCGCCAATCGCGACGCATTCATCGTCGAGCGCCTGAAGACTGCTGGTGCCGTGATCGTCGGCAAGGCCAATCTGCACGAATGGGTGTTCGGACCGACCAGCCAGAGCACGCATTACGGCCCAGTCCGAAACCCCTGGGACGTCAATCGCATCCCGGGTGGCTCCAGCGGCGGCTCCGGGGCCACGCTGGCAGCCGGCATGTGCCAGGGCTCGATCGGCTCCGACACCGGTGGTTCCATCCGCATTCCCGCCTCGTTCTGTGGTGTCTCTGGCTTGCGGCCGACGATCGGGCGAATCTCGTGCCGGGGCTCGGTTGCAGTCTCGCAGTATTTCGACACCGTTGGACCGATGGCAGCGAGCGTCGCCGATGTGGCGCGGATCTTCACCGTCATCGCTGGGCATGATCCGGACGATCCTATGTCAGAGGACCGCCCCGTTCAGAACGTGCTCGGCCTCATCGACCGACCGGTGCGGGGACTCAAAGTCGGCATTCAGAAGCGCTGGTTCTTCGAGAATATCGATCCGGCGCTGGAGAAGGCGCTCGACGACGCTATCGCGGCCTATCGCGGTCTTGGCGTCGAGATCGTTGAAGTCGACCTCGGCGACGTGGAAAGAAGCCATGAGCTTCTCGCCTTCAAGATCGTACTGGCCGATGCCTACAACGTGCACAAGGAAAGGCTAGAGACACGGCCGCAGGATTTCGGCCGCGATGTCTATTCGCGGGCAATGCTCGGCAAGGACGTCAAAGGCCACGAGTATGCAGCGGCGTTGCGTTGGGGCGAGAGCTTCCGGCAGCGCCTGCGCCAAGTTTTTGGCAGCGTCGACGCGCTGCTGACACCCACCCTGCCGTTCGGGGCGCCGCTCGCACAGATCGGCCTAGAAGGCGATGCCTGGTTTCAGACCGTGCGCCAGATCACGCGATACACCTTCTGGGGCGCCTTCGCCGGTGTGCCGTCGATGTCGGTGCCGTGCGGCTTCGACGCGAACGGCATGCCGCTCGGCATGCAGATCGCAGCACCATGGTTCGATGAGGCGACGGTGCTGCGCCTGGGTCACGCCTATCAGCGCATCACGGAACACCATCTCCGCAAACCGGCAGCACTGCCGAGCTGAGCAGCACTTCTCGCCAATAGGCTCTCTGATGCCGAAATCTGTGCTGTTGTTACTCCCTCTGCGTTTCGGTCGGGCAGCTCTTCTTCGCCGACTTCCGCCTTCTGGGATCACTCGTTGATGCGGTCGAGCGGGTAGATCGGTCGGCGCACGTTGCGGAAGGTGAGCTGGCCATAGTCCGACGTGCACACGCCCGTGCCGGCGCACTCGATCACTTCGCTCATGATGTCGGCGAACCCTGCGCGCCAGTGCACCCGGCTCTTGAGCATCAGGAAGCGCTTCGTCGTCGGGTCGATACCGAGCGACAGTAAGCAATTCTTGTCGTTGGGCTCCTGCTGGCGCGAGCACACCACGATTTCGACCTTGCCCGTGTCGAGCACCACGGTTGCTCCCATGTCCATCAGCACACCTTTCGAGGCGGGCCCCTGGTTGCGATAGAGGCCGTCGGAGATCAGCTTGACGCGGCCGGTCACGCGCCTCGGCGCGCCCTTCAGCCCGATCGCCGGCATGTCGAGCTTGCCGCCGAGCATCACAGTAGCGGTGTTACCGATGCCCGCAGCGATCAGCTCCTGCACAGCCGCCGGATCGCAGATGGCGAAGGCTGCGACGCCCTCGAGGCCGGCGTCGAGAATGGCACCGAGCACGGTCATGGTGTCCTGTGTGCCGCCCGAGGCCGAGTTGTCGAAGTGATCGAGCAGTACGACCGGGCCCTTGGCAGAGGCCCCTTGAGCCGCCCCGATCGCCACAGCCTGCTTCGCCCGCGCGATAGAATCCGCCAGCGGTTCGATTTTGTAGACCCACGCCTCGCGCTGGCTCCAAGCTGCATCGAGCAACTCGTCGCACAGCCGCCGAGCCTTGACGGCGTCGCCGTCGGTGACGACCACGGCGCTGAGACCGGCCTGGCTAATATCGGCGTGGGGGAAGCCGACGAACAGCGTAGCCGTCAGCGCTTCGCCGCTTTCTTCCATCTGGCGGGCACGCGCCTGCAGCGCCTTGTTTGGCATGTGGTCGGTGCCCTGCCGCATGACGTGCGGCAGCATCGGCCGCTGCCCCCACGCCAACATGGGGCTGGCCGCGCCCTTGATTGCCTTGACCAGCGCCTCGCCTGCGCGCATCGCCGTATCGTAGGTATCGATGTGCGGATAGGTCTGGTAGCCGGCCAAGGTCGTGACATTGTCGGCGATCGCCGGGTACATGTTGGTGTGCATGTCGAGAGCAACGGCGATCGGCACGCCCGGCCTGATCCGGCGGATGCGGGCGAGCAGCGCGCCCTCGCCGTCGTCGAGGCTCCGGGTGGCCATGGCTCCGTGCAGGTCGAGCATGACGGCGTCGCAGCCGGCCGCCACCGCTGAGCAGATCGCGTCGGTCATCTCCTCGTAGGCGGCGTCCTCGACGGGCCCGCTCGGCGGCGCGCTGGCGGCGATGGGCGTGACGATCTCCCAGCCCTCGCGCTTGGCGATGTCAATGAAGGCGGCCATCGCACTGCCCGTACCTTCGAAGGCGCGCCGCGCAGCCTCACCGCGCGGCGGCACCGGCATCCCCTTGGCGAAGCGGCCGAGCGGCGTCGGCACCGGCGAGAACGTGTTGGTCTCGTGCTTCATCATGGCAATGACCACGCGCATGGTGACCTCCCGGCATCGCGCCCCCAGCTACCGCTTAGGGAAGGCGCAGCATCCGCTCCGATGGCTCACTGTACACGCCCCAGACCGGCCTGGCAGCATGCTGATCCAGGTGCCCGACGTGATAGCGTTAGCAGGCTGTTGAACTTCGCGGGATAGGGGAACTGTATTCTCTGGGGCGGGTCGGGCGGTTGTTTCGTTGTGGCGGTGACGATCGGCTGCGGACTGCACTCTCGGTGGGTTTGCCTCTCGGAGGTGTCGCCGACGGCTCTCCCCTGGGTCTTCGGCCTCACGCCGCCGCGAGCAACCTCGGCATCCGAATCAGATTGTAGGCGGCCATTGCGAGCGTGAACCGGGCACGCACGCGCGGCAGTCCACGGACCTTGACCTTGGCCA
>LNDR01000311.1 GCA_001464755.1 Rhizobiales bacterium Ga0077524
GATTGCGCCCGGGTTCTTCCGATAGAGCGACGAGGAGCAATTGAATGCGTTGAGGATCCGAAACGTGCCACGCTCGCGAGCTTGCGCATCAATGACAGAGGGCATCAGCGTCGCGACGGGATGCGGTACCACGAGAACGGGCTTGTCGGTGTGACGGGCGACGATGTCTCGGCAGAAACGTGATGGCACCAGGACTGCGTCGACATAGGGAAGCGCGACGATCCACTCGGGCGGCAGCTCGGGCAACTCCCAGGCCCAGTAGGCGACGTTGGCCGACCGATAATAGGACCGCAGCCCCGACGCGACCATCCCGAGCAGCATGAGGGGCGGATTGAGATGATAGATCGTAAGCGCTTCGGTTGCCTGTCGGCCCGGCCGACGATCGAACGGAACGCGTTGATCGACACCGAATAGCCGGGAGAGGCTCCTCGTCGCCACACGATAGTCGTTCCGCTCGAGATCCGCCCTGCAGAGGCGGGCCGACTGACCGATACCCGTCGCCGTGGAGAGGAGGCCGACCAGCCTGACGTCGCGGCCCGGACCCACACCGCGTGGCCGAGCCGGTGGGAAGGACCGGGCAAGCCCCTCTCGCATGAGAAAATTATAGTAGGGTCCGGCTCTGCGCCAAATGTGTTGCCGCAGCGCGCTGGCACGAACGGCGAAAGGCTCGATAGTCGCCATGCCACACAGCCTTCAAAGAGAATGATAAATGCTCGTCGCCAGATCGATATCATCGAGCATGATGCCGCGGCCGCCCTTCAGCACCAGCGCCGACGTGCAATGCTGCTTGACGATCTCGTGGCTGTGGATTGCAAGGATCATCGCCCTGTCCTTGCGGTTCTCGAAAATCTCGCGGTGGCACTTCTCCTGGAACCGCGTATCTCCGACGGCGATCACCTCATCGATGAGAAAGCACTCGAAATCAATGGCCAATGACAGCGCGAAGGCGAGCCTCATGCGCATGCCTGCCGAGTAGACGCGCACCGGGACATGCAGCTGCTTGCCGAGCTCCGTGAAATCCTCGACGTATTCGTAGAGTTCCCGGAACGGCGCATCGTAGATGCGCGCGATAAAACGGATGTTATCGTACCCGGTGAGCTCGCCTTCGAAACCACCGGCGAGTGCCAGCGGCCAGGACATGCGCAGGCCTCGATCGATCGTCCCGCTCGTCGGCGGTTGGACTCCCGACAGGATCTGAATCAGCGTCGATTTTCCCGCCCCGTTGCGACCCAGAACGGCCATGCGGTCGCCCCGGCCGACGCTGAACGACACACCATCGAGAATCCGACGAACACCGATTTCGGTATGAAACTCCTTGACGATGTCCTTGACGACGATGCGCCGGTCGTCGGGGTCGCCCCCGTCGAGAACGTCTTGCACAGGCGCGTCGGATCTCAGCTGCATCGGTCAGGCTTTCTGGTCATTTCTGTGCATGCGAAAGCGCGTTGAACGCGAGGTGGCGAAGGATCGAGAAGATGATCCAGAAGAGCGCGAATACAGCTGCGATCCCCAGCAGTCGACGTGGATATCGGGCATAGTCCGGCGCGGCGGGATTGGCGATCCGCTCGAGGAACAGGCGTTGGCGTTGCGCATCGAGCTGAGCCGACTCCAGCGAGGTGAGCGACGAGGCGAAGGTGCGCTCGGCGAACTCGCGCTCCAAAGTCAGCCTCTCGTATTCGGCGATCAGTGGCGCCAGTGAATCGCCAGCACCGGCCAATCTCTGCTGCTCGATGACGATCTGGGCATCGAGCGCCGAGATGCGATGGCGCAGGCTCGCGATCTGTGTGCTCTGTGGCGAGGCTCGTTCCACCTCGGCCAGCTGCGCGCTTGTCTGGGCCATGTCGAGAGCGAGCCGTGAGATCGTTTCCAATGCTGTCGTGGAGACGCGACCAGGGTCGATCATGCCGATGCGATTTCGGAATGCAGTGATGCGACCGTGCGCCTCGCGGGCCAATTCCCGGGTGCGCTCGACCTCGCGTGCGGCAGTGGTGATGGCGTCCGAAATCGCCCGCTCGCTCATGCGATTGATCAGCAACTCGGACTCGACGAGCATGGCCTCAGTCAGCGCGCGCGCATCCTCGGGACGAAACGCCTGCACGCGCAGTGTCGTGATGCCGGTCGTATAGTCGTAGTCGATGTTGACGATGCTCTGCATGTAGCGATGCAGGCTCTCCTCGTTTTGGCTTGAAAGCGGCCCAGGATAGCGCCAGAGAAAATCCGCCTCCGGCCGTCCGATACGCTCGATCAGGCCAGTTTGGGCCGCGAGCCGCCTCGCTAGGTCGCGCGACCCAAGATAGGCTTGAACGATATAGCCGTCATCCATGGACCGGGTGATGGTGGAGCCTTGCATCAGGCTTGCGAGCTGGCTCGTGGCGCCGCTGCTTGGGCTTCTCACGACGAATTTGGCCTCGGCCTCGTATCGATCCGCCGCGATAAAAAGAAAATACGCGGCGCCGAGAAGCGTCGGCAGGACAACGATAAGCCCGAGGGGCAACTTGCGCCGAAGCCACATGAGGACCCGGTGGCCGCGGGTGACTTCTTTTGTAGCCGCACTACGGGAGGCCGCATTGACGGGAACCAGCTGCAGCGGCCGAATGGAGCCCGCTTTCATTTCCTGCTGCATGTCGATTCGTCGCGCTCTCAACGTGGTTCGGAGGACGGCAACCACAGCGTGCCGACAGCACGCGGATGCACCTGGAAATCCCTGGTTGCAGGGCTTCCGACGCCGACCGCGCGTGCCATCTACCCGACGTCAGGATTTAGCATATGTCGGCACAATGGGACAGCAGCGTGACCGGTCGATGCCGAGTGCAAGGGGCGCGGGATGCAGCCGCCGCGCTGGCTCGTCTCGACCCGCCAATGCGTGCTGCAATCGAGGCACACGACAAGCTCCCCGCCTTATGATAGAAGCTCGACGCCTCGATCTCTTTGAGTGCCTCTGCGGTGTTTTTTATGAGTAGATGTGCGGCGATCCAGGCTCAGACGGTAGATTGGCGCCCGATAAATGATCCTTGAACCAGGATGTCTGCGAGGCAGTCTGCGACACCTCAGCATTTGTGCCGTAGCGACTGTCGTTGCGGCCTGCTCCGCGACGCTGCCACAAATCGCCGACGCACCTCCTGCGCCGCAAGCGGTTGGACAGCTGGGCACCCCGCGTGAAGCAACCCCGGGCGTTCAGTCAGCCGGAACTCAACGCCCGTCCTCTGCGGTTCTGCCTGCCCCATCGCAACCTGCAACTGCATCGAGCGCGGCTGGTGCCAATTCGATCTCGCAGTTCCGCTCCACCAGTATCGTCCTCTTTACGAACGAAACGGGTTACGACGGCCAGCGCGTATCGGTCTCATCACTACCGCTGCCATTGCCGGTTGGCCGACGATCGGCAGATGGGACGCGTCTCGAGATCATGACGGTCGCAGGAGCCCGCTGGCTGTCGGTCGCCGACACGCTCGCCGAAGCGAAGCCTGCCGATCGCACCTTGGCAGCCGGGCGGCGTTAAGAAGAGCGTGATTCTGGAGAATTGCCCGCAGCAGCGGCGACGCGCAGTCTCGGTTGATCAGATCGATTGGCGACTTCTTGGCGCGAGGCGCCATGGCTGGGCGGCACTTGTTGCCCGCAAGTGGTTGCATACGCGGTCCGCTGGCGGCATCTGCAGCAACCGGAAGGGCAACGTCGCGTCATGCCAGAACGGATTAACGCTCGGATCAGACGTCAGCGCGTCGGGCCAGCGCCGCTCCATCACCGCTTGCTCGCCATCGTAGCGCGCCTGCTTTGCTGGGCTCGTGTAGTCGAGACCACGCGACTTGGCCTCGTGGTGATGCAGGGTGATATGCGGTGACCAAAGAATCTTCAGACCCGAGGCCCGCACCTTGAAGCAATAATCGACATCGCTGAACCCGACCGGCAGATGCTCCGCGTCGAACCCACCGACAGCGTCGAAGGTTACCCGCCGCGTGGCGATAAACGCCCCGACAACCGCGGCCACAGACCGGGTCACATGCCAGCGGCGGCTAGGCCCGGGCTCCGACACATGGCGCCTCAGGCCGTCGTTGTTGACGGCGCCCTTCCACCCGGAAATGACGCCCGCATGCTGCATGGTGTCGTCGGGATAGAGCAGCCGCGCACCGACCACACCGACGTCGTCCCTCAAGAGGAGATCGGTCAGCGTCGCGTCCCATCCGGGCGAAAGCATGCTCATGTCGTCGTTGGCAAACAACAGCAACTCCGCCGTCGATGCCGCTGCCCCGCGATTGTTGAGCCGAGACCAGTTGAAAGGCTCGTCGATCCGCTCGATCGAGATGCGCGGTCGCGCCGACAGCGAAGCCAGAATGCCGAGCGTCTCCGGGTCACGGCTTCCATTGTCGACGACCAGGATATGCACCCGCTCCGGGTGTGTCGCCAGCCGGACCAGACTGTCCGCGAAATCGATGACATCGCGGCCATTGTCGCGCGTCGGGATGACGACCCCGATGTCGCTCGCCGGCAGCGACGCGTGCCATTTCGTCTGCGCGCAGACGAAGCCATGCCGAGCCCCGCTTCGGGCATCGCCTCGTGCTACGAGATGATTTGCGACATCGGCGAGATGGTCTTTCTGGCGAGCCTCCTCCGGCACCGCATCCAATGCCAGGCTTTGCACCAGCGGCAGCGGCAGATGCCCGACCTCTCCCGCTGCGATCAGATCGAGCCGGATCTGCGCGAGACGCCCTCGGTCGACCAGAGCGGCAATGCTGCGAGCGGCGCTCGCGCACGCCTGCGGCGTGAGGAGCAGGGTCTCCCCCGTGCAATCGGCTTCGAGCTGGGAATCGTAGTCCGGGCAGGCGCGCAGTTCGGCATGCTGGGCCTGGAATGTGCCATCGATGGCGAGTGTACCGATCTCCTCGTCCATCACATAGGCGGACTTGCCCCCGATCAGGATCGCCTGATGCAGCCACGCGATCGAGGTTGCATGCAGCATCCCCCCTCGACGAAGAGTAAGCACATGCGCTTCGCGGAGAACGGGCCAGCCCGGTTCGTCGCCGCGGTCGAGCCACCGGATTCGGTCGTCCACAATCCCGGCCGTGACCACGGCGTCGCGACGGCTCGGATCAGAGCCCACCGCGAGCAGCGTCCACGAGGAGCACGTCTGTGCTCGAAGGCTTGCGATCAGCCCATGCAGGGCGCGGGGTGAGGCAGCATCGACATCGGCCAGAATGGCGATCGTTGGACCCTCGTCGACATCCGGCGGCGCCGGAAGATCGTGCAACTCGCGCATGAGGCCATAAAGCTCGGCGGGCGCGGCCGCCCAGGTCCCGAGGTCCGGCAGCTTGTCGAGGGCCTTCTCGATCTCGTTTCGCAGCCGCGTCAGCTCGGCCGTGACCTTGAAAAGCCCCGTCATGCGCGCGACATGCGCATCGCGTTCGTACACCGGATGCGTTCCAGAAAGCCGTCCGAGATGCAGAAGCTCGGTTGCCGCGTCGGCTAGGTCGGGTGCCAGCTGCAGCGCATGCTCCAGCATGCCGGCGGCTTCGGAGAGATGCCCGCTCATTTTCAATGAGCGGCCGAGTTGCAGGGCAATGTCAGCATTTTGCGGGTCGGCCGCGAGAGCGACCCGATAGTGAGCCTGGGCTTCGGCGAGACGACCGCTGTCCTTCAGCATGTTGGCAAGTTGCACGCGCACGTCAGACCGGTCAGGCAGCGTTTCGAGCGCCGCCGCGTACCACTGCGCCGCGGGCCCATGCTCTTGCCTGTCCCTGTGTTCGTCAGCGCGCTCGATAGCCTCACGAGCCTTCTCGGCGGCGGAGGCATCGGCCTTGCCTCCAGTCATCGTGTGCACCGACTCCGATGGCGTCGTTACGGAGTTCTTGCGCCCCGATCGGTCGAACCGACTGAAGAAGCCACTCACGACCGCGTCCTCGTCGGACTTGGCCACCGCGACGCGGGGCCGCAAACGCCGCACAAGACTACCCACCAACGACCAGTTGCGCAGGTAGCTCGGCCGCCCCAAGCGGGCAGAACGCCGGCCGATGCTCCAGTCGACCGACCGATATCGCGGCACGTACAGCTGCTGCGAGCGAGATCGATCGGGGCAAGCGCGTCAGCCATGATGAGCAACCTCGCCTGAGCCGATGTGAGAGGAAAAGCGCGAGTCACTATCCGCAAATGCCCGGCGTCGCTCCAGCACGTCCTGATACAGCTGCGTGTAGCAGCTCGCCATGACTGCACAGGTGTTGTGAATCCCGTCTCCTGCCTGCCAGCGCTCGACCGCCGCAGCCTTCCGTGCGATGTCGCCCGGATTGTCGGCGATGCCGACGAGAAACTCATACAGCGCGCCGATATCGTCGCGTGGCGCAACCCAGCCTGCGCCGGTCGCCCCGATCCGCTCTGCGACGGCACCGAAATCGAATCCGACCACCGGCAGTCCGATCGCCCACATCTCGGTGAGCGTATGACAGTAGGTCTCGCTCCAGATCGAGAACACGGCGCCGACCTGGGCCCCCGTCCGCCGCGCGTGCTCGGCGAAGTCGTCGCGCTTGTACGCGCCGTGCATCACGATAGACGCCCCTTCGAGCGGAGGATGCATCTCACCGAGGATGTGAAAGCGGAGCCTCCCGGCCGCGTCCATGGCGCCCAGCGCTTCGAGGATGTCGCGGCCCTTGGCCGGCGAAAGATTGCCGGGGACCAGGATGTCGAGTTGCGGTAGCGGCTCCGATGGCGCGACCGGCCTCGTCATCTCGGCGAAGTCCCGTCCATGTGGAATGACCTCGAAACGTCGCTCCAGAAGCATCGGGTATGCATCGACGAGCGTGCGCTTGGCGCTTTCGCTGGTCGTCACGAATGCATCGCAGGCCTCAAGTGCCTGCCACTGGCGCCGACGCCACTCGGTGATCCAACGGTGCTTCAGCGGAGGCCGTTCACCGATCTGCCAAAGATCCGGCACGCAGTCTCCCGCGGACGACGTACAACGCCCACCGCAGTAGACCAATCTCTCGTCCAGCAGCTTGACCGTCGGACAGACCGCGTAGAAATCATGAAACGAGAAAACGACGGGGACGCCGAGCCGGCGCGCCACCGCCGTGAGCCCGAGACTATGCCATGCGAGATGACGCGCATGGACCAGCTCTATGGCGTGCTCGATCAGCCATCGCGCTACCGTCTCGTCATAGGCCGTCGACGTATGCTCGATGTAGGTGACCGGATCGGCAAGCGCCTCACGGGCCATGACGAGATCCGCCCCCTGCTCGCCGGCCCCCACGCGCGTGAGCGTTATCGTCCGGGAATCGCTTGTCAGCAGCCACGGCTCGAAATCGCCCGATACGGCTCGCATCAGGTCGCGGTTCGTCAGCGGAGTGCCGCCCGTCTCTGTCGATATGACGAAAAGCACGCGCGGCCGCACGTTGCGCCGAGCGGCACCATCGCCATTCGCGCTCTCAGCCTCGCTCAGGTCCCGGTGCAAACGCCGCACACGGTGGCGTGCTGCCGCCAGTCCCGGATTGCTGTGGAAGCCCTCGATGAGGGCTCCATATTCAGGATAACGGTCGTCGACGACGCCCCGCCCGACCTCCATCAGCGCGGTCTTCTCTGTGCCGAAGCTGGCTGAGCGCTCGTGGACAACGAGCGTCCGGTCATCGACGAGATGACGCCATCCGGAACGCAGTGCACGCATGCACCAGTCGTTTTCCTCGCCATACCCGCGAGGAAACGCGTCCGCATCGAAATCCCCGAGCGCATCGAGCGCGTCCCGCCTGAGGTAGAGGCAGAAGCCGTTGCCGGTCGGCAACTCCGGCCAATACCCTCCGGCTGTTTGTGTGACCAACCTCTGGTAGGCCTCGGCGGCAAGTCCGCCGGGTATTTCCGAGCGCTCACCAATCTCGGGAACGGTGAAGGCCCCGGCGTTGTCGGAAATCGCCGTCACCGACGCGACATCGGATCGCGAGTAGGCAGCCGCACACAAGCCCTCGAGCCAGCGCGGCCCGACAACCGTATCCGAGTTGAGCAGCACGACATCCGCGTCGCCGGCCAGCGCCAATCCCTTGTTGACGGTCCGCGTATAGCCGAGGTTTGCGGCGTTGCGGACGACGCGTACGCGCGGGCGCCCTTCGATCGCGTTGAGCAGCGGCGTGATGCGGCGATCAGGACTGGCGTCGTCGATGACGATCAGCGAGGCATTACCGTTGGTGAACCGCAGAACACTCTCGAGGCACGCCGCAGCCGCACTCACGGCGTTGTATAGCGGAACGACGATCTCGACTGGTCGGGACTGCGGCCCTGAGCGGTCGCCCGCGATTGCGGTCGCAGCCATGCCCAGACTGCGGCGCACAGGCGAAAGTGCGACACGCATCGGTGTGCCTCTGAGCGGCCGCCGTTCATGCAATATCGCGACCGTAACCTCGCCCCGCCCAGGCGGCAGCCGCAGCTCGAAGCCACCTCCCACGACACCAGGCGCCATCCGGCGCAGATCGCTGCGATCCCAGCTTGCGCGGAGCGTCTGGTAGAGGATGCCGTCGACCTCGACATGGAGTGTGACCGGCTCGCCGAGGTTTTGCGGATCGATGGCCCAACCGACCAGATGTCCGGCGCCACGATGAGAGACGCTGGACCGCACGCCACGTGCGCCTGGCCCGAGCGTTACGATCTCATCGAGCGGCAGGACACGATCCAGCTCGTCGAGCGCTGCACTGAAGCCCGGCGACAGATCGAGCGCTCGCGACCACGCGCTGACCGCCTCGTCGATCCTGCCCGCGAGCGCCAAGGCGCGTCCGAGCTGCAGATAGGTATCGCTGTCGTGATGGGCGGCGGCGATGGCTGTCCTGTAGACGGCGGCGGCCTCGTCAGATTGCCCGGAATCCTTGAGCATATTGCCGAGCTGGACCATCAGGTCATGCCGTCCCGGCAGCAGCATCACGGCTTTTCGATAGGCAATGGCAGCGGCTGCGGCCTCGCCGCGATCACGTAGCGCGTCGGCGGATTTCAGGGCTGCGACACCGGCCGAGACGCGTGCTTCGTCGTCGACACGCAAGGCAGTTGCGACGAGGGCATGGTGCACCAGCGCCTGTCTGCCATCCCATGCGCGACGGCCGACTTGATGGAGGCCCCTGAGGACATCGCGGATGGGCACCATGCTACATCAACGCTCACACGGACAGCGGTTACAGATTGCCGCCGGGGCACACCCCACCCCGGGCCGGGAATTGTCAGAGTTATGACCTATAGCGGGTGCCCCCACCGGGCAAGGCGGCATTCGGCCCCCACCTGCAACATTGCGCTCAATGCTTGAACCAGTAGGCTGCGCCCGCCGGCACCGGCTCGATGATCGCCGTCGCCAGCAGGCCGGGATCGAGATCGGGCGCCGTGTAGACCAGCACGCCCGTGTCGCCGTCGCCGATCAGGCGGCAGACACCATCCGGCAGATCGCGCAGCGCCGGGTCGATGGCCGCCAGCGACACCGTCACGAAGTAGCCCGGCACGGTCTGCTCCGGGCTCGTCTCGATCGGGTTGTCGGGGTCGGACCAGTCCCATGCGGCGCGCGCCAGCACGACACGCTGGCCGGGCAGCACGCGCGAGGTGTCCCATTCGCCGTTCCGCGTGAAGGCGGCCAGCGCCGACAGCGCCGACGCCTCGTCGGCAAACATCATGAAGTGATTGAGCATGATCGGTTTCCTCACGCGGCCATGGCGAGACACCGCGCCACCAGATCGGCATTGCCGAGCCCGCGGTCGATGACGGCCAGTTGCCTGATCGTGCTGTTCCACTCGCCCGTCGAGAACCGCCGCCCGGCGCGGAGCGTGGTCATGGCCGGAATGGTCGCCGAGGCGTCGGTGAGCACGGCCGCGCCGTTCAGCGAGGCCGCGACATCGTTCAACCGGTAGCGGATCGCCAGCGTAAAGTCCGTGTCGGGCGCCACGCTGCCGAGGTTGATCGATGCCTGATCGACGCCGCCCACCGTCACCAGCAGCACGATCTCGTTCGCCGGACTGTCATAGACCTGGATGCGGTTGTTTTCGCTGCCGTCGTCGAGCGCCAGCGCATAGCGCGCCACGCCGTCCTGGCGCGGTGTCCGCGCAGCCAACAGGATGGTGCCCGCGGTGGCATTGAACGGGAAGCTGGCGACGGGAATGGTCACACTGTCGGCCGCCCGCGTGGCCGCACTGGCGCCCGTCGGAACGTAGGAGCCGGGATAGCCTACGCCGAGCGACATTTCGCCGGCAAAGACACCCTTGGTGCCGTCTTCGCCGGACAGCGTCGTCGTCGTCCCGTCCGACAGGAACAGCGTGGCCGACGACCCTGCGGTCGCTGTGGCCGTCGCCACGACGACACAGAGCCAGAGCCCGCCGCCGTAGTCGACCATGTAGGCGGCGTCGATCGTTCCCGACGGCGTCACCACGCCCGTCGAGAGATTGAAGGTCGCGTTGCCGATTGGAAAATGCGTCGAGCTGAACCGCATCATGATCGCGGGCCACTCGCCCGCCCGCGCGAACACCGCCCAGTGGTACTGCGTGCCGCTGGTGACACTCACGGTCTTCGACGCGAAATGCGAGGTGCCGGTCGACGTATCCTCGAGCATCTTGTCGAGGGTCATGGTCCCGAACGGCCCAATCGCCTGATCCGCGACGACGGTGCATCGCGTCTTGGTGGTCGCGTTGAAGTCACCGCTGTTGGTCGCGAGGTTGGTCTGCGCCCCCTCGAACAGCGCGCCGCGCGGCGTGCCGACGGCCGGCGCGTGCGCATAGCGCAGCACGTTGCTGGAGGCGGTCTGTAGGAGCCGGCCGCGACCGATGACGGTCGCATCCGAGGCCCGCGAGACGGTGAGCAGGCTGGGCGGGCGCCCCGAGGCGGTCAGCACGCCGGCGAAATCGTTGATCAGCGCCTCGCGCGCGGCAAAGTCGACGGCAATGCCACTGTCGCCGCGCAACAGGCGGGCGGCCTCGTGCACCATGACACCGGACGGCCCGGTGGCACCGGTCGCACCCGTGGCGCCGGTGATGCCTTGGGGCCCCTGCGTCGGCGCCCTGTGCGCGTTGAAACCGGCCACCGTGCCCATGCCGAGCTCGTAGAGGATGCCGATGTCGGACGCCGTGAGGCTCAATTCAGTCGCGACGATGCCAGCACCGAAGGCCCGCGCCGATGAGGTTGGAATGTTGGTCGTGTTGGTGACGTCGAGGATCGGCGTCTCGGTGGTGCCGGCATAGACACGGAACCGTGCCTCAGTGCCCGCGGCGTTGACCTCGATGTCGAAGGTGTAGGGCACATCCAGCGACAGCGTCACCGTCGTCGCGTGGGTTGTGCGCGTCGAGTTGCTGGCCGTCTTGGCGCTGCACACCGCACCGGCGATCTCGAAGTAGGCACCGTCGACCGCGTCGACATTGGTCGATGTGTCGTGGTAGCCGAGACGAACCAGCCGATCGGTGAAGGCCGTGCGCCACAGGAATTTGGCGAGGAATTTGTGGCTGACCACGCCGAAATAATCCGAGACCAGAGACGACGTCTGGTAGCGGTAGCCGCCGTTGGCCGTCGTCGACGAGCGCAGGAACGCGCCGTGCGCGTTGTAGCCGAGCACCGCCGCGGCCGGCAGCGCCGTGCTGTTGGTGCCCGAGCTGATCGCCGCTCCGATGAAGACGTCGAGTGAGGTCGCGGTGATATTCCCGAGGCGCACCTCGGTCCAGAAGTCCCACAGCGCCAGCGGCGCGGCCCCGCCGAGATCCGTGTTCGGCAAGCTGACGAAGCCGGTGTCCTTGTCGACGACCAACGCCTCGAACCAGGCCGACCCGTCCGGCGACACCTTCACGTGCCAGTCGTCGTCACCCGTCGTGCCGAACTCGGCGCGGCCGGAAAAACCGGTCTGGAACAGCACGGATGCGGTGTCGCCCGCAGCGTTTTTGTTGACCTTGATCTGGTGCCCGGAGCCCTCATGGTTGAACAGCGACGCCGGCGACGAGATCGAAAGCCGGTTCGAGGCATCCGCTGTCGAGTTGACGCCGACCAGCGCGACTGGGTTCACGGATTGGACGTACCGTGCATCGGCGCGCACCTCGTCGAGATACTGCGGGTGATCGTCGTCGCCGAGTCCGGTCAGATCGCCGTGATCACTGACCCCGCTTCCGCCTCCGCCCGATGCGATAATCCAGGCGGTGCCGTTCCAAGCGGCCAATTGGCCTTCATCGACGATCCAGGCCCGCCAACCGGCGAGTGGCGCATGGAACGCCCATTCGCCATCCTGCCAGGCAGCGATATCGTTGACCCTGCCGGCCCATTCTCCCGAAGGGCTCGGCCCGACGATATAGCGCGCTCCATCGGCGGGCGCGCCCGGCGGCGCGCTCAGATCGCGATCGACGACGGAAAGTTGCACCAGCGCATCGAGGGCCCTGATCGCCTCGTTGTGCGTGACGTGCTTCTGTGCTTGGGCTGCCAGGATATATGGCAAACCTAGATTCGGACTTTGCTCGGATGCCATTCTCGGCCTCGCTACTCACCACTGAGCGGCGAGTTTAAGCGAGGCTGAGGATGCGGGGATAAGTTGACCCTGAATGGCAACTCAAATCTCGATCCGAGTGGCCGTGTCTTGACCGGAAACCAGCCAACGAAGGCCCGCTCACCCTGCTCCTCAAGTACGGAGAACAATGAGTTCGGACCGGCGTTACCACATCACCCTATCGGCTCCTCGTCCGCAATTCTCAGCAGATATTTACCGTAGTCGGATGCTGCCAGCTGTTGGCCGAGATTGCGGAGCGCGCCGTTGTCGATGAAGCCCATGCGATAGGCGACCTCCTCGGGGCAGGCGATGCGGAAGCCCTGCCGCTTCTCGAGCGCCCTGACGAAATCCGACGCCTCATTCAAGCTGTCGGGCGTGCCGGTGTCGAGCCACGCATAGCCCCGGCCCATCTTCTCGACGTGTAGCTCCCCACGTCGCAGGTAGGCGGCATTGACGTCCGTGATCTCGAGTTCGCCGCGCGCGGACGGCTTCAGCGAAGCGGCGATCTCCACCACTTGGGCGTCGTAGAAGTAGAGGCCGGTGACGGCCCAGTTCGATTTCGGCGCCTTAGGCTTCTCGACGAGCGAGACCGCGCGGTTGGTCTTGTCGAACTCGACCACGCCGTAACGCTCGGGATCCAGAACATGATAGGCGAACACCGTGGCGCCGCTCGGCCGCCCGACGGCCCGGGCCATCAGCTCCGGCAGGCCATGACCATAATAGATATTGTCGCCGAGGATCAGGGCCGAGGTCTGCCCGGCCACGAAATCCGCACCGATGATGTAGGCCTGCGCTAAACCGGCAGGCTCGGGCTGCTCGGCATAGGCGATGTCGAGGCCCCATCGTCGTCCGTCGCCGAGCAGCCGCCGAAAGCTCGGCAGATCTTCGGGTGTGGAGATCAGCAGGATCTCGCGGATTCCAGCCAGCATCAGCGTTGTCAGGGGATAATAGATCATCGGCTTGTCGTAGACAGGAAGCAGCTGCTTCGATCCCACGAGCGTCATCGGGTAGAGGCGCGAGCCCCGCCCGCCAGCCAGAATGATACCCCTCATGGTCCGCTCCGATTTAGAGGTTCAGGCTGACGCACCGTGAGCAACTCTCTGACGCAGTCTTCGACGCCCTCGCGCCATGCCGGCAGCTCGACACCGAATGCATCCCTGAGGCGCGTGCAGTCGAGGCGCGAATTGGCGGGCCGCCGAGCGGGCGTCGGGTACTCCGCCGTGGTGATGGCGCGGACATCCGCTTTGGGGCCACCGAGCCGCTCCGATAAAGCGAACACCTCGCGCGCCAGTCCGCACCAAGTCACCTCGCCGGAGCCCACGGCATGGTAGAGCCCCCACGATACACTGTCCCGCCGCGCGATCCCCTGCGCCACCTCCAGAATGGCAGCGGCGAGATGGGGGGCGTAGGTCGGATTGCCGATCTGATCGTCGACCACCGCGATCTCCGGGCGACTGGCGGCGAGCCGTAGCATCGTCTTGACGAAATTCTGCCCATAGGGGCTGAAGACCCATGCCGTTCGCAGAATGATGTGCTGCGGACACGCTGCTGCCACCCGCCGCTCCCCCTCGAGCTTCGAACGGCCATAGGCGCCGAGTGGAGACACGGGATCGGTCTCTCGGTAGGGCGACGATTTGCTCCCGTCGAACACGTAGTCGGTCGACACATGGATGAACGGCAGGGACCGCATTGCGCACTGCTGCGCCAGAGCTTCGGCGCCAGCGCCATTGACGGCGAAGGCCGCATCCGGCTCCGACTCGGCCTTGTCGACAGCCGTGTAGGCCGCAGCGTTGACCACGAGGTCGGGCTGCGCCGCATCAAAAGCGATCTTAATCGTGGACGGGTCGAGAAGATCCAACGCTGGCCGTCCCACGGCGGCTATCTCGACGCCAGGGGGCGGCGACAACGCCTTGAGAGAGCGCGCCAACTGACCTTCGTTGCCGACAACGAGGATCCTCACGGCATCCCCCGCGACGTCACGGCCGCCGGCAGCAGCCCCAGGCGCTCGCCCTTGTAGACCGCACTTTGCAACGGCTCCCACCACGCCTGATTGGCGAGATACCAGCGCACCGTCTTGTCGATGCCGCTGGCGAAGTCTTCCTGTGCCTTCCAGCCGAGTTCCCGCTCCAGCCGCGACGCATCGATCGCATATCGCCGGTCGTGTCCAGGCCGATCGGCGACATAGGTGATCAACCGCCGATGCGGGGACGCCCCCGGCATCTGCTCGTCCATCAGATCGCAGATGCGCTCGACCACGGCCAGATTGGTTTGCTCGTTGCGCCCGCCCACATTGTATGTCTCCCCGAGCCGGCCACGCGTCAGGATCAACCACAAGGCGCGCGCGTGATCGTCGACGTAAAGCCAGTCGCGAATGTTCTGCCCATCCCCGTAGACCGGCAGCGGCTTGCCGTGCAGCGCGTTCAGGATCATCAACGGAATGAGCTTTTCGGGAAATTGATAGGGCCCGTAGTTGTTCGAGCAATTGGAGACGATCACCGGCAGCCCGTAGGTGCGATGCCAGGCCACGGCGAGATGGTCGGAGGCAGCTTTGCTGGCCGAATACGGTGAGCTTGGGTCGTAGGGGGTGTCCTCACGGAACAGCCCCTCCTCGCCAAGCGATCCGTAGACCTCGTCGGTGGAGACGTGAAGAAAGCGAAAGCGGTCTTTGGCATCGTCCTGCCGGGGTTGCCAATAGGCCCGCGCCGCCTCCAGCAGAGTGTAGGTGCCGACGATGTTGGTCTGCACGAACGCGTCGGAGCCGGTGATGGAGCGGTCGACATGGCTTTCGGCAGCAAGATGGATGACGGCGTCAGGTGCAAAATCGCCGAACAGTGCATCCATCGCCGGCCGGTCGCAGATATCCGCCTTGGCGAAGCGATAGCTGGGGCGCGTGGCAATCGGCTCGAGCGAACTCAGGCTGGCAGCATACGTGAGCTTGTCGATATTGAGGACCGAAACACCCAGCTCTCCGACAAGATAGCGGCAGACGGCCGACCCGATGAACCCCGCACCCCCCGTGACGATGACCCGCATGCCCGCTCCGCCGTTCACTGCTCAAAGCACCGCGTCCCCGACGCCTGCACGGCTCGCGAAAGCTCAGCCATCATATGCAAAAGCCGCCGGCATATCCGCTAGCCTCGGCTGCTTGCGGTCCTTGTCTGAAAGCACCGCCTGCTCGGCCTGAACTGGCCAAGCGATCCCAAGCTCCGGATCGTTCCACAGAATGCCCCGATCGCACTCCGGCGCGTAGTAGTCGGTCACTTTGTATTGAACCTCGGTATCGTCCTCAAGCGTACAGAAACCGTGCGCAAAGCCTGCTGGAACCCAAAGTTGCGCCCAGTTTTCTGCCGACAGAACGGCAGTCACATGCTGCCCGTAGGTCGGCGAGCCGAAGCGGATGTCCACAGCGACGTCGAGGATGGCGCCCCGTGCTGCACGAACGAGCTTTCCCTGCGCCCGCGGTGCAATCTGGAAATGCAGTCCGCGAACGACGCCCTTGTGCCGGGACAATGAGTGGTTGTCTTGCACGAACACCGCGGCGATACCGGCATCCGCGAGCGCTTTCTGACTGTAGGTCTCAGAAAAGAAGCCGCGCGCGTCGCGATGGATTGTGGGAGTGATCAGCTTGACGTCGGCGATCGCCAAGTTCGCAATCTTCATCAACGCTGCCCCCGTCTCGAAACAGATTTCACCGATCCCCCGGATCTGGTGGCACAGCAGCCTCGTGGTTGCAAACGCCACAGTGCGATTGACAGGTCCGATTATGCGGTAGCGTGTCGCATCGATGCGCATGAAGCTGCGATTGGTCAACATGCTAGGCAGAGCACCAAGCGTGCCATGTCGGATGAGCCAGAATAAGTCGCTCCAGCTTTCGCGTCGGCACCGCTACTCCGGTGGCCAGCAAGTGTCGATTGAAGTGCAGCACGGATCGCCAGCAGAGGGCACATGCGAATCGTAGTGATCGGCTCTGGCTACGTCGGCCTCGTCTCGGGCGCCTGCTTCGCCGACTTCGGGCATGATGTCGTCTGCGTCGACAAGGACCAGGACAAGATCTCCAGCCTCGAGGCCGGCAAGATGCCGATCTTCGAGCCCGGCCTCGACAGCCTCGTCGAGAGCAATCGAATCGCTGGCCGGCTGGCTTTCTCCACGGAGCTGGCGGCATCCGTCAGGGGCGCCGAGGTGGCGTTCCTCGCCGTCGGCACGCCGTCGCGCCGGGGCGACGGACACGCCGATCTGTCCTTCGTGTATCAGGCCGCCCGCGAGGTGGCCGAGGCGGCCGACGGTCCCCTGGTCGTTGCAACCAAGTCCACGGTTCCAGTCGGCACCGGCGACGAGGTAGAGCGCATCGTCCGGAAAGCGCGGCCCGATCTGGTCATCAACGTCGCCTCCAATCCGGAGTTTCTGCGAGAGGGCTCCGCGATCGAGGATTTCAAGCGTCCGGATCGCATCGTCATCGGCTGCGAGGACCAACGCACACGCGAGGCCATGACCGAGGTCTACCGCCCGCTCTACCTCAATCAGCCGCCGCTCCTTTTCACAGGCCGCCGCACATCCGAGTTGATCAAGTACGCGGCCAACGCTTTCCTCGCGACCAAGATCACGTTCATCAACGAGATGGCCGACTTGTGCGAGCAGGTCGGCGCCAACGTCCAGGAGGTTGCGCGCGGCATCGGCCTCGACAATCGAATTGGCTCGAAGTTCCTGCACGCCGGACCCGGCTACGGCGGATCGTGCTTTCCGAAAGACACGCTGGCCCTCGTCAAGACCGCTCAGGATTACGGCACGCCTCTCCGGGTTGTCGAGACTGTCGCAGCCGTCAATGATCAGCGCAAACGAGCCATGGCGCGCAAAGTCATCCAGGCCTGCGGCGGCTCGGTGCGCGACAAGACCATCGCCGTCCTGGGCCTCACGTTCAAACCAAACACCGACGACATGCGCGAGGCGCCCTCGATCGCGCTGGTCACGGCCCTCGAGGACGCCGGCGCCATCGTCCACGGCTATGACCCCGAGGGAATGGATCAGGCGCGGCAAGCCATGCCAGGCCTGAAATTGGCGGCGAGCGCCTACGCCTGCATCGAAGGCGCGGACGCCATGGTGATCGTGACGGAATGGAACGAGTTTCGCGCGCTCGATTTCAAGCGCGTCAAGTCGCTGCTGGCGGCACCGGTCGTGGTCGATCTGAGGAACATCTATCGGCCGGAGGACATGGCGAAGATGGGCTTCACCTATTTCAGCGTCGGACGCCCCGGGGTCCAGACCGAGGGCTGATCGCAGGTTTACCCGGCGGCGGGCCTAGGCCGGTTAAGGCCGACTCGGCTGCGCATGGGCAGGCTCCAGGTCGGCCCCGACGCGGGGGCTTGATGGCCTCGGTGTCCAGACGAGGGTTGCGTCGGCGAGCGGTCGCAGTGCCCATCGTTAAGCATCGGTCCAGCCAAGTAGGCTCACCCCCGGCTCGGCACGCAGTCCCTTGACCTGACAGTCGGCCCCATCGGCGAGGATGCACGGCTATGCAACCGTCTGTTTTGAATTAAGGAGCTTCCGCCGACGCGGGAGACATAATGCGGTTTGGCCTATAAATAAAACAGCCATTCGAGATGAACTCCAGCGAAAGCCGAGCTTCATTTAGGCGGGCGTATGGCCTTGGAAGAGCGAGGCCGACATAGCGATTGTAGGGTCGAGGGCGACACGGCATCGATGCAGGCATCCGGCAACAGACGCGAGCTAGCCCTCGTCACGGGAGCCAATCGCGGCCTGGGATTGGAGATCGCACGGCAGCTGGCGCGGCTTGGCCATCGCGTCGCCATCGGCGCCCGCGATCCGTCGAAAGGCAGCGCGGCGGCGTCAGTTCTGTTTCGCGATGGTCTCGAGGTCGTCGCCATCCAACTCGACGTCGATTGCCCCATCTCCGTGCGGTCCGCCGTCGACACCCTGACCCGGGATCACGGCACGATCGGCATTCTCGTGAATAATGCCGGCGTACTCCTCGATGGCCCCGATGCGCAGACCGCGAGCGTGCTCGACCTGCCCGCCGACCGCCTGCTCGCCGCCTTTCGCACCAACACCATGGGCGCGCTGCTCACTATGCAAGCGGTGCTGCCCCGCATGCGCGAGCGCGGCTACGGCCGTGTGGTCAACATTTCGTCGCGTGCGGGCCAGCTCGAAGAATTGCGGCCCGGCGTCCCTTCCTACCGGATCTCGAAGACGGCACTGAACTCGTTGACTCGCGTCACGGCAGCCGAGTTCGCCTCGTTCGACATCAAGATCAACGCCATGTGCCCCGGCTGGCTGCGCACCGACATGGGTGGCGACAACGCGCCGCTATCCGTCGAGGCCGGCGCCGCCACGGCCATCTGGCTCGCAACGCTTTCCACCGAAGGACCGACGGGCGGCTTCTTCAGGGATCTGAAGGCGCTCCCATGGTAAAGCACTGGACAATTGGAGAACGCGAGCGGAGCATCGTCGCGCATCAGGCTCGCAAACCCATGAAACTCGCCTTTTCCATCGTCGCGCATAAGTCACCGGCACAGGTGATCGCTCTCGCCCGCGCCATCTGCCGCAACGGCAATTACTGCGTCATCGCGAGACCATTCGGCGCGGCATCGAACTGGAAGGCATCGAGAACGTCCGATTTCTTGAGAGCATGCCGACAGCGTGGGGCAGCGCGAGCATTCTGCATGTCGAGTTGCGAGCGATCGACGCGCTGCTGTCCTGGGCTGACGACTGGACACACCACATAAACCTCAGCGGTCAATGTCTCCCAACGAAACCCATCGACGAGATCCAGCAGATCCTCTCGGCCGAGCCGGAAAAGAGTTTCGTGGAGATGATCTGCCTCGAGACACAGAGACCTGACCTCGCCTACCGCTATGCGACCTACTACGTCGAGTTCGGCGGCAAGCCTCGCAACACCTGGATTCCCCGCCCTG
>LNDR01000312.1 GCA_001464755.1 Rhizobiales bacterium Ga0077524
AACTGGCAGCCACCGGCGACGCAGAGCGTCGCCGCCTGAGCCGTCACCGGTCAAGCCGAAAGTGAAACCGGCGCCGTAGTCCGCAACCCCCGCTTACGCTCAATTGGACTATCCCATGTAGGAACTCGGGATCGATTCCGAACTGTGCTATCTCCCTCGATCTGGTGTTATGCGTCTCGAAGAGAGCATGGTCAGGGTGTTGCCTGTTAGTGCAGGGCAGATAGAAGGATTGAATTCCTGTTCTGCATGATCTATCCAATCCAGCTGATTGTTCACCCAATCCTGATCTTGCCAACCTTGCACACAAGTAATCGTAGACGGCATGGTGCTGTTCAATGCATGTAGCTGGCTTCGTGTAGAAGATGATCACTCGAAAACGATTTGGCTGCTCTGGTGACCTGGAGAACGAATTGCAGATCGCAAAGCTAAGTCTATCATGGATGGGTGCCTTCTCACCGAATAACCGACTGAACTCGTCTGGTGATAGGTTGCCATTATCGAAATCCAGAACCATGAATGATGACTTGTTGAAGTTATTCTGACGTCGTAATCCATCTTCACCCGGAGCGAGAACGAAGTTCGTGGGATTGAACATATAGGTTCGTTCCTTTTCCTCCAAATGTGTCTTACCGGCAATCCTGAGATTTGCTATGAAGTCGCCAATGGACATCGTGTCTTCGACGAACACGTCTGGGCTCTTGTCATATTTGCACTCATGAAAGGTCACGCTGACCTCTGAATTCCAGTTCCCGGAATGAGTACCATTTCCTTTATAGCTATAAGGATTTGGTAACCGTTCACGGTCAAGAATATCCCTGTAAGCTTGATGGAACTTCATTCTGTGGTTCTTCTGTGATTGGGTCAAAGGTGACTCATGTTTCAGTATATTGGATGCAATTCTATTTATTTGCGTGACCCCCAGGAGTTGCCCAATCCGCTCTGCGGACCCTCGATCAGGAACCACGATGTCAACGATGTCTGAGGCATCTGGATTTCTCAAGCTGGTCCTCATGATTGCCTGATAATAAGTCTCGTGAGGAGTTGCCTTGGTCATCATCTCATTCGTGAATCCCAAGGCATTCATCATGCGACTATGGATTGGGTTCCGATTCAATGCTGCCGATAGATAGATGTTCGTGTAATGTGAGAATTCATTCAACCCATGGCAAATCACAGGCATCGTTTGGGCATTGGGAAGTGATGAGAGAACAGACTCTTTGTCATTGTTGTTGTGAACCCACAAGAAATCCTTCCCATCGAAGAACTTGCCCACGGTTTCGTCCATTACTTCAATCAGGTTCTGATCACCAACCGTAGTATTCTTCAATAGTTTGCTGAAGCGATCCTTTTCAATCAGGTAATGAATGCGAGCCCTGTTTGAGAAATCATGATGTTCATTCCTCAATAGGCCGGTGAGAACAGAGTGTTCCTCGATAGGATAGGATGCATGCTTATGCAGCCAATGATACAGTAATGAATCCTCGAAGTTGGCACCCATGATGATAGTGTTCTCGAAGACACTGGTCTTGAGTAGAGCAAGGAAACTGATTGTTGCTGCCTCTGGATCAGTTCCATCTTGCTCAAGGAACCGCTCCCAGGCTGCTGTTTCTACGTAGACGGTACGAGAGGGTGATACCAACCAGCCATAGAGTTCACGAAAGGGCTCGTCTGCATCGTCTTTGTGATCTTCCAACTCGTCTCGAAGTGCAGTTGGGTTCGATGCGCCAACCACGGACAAGCCATCTATGCTCGATGGATATACCTTGATCTTATCCGTGATGAACATCGAGTTCCTGGGGAGGGTCCACGACCTGAGGCTGTCTACCGCTGGGATTTCATCAATGATAATTGTCCAGTTCGAACGCCTATCGAAGTAGGGGAGATCGACGAAGGCATTCCATGTGACAAGTAGAATGAGGCCGTCTTCTGGCGCATTCCTAAGAGCAGTCATTATAGCGGAGCGAACAGAGCGCCTGCCTTGTTTGTGATCTCCGTCAATCACTATAGGCTTTAACCCAAGAGCCTGGAGCTTCTGCTTGACTTCCTCAATGAGCTTAATCGTCGGAAGAACGACCATTACATTGCCTTCGTGTCGAAAATGGCTGTTAATTAAATGACATGCGTTTGTCGTTTTACCAATGCCGCAGGGGGCGGATACATAATTAATGTTATTCTTTTTTCTACGAATTAAATTAATAGGCATAATAATATCCTCAAGTGTTAATACTGATGTTGTGATTGTGATTTGTTGCATGTAACCGAAAATAGAAGCCCCCTTGCTAAATTGCGAGGGGCTTGGTGGTGCGTCCGTTTCGGTTAGCTTATTTATTGGTCCGAGTTAATGACGGACGACCTATGAATGAGTGTATTGTGATCTATGTTGTGGTGTGTTGCAATGGGAAAGTAAGGTATTCTTTTTATGTGAGCAGTTTTGCACGATCTGCGGTGCGCCCGATAGCGACATTGGTTGTCGTTGCCGTTGCTGTTGTGGCCAACCTTGTGGCGACGCATTGCAGCTATGCAGGGGCTCGGTAGTGAACTGCGTTTTTTGTTTTGGTTGTCTCTTGTCGAGCATAAACTAGAGTGCAGAAAAGAAGGCGAGTTACCGCCCTCTAGTCTGCTGTTTGTGTCGGATAGGGCTACCTGTTTCCCGGCACACCGTTTCTTGCTATTTCGATTACCTCTTCAAGAATCCAGCAGGATACTCTCGGGCTGATCTTTATAGGTTTTGGATAGATTCCTTTTTTGATTCCATCCCACCATGTTGACTTGGAAATAGGTAGAAGTTCCAAAACTTGTTTAAGTCTAATAAGTTTAATATCATTCATAAAAAAATATTCCTTCTTGTTCGTTATTGCTTGCCCGACCTCCTGTGCTGCTGGCTGTGATGCTTGCTATACCGCTGGTCGATTGAAGCAATATTAACCTAGTCTTGCGACGGCTTCAAAGGCAAAGTGGCTATTTCTGAGGAATATCGGCCTGCGGCGCAGAACCACTGACGTAGCCGGCCCAAGCCTGCATTAGTTCCCGACGCTTCTGAAGAAAATCGCCCCGCCGATATGCCGCTTCAACCTTGCTCTTTATAGTATGAGCAAGCGCTCGTTCTGCTACATCGGAGGAGAAGTCGGTCTCTTCATCCACCCACGTCCTGAAGGCGGATCGAAAGCCATGCACCGTCTCATTCCTGCCAAGACGCTTCAGCGCCATTAGGAATGTCATGTTGCTAATTGGCTTGTCCGCCTTGCTTCCTGGGAACATGTAGACGCTGTCGCCGGCAAGCGCTCTCAACGAGGTCAACAGTTCGATGCAACGAGAGGATAACGGGACGACGTGAGGTTCTGGCACCTTCTTCTTCAACTGTCTCTCAGCGGGGATCGTCCAGGTCTTCTCTTGCCAGTTGACCTCGCTCCATTTGCCACCCTGAACCTCGTTGGTTCTAAGCGCTGTGAGGATTATGAGTTCGAGCCCAAGCTTGATCGCATCAGAGCCGGAGGCATGAGATAGGGAGCGGACGAATGCTGGTATCTGTTGATACGGAACCGCCGCATGGCGACCGCTGGCAGCCGATTGCCGAGGTAGAACCTCTTGAACCGTGGCAGCCACGTTGTCGCCCGTGATGTGGCCATGGGCTTTGGCCCAATCGATCACCTTGACGATGCGCTGCTTCAGCCTGCTGGCGGTCTCTGGCTTGGTCAACCAGATCGTCTGAAGGATCGCCAGGATGTCGGTCGTTCTGATGGTGTTCACCGGCCGGTCGCCGATCTCCGGGTAGGCGTAGGTCCGAAGGGTCTGAATCCACTGTGCCGCATGCTTGGCGTTCCTATACGTCGGCAAGCGTTCCCGATGAACCTTCTCAGCAGCCTCTTTGAACGTTGGCACACGTATGGTTGCGGCTCGTCGGGCTGCAACGGGATCGAGCCCCTGGCGAGCCAATCTCTTTGCTGCCAGGGCGTGCTCTCGTGCATCGGCCAATGTCACGACTTGAGCCGAGCCGAGTCCCATATCGGTTCTGGCGCCACCCTTCACAGTGAGGCGAACGATCCATCGTTTAGCAAAAGACGGCTCTACGACCAGATAGAGTCCGTTGCCATCGCAATGGCGGCCGACCCTCTTCGTTGACCTGACAAAGACAGCAGTCAGCTTGTTGCTTGGATGACGGCCGGCTTTCGGCATAGGTTCCCCCATCTCATCCCACAAAACCTACCACAATTTGGTGCGGATGTTGGCGGATCGCAAGGGGCCGCTTTGGTCGAGATGGACAACGGGTAAGATGTAATACATTGAAATAATAGAGTTATATCGTGTCCTGCTGGACTGCTTGGACTATCCTGGATTTACGTGTTAGGCGGTCACTCTCTCCGCCAGAATACCTACGCCCCGAGACGATGTGATCGTTCGTGGCGGAGGAGGCATTGATGGGCTCCGCCGACGCGGTGCTGTGCTTCTGGTGACGTGGTGGGTGACGCCGTCAGCGGCGAGCTTGCCGCTCTCGACGATCCAATCGCCAATGGGCTTAGGCGCGGAGGGGGGCTTTGCCGACTGCTGTTCGTGGAGGCAGCCCTACCGGGTAGCGAATTTTGCCATCTTCTTACCCGAGGCCTTTCTCGGCGATTATCGGGTGGCGGATTCAGGCGTCGCTGGTGCAGGGATCGCCTGCCAGTTCGTCACTCCGAAAACCAGTCGGCGCAGCGCACGGGGAGTGTGGCTCCCCATGGCATGATGGGGACGGTGGAGGTGGAGTTCTTGGGGCTGCCCTCGATCAGCTTGTCGCTGTAGACGACATAGACGAGGACGTTGCGCTTGGCGTCGCAACCGCGGACGATGCGCATGCGCTTGAACAGGAGCGACCGGCGCTGGCGGAAGGCCTCGCCGCCCTGCTCGAGCTTGCGCTTGAACGAGATGGGGCCGATCTGGCGGCAGGCGAGCGAGATGTCGGACAACTCCTCGGAAAGGCCGAGCCAGCCTGTCCAGCCGCCCTTCTCAGGCACTGTAAAATGGCAGGCGACGCCTTCGATCTCGGGATCGTCGATGGCATAGGCCGCGAGCTTGTGGTCGGGAGACAGGAACTTCCAGACGGTCGATTTGCGAAAGATGAGATCCGGCTCGTCGGCAGCCGTGGCAGGCCGACTGGCCGCGATGGCCGCCGATGCCGCCAGGCATCCGGCAATGATGAGATACTTCACGGCGCGCGACATCCACCCCACGTCCTCTGCTGCGGCTCGAGAACAACTCCGGCTTGCAGGGAAATGTTCCCTGGCCCGCGCCAACGGTCCCTGCGCATCAAAGCTCGTGCGTGCCCCTCTATCGGGGCGACCCGCATGCCACCTATGATAGGCGTTGAATAGGCATTGATGCAGGGAGCGCGCGAATGGATCTCAAGCTGATCGACGTCAAGGTGTTGGACGGGGTTGCCGTCGTCACGATGAACAATCCGCCGGTCAACGCGCAGAACGCCGAATTCAACACCGAGATGGCCTATGCCTTCGACATGATCTCTGACCGACGGGACGTGCGGGTGGCAGTCCTGACGGGAGCCGGAAAGGTGTTCTCGGCAGGTGCTGATCTCAAGGCGCGGCCGGATCGGTCCAAGGCGGGAGAGCGCTGGCAGCACAACCGGCGGGCGCGCGAGAGCTACCACGCCATCCGGGAGTGCCTGAAGCCGGTGGTGGCGGCGATCAACGGGCCGGCGCTCGGAGCGGGGCTGGCACTGGCCGCGTCGGCGGACATCCTGATCGCGGCCGAGGAGGCGGCGCTCGGTCTGCCGGAGATCGACGTCGGGCTGCTCGGTGGCGGAAAGCACACGCAGCGACTGTTCCCGCACTCGACGCTTCGGCGCATGATGTTGACGGGCTACCGGGTGTCGGGGGCGGAACTCTACCGTCTCGGTGTCGTGGAAGCCTGCGTGCCGAAGGCGGACTTGATGCCGCTCGCGATGAAGATTGCCGGCGAGATCGCCTCGAAGAGCCCGGCGGCGATCCGGCTTGCCAAGCGGACGCTGAATACGATCGAGGACATGACCCTCAGGGACGGCTACCGCTACGAGCAGTACATGACGACGGAACTCGGCGATCATCCGGATTCGGTCGAAGCGCGTACTGCGTTCCTCGAGAAGCGGAAGCCCCGTTACCAGGACTGAGAAGGATGCGGCCGGATGTCGGGTCGGCGTGACCGCAGGTCATGGCGCGCGGGGCGCAGTCTTATTGGCTGCGGACCGACGCGGGGCTACGCGCTCATTCCCGGTTTGCTCGCGACGCTGATCGTACTGCTCGGCTGCTCGTCTCCGGCCGATGCCGCGACCCGCTTCAAGCGCACGGGGGAGGCGACGCTCGGGGGGGCGGACGCGCTCGCGGGCGTGCGAGGGGCATGCGAGACCGACCGGCGCCACGTATGGGTCGACGTGGACGGACGAGGCGATTGCGTGGCGTTCTATCCGACCGAGAATCTCGAAGGGGCGCGCCAGGCCGTCTTCTTTTTCGAAGGGGACATTCCGCCGAGCTATCGCAACAACGGGCAGAAGCTGCAGAGCCACCTGGCGTCGCTCCGCCGCACGCTGGACATGCTCGCCAAAGCCTACAAGGTTCCCTACGTGCTCGTCGCGCGACCCGGCACGTTCGGCTCGACGGGGAGCCACGCGGATCGGCGGAAGGTGCGCGAGTACCTCGTCATGCGGGAGGCGGTCGATGCCATCCGGCGGGAATTCGGGCTGGAGCGGGTCTCGCTGGCTGGACAGTCCGGAGGAGCGACGATCGCGGGGGCCCTGCTGACGCTCGGTCTTGCCCATGTGAGCTGCGCAACACCGGCCTCGGGGGGCTTCGATCTCACCGCGATGCTGGACTGGCATGCCTCGCGGCAAGGGATCGTCGGCATCCATCGCGAGCACCCGGCCTCTCTCTCGGAGAGCTTCAACGTGATGGAGCGCATTGGCGGTGTGGGACTGGATCCCAGGCGCCGGATCTTCGTGATCGGCGATACGGCCGATAAAGTCACACCTTTCGCTCAGCAGAAGGGCTTTGCCCTGCGACTGAAAGCCGATGGTCACCATGCCGAGATGCTGGAAGCGAAAGGGAGTGGGGCCGAGCACCACGGGCTATCGTTCGCGTCGCTGAAGATCGCCGGGCTATGTGCGACGGGGGCGTCTGACGAAGAGATCCGGCGAGCCGCTACGCGCTGAAACGGCGACGGCCCAGGCTCGATCAAGCCTGGGCCGCCGGGGCCGTCGTATCGAGGCAGGTTACTCGCCGGTCAAATCATACGGAGAGCTGCCGGTGTCGGAGGCCGCACGGGGCGCCGAATCGCGCAGGGTGTCGAAGGCGGACCGCGGTGCGCTGTCGCGGAGGTCTTCGAAGGCCGAGCGCGGTGCGCTGTCCTTCAGGTCGTCGAAGACGGCGCGGGGGGCCGTCTGGCCGAGGTCGGTGAAATAGTTGTCGGAGACTCGGGCCTGAGCTGCGCCGGCAAGGAGGCCGAGGGCAACGAGGGTGGCTGCGATAGTCTTCATGGCATTGCTCCTAGATCATTCGTTCAATCCGCGGGCCGCGTTGATCGCGCCTCGCGGTGGGCGTCGTTGCGCCGTGTCCCCAATATGTTGCCTAGTGCCGACGATAGAAGGGCTCCTCTCGCCGCCGTGAAGAGTGTTGAAGGGCCAGTCGAATTCGCGCGGACGGGTATGCGTGGAGCGCATGGCGGTGGAGCAGCTATTCAGCCATTGCGGTCGCGTGGACCAGATAGCGAAGAGGGCCGGCCGTTCGGGCCTCGAAGGGCCAGCAGGTGGCGAGCACGAGATGAAAACCGGGCGCGTCGGGGTCCAGGCCCGAGGCGTCCCAAGCCGCGACCGAGGTATGGGTGACGCGGAACCGATGCGTCGCATTGTCAGCGCGGGTGATCTCGATCACATCGCCGGCTTGGACATCGCGAAGGAAGGCGAAGTGCGTGTCGCGATGGGCGGCGTAGACACTCGTGCCGGCGTCGCCCGGTTCGGGGGTGCGTGGAACGTGACCCGGACCGAAGGCGAGGGCTTGTCCGCTTGCGCCCGACAGAGCGATGACCGAAGCGCCGAGCCGCGGGACGGCGATACGGGCGACGGGCGTGGAATCGGCCCAGCTCCAGGGTTTCGTCGGGAACCCGGTCGCGAGGCTTGCCGAGAAGGCGCGTTCGAGCAGGAATTGGGCGAGCAGCGCCTTGGCGTGGATGTAGAGGCCCTGGCCGCAAAGGATCAGTCCGCCGGCGAGCAGCAGGGCCGCGAGAGCGATGCGCGCCGACGGGCGCCTGAAGCGAAGAGCGGTCATGTCGGGGCTCGCGCGGTCGAACGTGCGGGGCGCGGGGCCCCGCACCAGGATTGTCTCAATGCTTGGGAAGAGCGGTCGGGAGGCGACCGAGCGCTGCGAGCGTCAGGGCTCCGAGCAAGAGCGCGAGGCCGGCCAGCAATCGCAACTCGGCGTCGGTGGCTGTGGCAGGCAACGGCACCGGCTGGTTGACGCCCTGGGTTACGACGTGTGGCCGGGGGTGAGCCGGGAGCGCGGCAGCGAGCCGGGTTGCGGTAGGCATCAGCTTGCCTTCGGCGCGGGCGTCCTGCTGCGGGCCGGGTAGGCGGTCGGCACGGATCTCGCGTGGTTGCTGCAGGAGACGAGGCCCGAAGACTTTGTCGAAGTCCCATCCGGCAGGTAGGTTCAGCGGGATGTCCGAGCGCACGAGGGGCTGGCCCGGAGCGCGGCTCACCTCCTGATCGACGGCAACGAGGCTCGTCAGGCGGCTGACCAGCTCATGCTCGAGCGCCAAGGCCAGGATCGCCTTGTCGGCCTCGGCGGGTGTCAGAGTGCGCAAAGTCTTGGCGACCTCGGCGTCGGCGATCTTGCGTCGCGCCCAGAGCTTCGAGAGGCCCTTGCCTTCGGCGGCGTTGGCGAGGGCCAAGGTGACGATCCATGGCTGATCACCGATGGTGCCCTTGATCTCGAGCGTGCCGCCGGGGCGCGCCAGTTTTGCCGCGACGACGAGCGGCTCGCCTTTGTGCAGGTCGGGAAGCAGGCCGGGGGTGGCGTCGACGGCGTTGTCGCCAAAGGATGCAGCAAGGCCAGTGACGACCGGAGCCTCGAGCTTCTCGAACAGCGCGCGCATGCGCTCCTCGACCTCTGATACGGCGCCGATGTGGGTAAAGGTGCCACGGCCGAGCTCGGCGGCGCGGTTCATCAGGTAGCTGTTCGGTGCTGAGCCGATGCCGACCGTGAAGATGCGCGAGCGCCCGCGTTTGGCGGCGATGGACTCCAGCAGCTGGTGCTCGTTGCCGATGGCACCATCGGTCAGGAAGACGACCTGTCGGAGATGGCCAGAGTCGCTCCCGGCGTTGTCTACGAGCGCCGCCTCGAGTGCGGGGAGCATCTCGGTGCCGCCATTCGCCTGCAGCGCGCCGACGAAGGCCATGGCCCGCGCCATGTTGGACCGGTCGACCGAAACGGGCGCCGGGAACAGCATCTCCATGGTGTGGTTGAAGCGGATCACATTGAAGCGATCGCCTTGCTTCAAGCGCTGCAGCGCGAACGCGAGGCTCGCCTTGGCCTGGGCCATGGAGGTACCGCCCATGGAGCCCGAATTGTCGATGACGAGGATCATCTCGCGGGGGCGGCGCTCGGTGGTCTCGTTGGACAACAGCGGGGGCGTGACGAAGGCAAGCACGTACTCGGAGCCGGCGACCGTCTCCCGGAAAAGGCCGACGGCGGGCGCCTTGGAAGCCGCGGGCTTCCAGGTCAGCTCGAAGTCGCGGTCGGCAGGCACCGCGCCGGTGTCGAGGGTGACGACACGAGAGGTCTCGCCGGTCTCCTCGGTTTTCACCGCGTGATAGCGGCTCGTCACCTCGCCGAGCGGAAAGCCGGCGGCGAGGCGCACCCTGATCGTGACGGGGTTCGTTGGGGCTGCCTCACGGGGATCCAGATAGCCGGGCTCGATGCGGGCGCGATCCGGAACGGGATCGTCGACGGCGCTCCCCCAGCCGCCGGCGCCGAGTTCGACGGTCTGCACCAGGGGCTTCGGATTGTACCGCGGGGCGACAACGAGAGGCAGGCGCAGCGCGTACTCGGCGTCGGAGCGGCGGATGGGCTCCTGGTACTCGATCTGGACGACCACGGTCTCGCCCGGGCCGATATTGGCGACCGAGTTGGTGAAGATATTGGGCCGCTCCTGCTCGACAAGGGCCGCCTTCTTGCCTTCAGCCTTGGCCTGCTCGAAAACGGCCTTGGCCTCGCTACGCTCCTTGATCGAGCCGACGACGACGCGCTCGCCGATGATCATCTTCAGACTATCGACGGCGGCGCCTTCGGGGAGGGGATAAACGTAGACGGCCTCGACGTGGGTCGCGGCCGGATTGTGGAACATCTGGGTGATGCGGGCGCGCGCCGTGGGGCCGCTGACGGTGATGTCGTAGTCAGTGCCGAGGCGCGTTGCCTCCACGAGTTCGCCGTCCTCGCGGCGGACGAGCAGTGCGCCCGAGCGCATGTCGTTCGGCCGGGTTGTTTTCAAGGACGCAAGGGACGGTACAACTGTCAGCGGCGAGGACACGGTCGCCGGGGGTGACACCGCCGGTGCGGAATGAGCCTCGCCACGGGCCGAGCCGAGCGCGGCCATGGTGATGCCGGCGGCGAGCCCGAGCGCGAGGAGGGCGTTGCTCACGCTGGCCGCGACATTAACTGGAACTGGCGCCTTGACGCCCCGTTTGAATGGTCGCCCCGGGGAGCGTCCTGCATCGATCGTCTGCAACATGATGGTCCTACTCCACATCGATTGCGGTTGCGCGTGCCCCGTCCGCGGCTCATGTTTTGCGCTTCGCGGTCAATGGGATCGACGGGAAGGTTCAGCGAAATGGGGCACGTTTCCGCCGCGTGCCGGCCCGGCTTCGCCCAATCCGTGCCGCTATGTGAGGATTTGTACGGGGCGAAACCAGTCATGCAGGGGCCCGACGCGCCATGCCGCTTGTGAGCGAGAGGAAACTGTCCGACGAGGCCTGCCGGGCCGCGGCGGCGCGCGTGGTGGAGGAGATCGCTCGCCGACGTATCTCGCGCCGACATCTGGCGGATCTCGCGCGCATCAGCCTTTCGACCTTGGAGAAGGCGCTCTCAGGACGCCGGCCGCTGACGATCTCGACGCTGGTGCGGCTGGAGGAGGGGCTGGGCATGCCGCTCAGGGCCGCGAACGGGCCGGCGGCAGCTGTGGCTGCTCCGGTCGGCGCGGCGATGGCCCCTGGAGTGGCGCCGGACGAACTCGGGAGTTATGCGCGGCCTGCCGTTCAGTGGATCGAGGGGGCCTATCTCACCATCCGGCCGTCGTTCGGAAATTCGGCTGCGGTGTATGCGTACTGCACCGAGATCCGCTGGGACGAGGCAGAGTCGATCCTGACCTTCCGCGAGCGGGAGCGGACCGACGAGGCCTTCACGCAGTTCGGACAAGTCGCAGTGCCGAACCAGTCGGGCCACGTTTACCTCGTCACCAACCGGCACGGGCAACACCGGCTGATCACGGTTTCACGGCCGACTATCGCGGGCGAGATGCACGGCATTCTCGCGACGCTGAAGGTCGGGCGCGGGTCTCAACTTACACCAGTCGCGGCGCCGATCGCGTTCGTGCCGATCCGCGCGGGAGGGGTGGCGCCGGCGTTTGGCCAGATCGCGCCCGGACATCCGGCCTTCGATGGCTACAAGGCGCTACTGGCGCGCACCACCGCCGAGGACTTTGCGGTCATGATGGTTGGCGGTTGAAGAGAAGCCGGTGCACGGTGCGGGGCAGCGCAACGAAAGCGAGGCAAGCGTGGAAGAGCAGGTCAGGTTTCCAGTCGGCGACATCATGCTCGAGGGGCTGCTTTCGCTGCCGGCGAAGGCGACGCAGACCGGCGTCGTGGTCTGTCACCCGCATCCGCTTTATGGCGGAGAGATGCGCAACAACGTCGTGGAGGCGATGGTCGTGCGCTTTCAGGAGGAGGGCTTTGCGACCCTCCGATTCAACTTCCGAGGCGTTGGCGACAGTGGCGGCGAGCACGGCGAGGGGGTCGCCGAGGTCGACGACGTGAAAGCAGCGGTCGGCCATCTTCTCAGCCGGTGCGCATGCGAAACGGTGGTCGTTGCCGGCTACTCGTTCGGCTCGATGGTGGGCCTGAAGGCGGGGGCGGAGGATGAGCGCGTCACGAAGCTGATCGGAGTGGCGCTGCCGATCGCGAGGCGAGACGCGTCGTTCCTCGAGAGTGTGACCAAGCCGAAGCTGCTGGTCAGCGGCGATCGAGATGACCACTCGCCCGTGGCGGGGCTTGAAGCGCTTGGCGCGCGACTGCCCGAGCCGAAGCGGTTGGTCATTGTCAGGCACGCCGATCACTTCTTCAGGGGCCTGGAGAGGGACGTTGCGGATGCGGCGGCGCGCTTTCTCGATGCGTGACTGTCGAGGCTGCTGCTTATCGTGGGATCAGGTCGGCGCGATAAGGCGGCGCCTGCGTCTTCATTGCGGCCGCGGCCGTCGTAGAATTGCCATTCTTGCTCGTCTTGGCTGGTGGGTCAGAGTGCCTGTCGCGGGACAGGCACCATTCTTGCTCGCCATGAGGAGATGGGATCGTGCCATATCGCCAACGCGCCGGAGGGCGCGCGAGATCGCAAGCCTCGATCGGCATTGCGCTGCTCGGAGCCTGTCTTCTGGCTGCGCCGGCCGTGGGCCAGGTGCCGCTCTCGAAAGAGGAAGAGGCGCGGCAGAAGCAGCGCGGCGACCAGCAGCAGGGGCCGCGTCGGCAAGGCGAGCCTCCAAGGGGGCAGCCTCCACCTGCAGGACCTGGGGGGGCGCCTCCATCGATCCAGCGTGGCGCCCCGCCGCCGCCATCGAGTCAGGGTAGATCAGCGCCTCCGCCCGGCTCATCCGGTAGACCTGAGCGCGAATTCGCACGCCCTCGCCCGATCGATCAGCAACGCGCACCTGATCCGAGCGTGAGAACGCCGCCACCTGGATCGGGGGGCCGACCTGCTTTCGGATCTCCGCCTGTTCAAGTTCCACCGCAGGCTGCTCCGGGACTCAGGCAGCTTCCACCGCCACCCGAGCAGCCGCCTCGGGTCGTCAATCCGCAGGGGCAACGGCCACCGCTCGACGCGCCGCGCGCACGAGGTCGCCAGGACTTGCCACCGGCGGTGGGACAGGGCAGCCCACCAAGCGACCCGCGCGGCGGGAGCGCACGCCGTTTCAATGCGCCGCCAGAGGCTGAGCGCGGATCTCCGGCACGCGTGGCGCCCGGGCCGTCCGAACGCTCCAGGCGCGACAATCAAGCTTCGCCGTCGTTCGATAACCGGCAGGTGCCGCGAGACCCGAGGAACCCGAGAGCCTTGCCACCCGCAGAGCCACCGGCCCGCGGTGGCCCTCTTGCTGGTGCGCCCGTTCCGCGTCCGCTATCGGGTCCGCGTCTCATCGATCAGGTCAGGCAGGGTCGCGTCGAATCCGTCGGCAAGTCCGGCGCGCGCATCATCCAGGAGCCGGGCAACCGGATCATCGTCAGGCAGAACAACCGGAGCATCATCACGCGCAACGAGACCAGCGTGATCAGCACATTCGCTCCCGACGCCAAGAAAAGCCGACGTCGCGACGGCACAACCGAAACGGTTTATGCACGTCCCGGTGGCATCAGGGTCTACTCCGAGACTGATCGGGACGGCCGGCTGCTGAGGCGTTATCGGCGAGATGCCTCGGGACGCGACGTGATCCTGGTCGACAATCGACGGTTCTATCGTCGCCTCGCCGTCGGCGCCGGGATTGGCGTGCTTGCTGCCGCAGCGATCGTCGCGCTGGCGCCGCCGGCGCATTCCTTGCCGCGCGACAAATACATCGTCGAGTATGTGGATGCGAGCGACGAGGACGTCTACGAGACCATCACGGCGCCGCCCGTCGAGCGTCTGGACAGGACCTACTCGCTCGACGAAATCCGCTACAGCGAATCGATCCGTGCCCGCATGCGCCGTGTCGATCTCGACAACATCGTCTTCGAGACGGGATCGTTCGATGTCTCACCGGACCAGTACGGCAAGCTCGAGCGCATCGCGCGCGCCATCGGCCGGGCAATCGAGGCCGATCCGGCCGAAGTCTTTCTGATCGAGGGGCATACCGATGCGGTCGGCCCCGAAGAGGACAATCTCAGCCTTTCGGACCGGCGCGCAGAGTCCGTGGCGCGCATTCTCGTCGAGCAGTTCGGGATCCCGATCGAGAATCTCGTCACGCAGGGCTATGGCGAGCAGCATCTCAAGCTTGAGACACAGGGTCCGGAGCGGATCAATCGGCGCGTCTCGATGCGTCGCATCACGCCCCTTTTGAGCCGCGACGGGGCGGATTGATCGGGAACGTGCCCACCTTCCCCTCGAAAATGCGGGCCGCTGCGAGGTTCTCGTAGCGGCCCCTTTTCGTATGTCGCGGTGAGACGGGGAGGTGCCCTCACCCGAGGCTGCCCAAGACGGCGTCCTTCAGGGCGAGCGTCTCGTCCGTCCAGGCGGCGCGACGGCTCATGACGAGGTTGGCCTCGGACTTGAGAATAATCCCGTCGTCGAGCACACGGAGGCTGTTGGCTTTCAGCGTCGAGCCGGTCGAGGTGATGTCGACGATCAATTCGGCGAGGCCGGCTCCGGGCGCGCCCTCGGTGGCGCCGAGGCTCTCGACGATCCGGTACATCGACACAGTATCGACCGAGCGGGCCTCGCCGCCGTAGCGGTGGCCGGAAAAGAACATGCGGGTGAGAGTGCGGTATTTGGTGGCGACGCGCATCCGGGTGCCGTGACGCCGACGATAGAGGAGGGCTGCCTCCTCGAGGTCGGACATCGTCGAGACATCGATCCAGAAATCCGGGACGGCGACCACGACGTCAGCGTGGCCGAAGCCGAGGGCTTTGAGGAACTCGACATCGGTTTCGGCCTCGGGGATGAGGTCGCGGAGGAGGTCCTCGCCAGTGACGCCCAAGTGGACCTCACCTTTGCGCAGCAGATCAGCGATCTCGGATGCGGAGACGAATGCGACCTCGACGCCAGGAAGACCCTGCAACTCACCCCGGTAGCCGCGGTCGTTGCCCGTGCGGGCGAGCTTGAGGCCGCCACGAGCAAACAGCTGGGCGGTTTCCTCCATCAGGCGGCCCTTGGAGGGGACAGCCAGAACGAGCTTGTCGGTAGTAACGTCGCTCACGGGCGGCCTCCACGAACGGCGAGCAGAAGGCGATCCGTGTGGATGGCGGAGCCGACGGCGGTCACGGGGCTGGGAGCGCCGATCGCCTCGACGAGACGGTCGTAGCGGCCGCCGCCAGCCAGCGGCTCCTCCTCACCGAGAAGCGGTGACAGGATCTCGAAGACGAAGCCGGTGTAGTACTCGAACTGGCGGCCGAAGCCCCCGGAGAAGGGGGCATCGGCCATATCGATGCCCTCCTGCGCGCAAAGCCGCAGGCGCTCCTCGAAGCGGGCGAGGGCCGGCTCGATGTCGATCGTCGTGCCTTTCAGCAGGGCGCGTATCGCGTCGGGTGCCGCGCGGGCCGGCGTCGCCAGCTTGATGTAGGCGTCGAGCAGCAAGGCGGCGCGTGGATCCAGCGGCGGCGACTTCAAGTCTGCGGCGAGCCCCTCGAGCTGCCAGGCGATCTCGTCGAGGGTGCGGGTGCCGGCGACGACGAGACCCTGCCGCTCGAGGTGCTGCTCGAGCGCAACGACCGCGTCGCCATGGCGGATGGTGCCGCGGCGGGCGGCCTCGATCGCCTGGAACAGCGGCTCGGCCAGAGCGCGGCCAAACTCTTCGGGTTTCATGAGCTTCTGGAGTTGGCGACGGAACGCGGCGTGCTGCCAGAAGTGGTGGCTCAGTTGCGCGCGCCAACGCTCCGGCATGTCGATGGCATCGAGCAGGGCGTTGAAGATTCCGAGATCGCCGACGCGGAAGGTGAAGGCGCGAAGGCCAGCGGCGCGGATCGATTCGGCTGAGAGGGCAAGGATCTCGGCCTCGGCCTGGGCGGGGTTGTCGGGGGCGAACGATTCGATGCCGGCCTGACTGAACTCGCGTGGCCGGGCCAGGGTGCCGCCGCCGCGCTGGTAGCGGAAAACGACACCATTGTAGGAGAAGCGGGCCGGTCGTCCAGTCTCGCCGAAACGGTCGAGGTAGAGCCGGGTGGCGGGGATGGTGAGGTCGGGGCGCAGGCAAAGCTCGGCGCCGTCCGGGTCGGTAAAGACGTAGGTGCGTGCGCGCAGATCCTCGCCAATCAGATCGAGGAACAGGTCGGCGGGCTGGATGACCGGTGGCGCGATTGGCTCGAAGCCGGCGCGCGCGAAGATCGCCGTGATGATGGTCGACTGGCGTCCGTGGGCCTCGATCCAGCGCGAGGACATCGGCGTCCCGGGGGCGTCTGCGAGCTGTTCCACGCTCAGCCTCCGTGACGGGCCACGATCTCGCGCACGCCTTCGATGAGGCGACTGCGAGGAACCGACAATTGGGCGGGGCGGGCGGCCTTCCAGGCCGCGTTATCCTTGATGGCGGCCGCGGCTTTGGCGCCCTCGATCAAGTCCTTGAGCTGGACCTCGCCCTTGGCTCGCTCGTCCGAGCCTTCAATGACGACGCAAGGTGCGTTGCGGCGGTCGGCGTATTTCATCTGAGCCTTCATGCCGGAAGTCCCGAGGTACATCTCGGCGCGGATGCCTGCGCCGCGGAGTTCCTGGGCGATGGTCTGGTAGCCGGCGATCTCGGCCCTGTCCATGACGAGCACGAGGACGGGACCGAGGGGTGCCTTGGCGGAGGCGGCCTCGCGGATCTTGAGGGCTGCCTGCAGGCGTGAAATGCCCAGCGAGAAGCCGGTTGCGGGGACGCGTTCGCCGGTGAAGCGGGCGACGAGATCGTCGTAGCGTCCGCCGCCACCGACCGAGCCGAAACGGACAGTCTGGCCGTCCTCGTTCTTCGCCTCGAACGTCAGCTCGGCCTCGAAGACGGGGCCGGTGTAGTAGTCCAGGCCGCGGACGACCGAGGGGTCGAACGCGATCAGGTCGCCCGTGGCCCCGGCGGCGCGCACCAGAGCCTCGATCGCCGCGACCTCGCCGAGGCCGTCACGGGCACGCGGGCTGGCTTCGACCAACGGCGCGACGCGAGCGACGAGGCTTTCGCCAGGCGTGCCGCCGGTGGCGGCGTCGAGGAAGCGGACGATGATGTCGATCGAGCCGTGCGCCAGGTCGGCGCCGGGTGTGAAGTCGCCGCTTTCGTCGCGACGACCCTTGCCGAGCAGCAATGCCACACCTTCCGTGCCGAACTTGTCGAACTTGTCCATGGCGCGGAGGACGGTGAGACGGCGGGCAGCGTCGGCATCGGAGTCGGGGTGGATACTGGCCGTCTCGAGGAGACCGTCGAGGATTTTGCGATTGTTGAGGCGGATGCGGAAGTCGTCGATGCCGAGGCGACGAATGACGTCAGCCATCAGCAGGCAGGCCTCGGCGTCGGCCGCGACGCTATCAGTGCCGACGGTGTCGGCGTCGCATTGGATGAACTGGCGGAAGCGGCCGGGGCCGGGCTTCTCGTTGCGCCAGACGGGGCCGATGGCGTAGCGGCGATAGGGCAGGGCGACACGCTGGCGGTTCTCGGCGACGTAGCGGGCGAGCGGTGCCGTCAGGTCGTAGCGCAGGCTCAGCCACTGGTCGTCCTCGTCCTGCAGCGAGAAGACGCCGGCATTGGGCCGGTCCTGATCGGGCAGGAACTTGCCGAGGGCATCGGTGAACTCGAAGGCTGGCGTGTCGAGCGGTTCGTAGCCGTAGAGCTCGTAGACCTGGCGGATGGTCGCGAGCATGCGGTTCAGCGATCTGAGGTCATCGCCGGCCATATCGGCGAAACCCTTGGGCAGGCGCGCCTCGGGCCGATTGGCATCCTTGCGATCAGGCTCCTTGCGAGCTGACATCGGGGCGTCGTCCTCTTGCGGTGCGATAGCGGGGGCGCACGATCAAGGCGACCGGGCGAATGCGTCGTTCCCGCGCCTTATAGACCAGCCGGTGCCGTCTGCGAAACCGTTCGACGCCGAGGCCTATTCAGGAGAAGCGTCGGCGACACGCACGACCCAGCTTTCCAGCCAGGATCTCTCGGAGGGTAACCACGTTGCGACAGGAGCGTCCTCGGCCGACATTGCCGGTCCGATGCCCGCGACGGCCGAGTAAAGCGGCGGCCCGTCGGTGACAGAAATGTCGCGGATGCGCGACTTGCTCCCGTTCACGATCGTTCCGGCGATCGGCGGGGCGTTGTCATCGAGCCGGCCGAGCAGCGCGCCCAGCCCTTCGCCGGTGAGCTTGGCGAGGGCCTCGAGACGCACCCAGGCCTGGAGAAAGCGTGCCTCGCCTGGTCCGTCGGGCAGCAGATTTCCAGGTGCGAGCGAGGTCGCGGCCTCGAGCAGTAACGCGCGCCTGTGATCGGCGATGCGGACGCTGCGGGGAGCCTCGATGTCGACGCCAACGGGGCCTTCCCTCGAGATGGCGACGATAGCGACGGTGTCGCAGTGGGCCAGGCTGAAGTCGAGGGGTGGGTTCGAGCACTGATCGAGGGCGGGCTTGCCGCCAGTGGCGACAATGAACGGGCGTCGAGCGCCTTCGAGGCCCACATAACCTGCCAGAATGATGCGAAGGGCGGCCCGGGCGACCTCGCGTGGGCCGGCGATGGGCAATCGCAACTGGCCCTTCGACGCATCGAGCGGCAGCCCATGCCGACGTGCCAGGTCAGGCAGGTGATCTGCCCCGGCGACGAGATCGACGACCCATAGTGCCAGTGGCGCTGCGCGATCGGCCACGCTACTGGGCACCAAGTTCGGGCCAGACGCCATCAGGCGGTTCGGCGGCCGCGACGCTCCGGCTGGGTGCGCGCGGTCGCGGTCGTCCCAGTGACGCCGGTCAGTATGTCACGGCATCGCATCAGCTCGGCGATCACGGCGTCGAGCACCGCGCCACGATCGTCGGGCAGCTTGCGAGCCGCGGCGGCGCCGCGAGGTCTGCCTCGACGTGGCACGTCTGCTACGGGCGCCGGTGCAGCGCCTTTTCCCGCTCGTACGGATTGCGGGGCGGCGGCGTGTTGCTCGGACTGCACGGCGGCTGCCGCGTTGCGCTTCTCCTCCTCGCTGAGTGCACGCTCCTTGACGGCGTCCACTCCCTGCTCGCGGAGGATTTTCTGTACGCCCTTGATGGTGTAGCCGTCACGATGCAGGAGCTGCCGGATGCCCCGCAAAAGCTCCATATCCTCGGGACGGTAGTAGCGCCTGCCGCCGCCGCGCTTCATCGGGCGGATCTGGGCGAATTTGACCTCCCAGAAGCGAAGCACGTGCTTCTGGATGCCGAGATCGTCGGCAACTTCGCTGATCGTGCGAAAGGCCTCTGCTGCTTTGGCCATGGCTCGCTTTCGAAACGGTCGACTTGGC
>LNDR01000313.1 GCA_001464755.1 Rhizobiales bacterium Ga0077524
GCATAACGGGTGGTCTTTCAGACACGTCTCACATCCAGGACGCGGCACTGCGCTTTCGCACGGTCTTCTCGACGCAGGGCTATGATGCGGCGATGTTCGGTCTATTCCGGCGCGAGGCTCTGGCCAAGACGGGCCTTCACCAGGCCTATTACAGCTCTGACATTGCGCTTCTCGCGGAATGTGCACTGCTCGGGCGGTTCATCGCCACTTCGGCGGCATTCTACAATCGTGAGCATCCGTACCGATCGGTTCAGATTGTCGAAAAGGCGGAGCGTCACATGTGGCACACAGGCAAACGCAAGCTGACGCCCGAATGCGAGCATCTGCAGCTTCTGTGGCACTTGATAGGCATTACGCTTCGTGCGAGGCGCCATGTACCGATTCATCTCATGCTACCCTACGTTCTGGCCTGGGCGGCTAGCCCCCGACAGCTTGCCCGCTACGGGCTTGAAGTCGTTGCGCTCATATCACCGCGGGTCGCGTCGGAGCTGAAGCGCGCCGGTACGGCACTAATCGAGCGGGGGGGTGCAACGCCAGCACCAGCGCCACATCGCGGGACATCGATCGTTTCTCATCGCAACAGAAAAGCGTGAGCCGATGCGAGTTGCGATCTTCAATGTCAAGTTCAGCCCTAACCTCGGCGACGGCGTGATCGCGGAGTGCCTCGAGCACTACATTGCCCAACACAGAGGCTGGCAAGTCGCTTCGATCGACATCGCTGGCCGAACCGCCTATGAGCCGAGCCGTTCGGGTCGCACACGCGCACTGGCCCTTACAGTCCTGAGGAGCTTGCCGCAGCAGTGGAGGGATGTAACGGTCGAGTTCGCGCTGCGTCGCAAGCTTTCTAACGACCTCGGCCCAAGGTGGAGACAAGAGGTTGCGCGGTGCGACTTTGCCGTCATCGGCGGCGGGCAACTCATTCAAGCCTTCGATCTCAACTTCCCATTGAAACTCGCTCAGGTCATCGCCGCATGCGAGTCCCATGGCGTGCCTGTCGGACTATTCGCCGTCGGGGCAACAACACCGCAGTCCCTTAAGGGCGAGCGGCTCCTCAGGGAGCTTTGTGCCTCGCGCATGCTGGTGCACGCTGCCGCGCGCGATGACAGTTCGGCGCAAACGCTCGCCACGCTTGGACGCGCGGCTTCCATCGTGCGCGATCCGGGCTTACTTGCTGCAACGACGTGGCCGCATCGCCGCGACCCCTCGCGAAAGCAGCGCGTGATCGGTGTCGGCATCGCCCACCCCACGCTCCTTGCCTACCACTCGAGCCACACGGAAACGGCCACCCAAAGTGAAACGCTGGATGCCTACGCCCAACTGATCGACGCCCTCGTCAAAGCCGGCCACCAAGTCGTCGCGTTTACGAATGGAGCAGCTGAAGACGAAATCGCGTTGACGGAGGTCAGGAAGCGGTTGGCGGATCATACGAAAGTAGGGGCTCGCTTCGCAGCGCGAGCCCGAACGCCGGAGCAGCTATGCCGCTCGATCGCTGAACTTGATGGGCTGATAGCCCATCGGCTTCACTCTCACATCGTTGCTTATTCCTACGGGATCCCCTCGATCGGTCTCGCCTGGGACTGCAAGATTGACGCATTCTTCGCCTCGATCGATCGCCGGTCCTACTTGATCTATCTCCTGGAACACTCGGCTGTCGCCGTCACTGATCTCATGCGCCGCGCCCTCGAGGAGAGCATTGATGCGAGCCATCACGCCGCCGTAATCGGAGAAGCCGCCGCCGGAATCGATGCAATGATTGCGATCATCGAAACGACTTGCGAGCGCTACGGTGATCGACCGCAGTATCAACCTGCTATTGGGACGTTCGCTTCGGCCAGGGCTGCGCCATGATTCTCGAGCCCATCGGCGCTGTGACCCTGCTCGTGGGCTTGCTGATGCTCTATTCAGGCCCACGCCTTGGCATCTACGCGTTGATGACGGCCTACCTTCTCGGCGCGGCGGCTGCGATCAAGCTCCCCGCGCTCGGCGATTCCAGTATACCGCCCGGACATGTCTTGTTGGCCTTTTATGTAGCGGGCGTCTTCAAGCATCCTGAAAGCGTCGGCCTCAGTCTGCGACAGCTCGACTACCGGCAACCCGGCTTTTGGCTGGTGTGCTTTGCGATCTATGGCCTATGCTCGGCCATGTTCCTGCCACGTGTTTTCGCAGGCGAAGTCGAAGTGTTCACGATCACGCGCGGCGACCTCCAGTCCCGGAGCTCGATCACGCTGACCCCACTTGCGTTTGGGGGGGGGAACATTGCACAGACGGCCTATTTGCTCGGCGACGTCGCGCTCTTTATCGCCGTCTCGGTCCACGCGCGGATCGCCGGGACGGCAACGATTGCCTATGCCATTCTATTCGCAGCGACCGCTCATTTTGCCTTCGGCGTTCTCGACGTCGTTCATCACCGCTTCGGCGGGATCGCGCTATTCGAGTTCATCCGTAACGCCAATTACGCGGTTCTAGCCGAGGGCGATATCGGAGGGATCAGGCGCACGATCGGGTCGTTTCCCGAATCGTCTGCCTTTGGCGGCGTGGCACTGCCCTTCCTAGCGTTCGCATCGGAACTCTATCTGCGAGGTATTTGGGTCTGGAGGGCTGCGCTCGTTGCCAGTCTGGCTCTACTGTGCGTGATCGGTTCAATGTCGTCCTCGGCTCTGGTCGGGCTTGGTATCTATCTATCCATGATGCTCCTGCGCGGCTGCGGCCTGTTGGTGGTCGGTGCGTCCTCCGCCAGGCTTTCGGCGCTGGTGGTCGGGTTTCCCGCGGCCTTTGTGGGTATCGCTCTGGCCCTTCAATTGTGGCCGGCGTTTTCGTTCTGGCTCGACGATACCGCGGCCGTGCTTTTCTTCGAGAAACTGGGCAGCGCCTCGGGTATCGAGCGCTCTCTGTGGAACGTTTATGGGTGGGAGGCTTTCCTCAAGACGTGGCTGCTTGGCGCCGGCGTCGGAAGCATCAGGACCTCGAGCCTACCGGTTGCGGTTCTAGCCAACACCGGCATCCCCGGCGCCTGTCTGATGCTGGTCTTCTTTGGCCTCCTCCTCGCGCCACTATGGAGCCCGGACCGGAGCCATCAGGCCCCCACGGTCGCCAAAGCGGCTGCTTTCGCATGCCTTGCCGCGCTTCTGCCTGCGATGACCGCCGGAACATCCGTCGTTCTTGGTCTCCAGTTTGCTGCCTTAGCCGCCCTGGCAACGGCTGGCACAAGCGACGCTCGCGGCGAACTAACAGAATTCCATCTGCACCCCGATCGCGTCCGAGCCCATGTGGCCAAGCGCGCCGTGACCTAGGAGTCGAAGCCACGATGAGTAAAGGCGAACCAGGGGGTTCCGTCGGCCGTGCTATCGGCGTCAAAGACATTGCGTGCGTGCTTGCCGCCTCATGGCTACGGATCCTTCTGTTCGCCGTCGTGGCGTGCACCACTGCTGCCTTGGCCGTGCAATTCATGCCTCGCAAGTTCACGGCGACGGCGAGTGTGATCATCGATCCTGCGTCATCGATCACTCTCTCGCAGACAGCCCGCTCACTTGAGCCGATCGTCGAGATGGGGATGCGGATCGAGAGCCAAGTCGAAGTGATCGCGTCAGTCAGCGTGACAGAACGTGTCATCGAGAAACTCGGCCTCGTAGACGATACCGAATTCGATCCGCTCGGTGCCAGGAGCCGGATCGACTCTCCGGGCTCGCGCGATCCCGCGATTGCTCCAGCCGCGCCAGCCCCTTCGCAAGAGAGCGCCGTCACAGGGTTGGCAGAAGCTCATCAGTCGAAAGTGCAGTCGATCGTCCCGGGCTTCCTCGACCGCCTTGTCACAAGGCGTGTCGGACGCTCGACGGTCATCGACATCCACTTCACATCGACTAGCGCCGAAAAGGCTGTCCGCATCGTCAACGCGGTAGCCGATGCTTATATCGAGTTCGACCTAGACCAGAAGGCGCAAGCGTTGCGGCGAGGCGGTGTCTGGTTGCAGGGCCGCCTCGAGGAGTTGCGGCGGCAGTCGTTCGAATCGCTCGGCGAGGCCGAGAGGTTCAAGCGATCCGGACAGGGCGCGATCAGCGATTCGGCCGTCCGGCTCGCCGAGCTCGAAAGCAAGGCGCAGACCTTTCGGCGCCTCTATGAGGGCGTCCACCTGCAGTTGATGGAAACTCTGCAACGCGTTTCCTATCCCGTCGCTGATGCGCGAATCCTTTCGCTAGCGTCCGTGTCGCGCACCTCAAGCCAGCCCAAGTCGCTCCTGATCATCCTCTTTGCGACCATGCTTGGCGGTGCCATCGGTGCCATCGTCTCCCTCATCCGAATGTCGCCCGATGGGGTCGTACGGTCACTCGAGGATGTCGCGAGGTCCGGGAGGCCAACGCTTGGCCGAGTCGTGAGTGCGGGGAAAAGCGAGAAGACTTGGCGTTGGAGGATGCGCAGCCAGCCAGACCTCGTGCCTCTGCCACAACACATCGGCGTTTCGCGCGCGATGAGACTGATCGGCGAGGTCCGCCTCGCAGGGCTCGGCGTCTTCGATGGCAAGCTCAACGCTGGCCTGTCCTGCATCGGCATTCAGGGAATAGGAAAACAGAGCACCTCGTCGATCTTGTGCCTGTTGCTGGCGCGTCGCTACGCTTCGGCAGGCAAGAAGGTGATCCTCGTGGATGCCTGCCCGGACAGGGGACTACTGAGCGTCATGCTGGGGCTCGGTGACGCACCAGGGCTGGCAGACATGCTCAGCAAGCCCAACGGCTTCGACGAGTCCTTTATTGTGCGAAATGCTAACGGTTTCGACGCCATTGCGGCGGGCAGCTCCGCAAGCCGTTACGACGCACTCCACGATCCACCCAGCGAGGAGCGGATCGCAGCATTCATGGAGAAGCTGCTCGATCGCTGCGATCTCTGCTTGCTCGACCTCCCGACGTCAGGAGCCAACGCTCTCGGGGCCATCGAGCCTTTCACGAACGGCACCGTCCTGGCCGTTGAGAGGGGAACACTCGCCATTGCCGATCTCGACGGCTATTTGATGAAAAGCCAGGCAGACGCCGTCTCTGTCATCGGGACGTTTTTAATCGAAACCCCATTGCCAACGCTCGATTTGCGTACCCGCAGACCCGTCGCCCCTCCAGCAGCCCCTCTGGCATTCGCCCGCCAACCTGTCGATTGATCCGCAGAGTGCGCCGTTGCGGCGTCAGGCGGGCAGTTACTCGCGGCTACGGTGCAGCATCGTTGGCTCAGCGTACCCCGCGGCTGTCCCGCCCGGCGAGTTTCAGGTTAGCGTCGCGCTCGGCAGCGGAGCCGGCCGGCGCGCGGGCCGAGCGATCGCGGCCTTCTCATCAACGCATCCTACTTCTTCTTGCAGGCGTCCTATGCCCACGCCCGGAAGTCAGCCAGTTGCGACCCGGTGTCATTGCCCCATTCCCAATTGCTGACGAGACCGACCCGCTCGATCCTCAGCGGCGGATCGTGCGGATAGATGTCGCGCAGCGATTTCTGAAGCACGGGCTCGCCGTCGATGCGGACGAGGAAGTCGTTGCCGTCAAATGCAACCCGAAGGATCAGGCGGCGCCCCCAAAAGATGCGCCGGTCGACGTTGGTCCACACCGCATCGTAAAGCTCCTCGAAGCCAAAGCGCTTAGGAAAGAAGGATATCGAGGCACCACCGTAGATGTCGTCCAGCCAACAGGAGCAGGTGACATAATTGGTGCGGTCCTGCCAGAAGACGAGCCCAGCGCGACCGCGGTGTCCCTCGTGTCTGGCCGTTCCTGGCGGGGTGATGGCAATCTCGAGTTCGGCGAAATCGGGGGCGCTCCAGGGCAGTGTATACAGAGTTCGGCCCGGGTTGGGTTTGGCCACACTGGCAGCAATCTGTGCAGATCCCCGACCATCGGCAACGATGTTTCCCACACCCAGCGATCGCTTCCAGGCAACCCCTCCGATCTCCGTCTGCCGCCCGGCAATATCGCCGCTCCTGCCCTCGAAGCTGTCCACGATCAGGAGACGGCTGCCCTCCCGGCTCCAAGGCGGAGCAAAATCGAGGCTCGAGGGCATCGCAACCTCGGTCGGATGCGCCTCGAAGCGAGAGATGCGCGCCCCGGCACCCGCGATTGAAATGCCCACGGCCGTCCCGCTCGCCTGCTCCGCGATCTCGAGCCATTCACCGAAAATCTTTTCGCCGTCCAGATAGCAACCCAGCTCGCCGTACCCCTCGAGCACCTGAAGCTCGTGCTTCCTGCCAACCGTCATCGACCGCGCCGGATCACGCGCGATTACTCGATCGGTACCCGACTTGCGATGGACCAGTCGACATTCGCGGGCGTCGCACTCGAGGCCCAACCCGTTGCCGTCTGCGTCGGCCTTCCAAAGCAGCGCGACGCGATCATCGGCATGGCGGATCTCGACGATCGCGTGAATGAGACCCGAGGGCTTGTGCGGATCAAGGAGTGCCCGGGCTGTCCCGAGTGCGACGGCGCCGTCCGGCGTTCGGACGAGGCGCTGATCTCCCAAGACACGCCACGCACCACCGTGCTCGGCTCGACCGAGATCGTCCTGATTGCCTTGCAGCCCGTCGGCCGCATGCGCGCTGCCATACCAGGCGATCAGCTCCGGAGCCTTGGCTACTTGAACCGACGACACGCGTGTGTCGACCCTGAAGCCAATCTGTCCCAGAGCTGCCTGATGGACTCCAGCGTAGAGAAGCGCAGTCCGGTCAAACGCATCGATACCGACCGGGCGCAATCTTGGAAATCCGCCGACGCCATGAGCGCCCTGTGGTCCTGCCACATAATAGCAAGCGCCCTCATCGCGAAGCGCAACGACATAGACGAGGGGTACGTTCTTCAAGCGTCGGAAAGCGGAGAGGCAGCGGTCGGCGGACCGCAACCAAAGCTCTCCGTTCTCGGCCTCCGCCGCATGCAGCACGAAGCCGCTTCCCTCGACGAGTGGATCGGGAGGGGCAACGCTCGAGTAAAAGCCGATGGCCAGGCTCTCCTCGAGCGTGCCGGAACGGCTGGCCTTGCGCGAGCTCGCCAACCAGCAGCGAAGCTTGCGCAGCGTGGCTCGGCGTCGCGGAGCCATCAGCCACGCCAGGAGGCGAGCGGCAAGCGGATCGACATGGGGGCCCAGACTCCACTGCCGAACGCGGCCAAGGAAACTTTCGGGGATCGGCCCACCCTGCGACGTATTGTGGCCGTTGTTGATGGCAACACCCAGTATCAAACCCGCCGATCTGGCAAATGGCCCGTAGGCGATTCCCTGGCGTGCCCAACCAGGGTGGAGAAGCGGTTGAAAGCGCAATGCACCATTGTCGATCGCGACCAGCCCCTCTTTGTCCACGCCGAGCCGAAGTGCGCCTGTCGACGCCTTCGTCCCGATCACGCAGCCGGGCGAGCGATCGTCCTCGAAGTCGTCGCTGACGATAGAGGCCAACGCCGGGTGATATCGCGATCCGACGGACGCCCGGCCGCAATCGGCATCTCGTGCTGAGGTCACTCGACCAGCCCTCGCGAGTCAGTACGGCCGCTCGGGCGCGCGCGGCGATCGTTGCGCAGGCCGATGGCTCCACGCGAACGTCTACGCCGCTCCAACGCGATGAGATAGATTTCGTTCGTGCGATCGGCGACGATGTCCCATGAATATGTCGCCGCCACAGCAGCAGTGCCGCGCCGCCCGAGTTCGCCTCTCAGAGCGGGATCCGACAGCAATCGACATATCGCAGCAGCGAGCGCCTTCGGATCGCTCGTGCCGACGAGCACTCCTGCACCCGTCCGCTCGACAATCTCGGTCATGCCGCCTACGCGCGTCGCGACGACCGGCGTACCGGCGGCCATGGCCTCGACGAGACTCATACCGAACGACTCGCTCAAGGAAGGATTGGCAAGCAGGGCAGCCTGACGGTAACGGTCTTGAACCAAGGCATAAGGCTCGCTGCCAGCGAATGTCACTGTATGCCGCACGCGCCCGGGCAGAATGCGATGGAGAGCTGCCGCATAACCACCGGCGCACTCGCTGCCACCCGGATAAAATCGTGCGAGCGCACGCACCTCGGCGTCAGCGCTTAGGTCAATAAGCATATCACGATCCGTCGCAACCATTGCCCCCACGATGTCCAGGCGGGCTGAAGGGTGCGCCGCGACGACGTCGGGCCATGCCTCCAACAGTGTGTGGATTCCCTTTTCCGGCGACAGGCGACCCACGAACAGAACAGTCTTGCTGCCGTCGCGGTGGTGCGGTCCGGGCCGGCAATTCACAGGCGCTCCGTTCGGCACGACGGCGTATGGAACACCGACGTCGCCCAGCCACTCACGCGCTGTTTCGACGACGTGGCTTGAACAGCCCACCACCATGTCCGCGGCAGAGACCGCCCTTGCCATCGATCGGCGATCGAACTGGGCGAGCCAATCGCAATGCATGTGAAGGACGATGGCAGCGTCAGGCATGGCGCTTCGCAGCAATGGCACGTGGTTCGGAAAATTCTGCACGTGGATCAAATCGGGCTGAAGCGCCCGCAGGCGGCCAACTACGCTCCGTACATAATCTCGCGCGTAGAACGGTTGTGCGACCAACGGATCACTTAAGGGAGAGACGCATCGCCAGGCACTCGCAGCCTTCCGCCAGAGGCCATAGGGGAGAGCGGGCACCAGCTCAACCTCAATGCCCTCGCTCTCGACCCTGCGGAGCCCGCTCATCGCCCCTCGGGCCAACACGACAGGCCGCCATCGATCCGCCAGACGGCTCGCCACTTGCCATGTCCAAATCCCCAGTGAGCTTTGGCGGGGCGGCACCACCTCGCAAAACACTTGTGAAACGGTCGCTACGGTCGGACGGACGCTGCCCATCGGTGCAAAGCCCCCTCAGGGCGCGCGTGCCCATTACCGACTTCTCGCTGCTGGCACAGTCTGATCGAGAGGCGCGGCGGCGGCCATTCCGTCTTTGGGCTGGCTCCGCCGGGACGCATCTGATTGTCCAAATGGCGTAGTCGGGTCACCGAGCCCCGACGGAGAGCCCGGGCAATACGTCCAATGCCAGTCTTTGCCACGGCACGCTGCGTGACACACTATTTCGTGGGCTCGCTTAGCGGGCCGGACGTCGGGCGACCTCAAACGTGCTTACGAGTTCGCGTCAAGACCCAGGCACTGGCGGCATCTGAAACATTCATGGCTGACGCACCAGCGGGCAAACACATGATGGAGACTGGAACTTCAGGCCAGACCGGCGCGACGAAACCAACGGCCTCCTCCTTGTCGCCCAGGCTTCCAGAACAGCGGCTTCAAGCGACGCACCGCCTGAAGATAGCCGTTGGCATAGCAACCGCCGATCGGCCATCTATTCTCCTCAAAACACTCGACAGGCTGGCTCGACAAGTACGCCGTGCCGACGCGATCTTCGTCTGTGCCCCAACATTAAGCGATGCCGGCGCCGCGGACGAAAAATACGGGGGCATCGTTGTTCTCCTCGGCCCCCGAGGTTTGCCGCAACAGAGAAATGCTATTCTGGACCGGGCGGATGGATACGATGTCGTGGTTTTCCTCGACGACGATTTCGTTCCTGCGCCGCAGTTCCTGGACGCTGTCGAGCGGCTTCACGTCGGTTCGCCCGAGGTCGCCCTCGCGACCGGCGAAGTTCTCAGCGACGGCATCCACGGCCCCGGGCTGAATTTCAGCGACGCGGATCGGATTATCGAGGACGATGCCAAACAGTGGCGGCCGAGCCCAACGCCAATTGAAGTGCGGAACGGTTATGGCTGCAACATGAGCGTCAGACTTTCGGCTCTGCGGCCACTTCGACTACGATTCGACGAGTACCTCCCGCTCTACGCTTGGCTCGAGGATGTCGACTTCGGCGTCCGAGTGAGTAGATACGGGACCGTCGTCAAATCAAGCGCGATGCGCGGCGTTCATCTCGGCGTCAAGATTGGACGCCAGTCTGGTCGCCGGCTTGGATACTCGCAGATCGCGAACCCGGTCTACCTGATCAACAAGGGGTCGCTCGGACTTGCGCGGGCTCTCTATCTCATGTCGCGGAACATTGCGGCGAATTTCGCCGGCCTCTTGCGTGCCGAACCTTGGATCGACCGGCGCGGGCGGCTCGCGGGGAATCTCATCGCTTTCAGACATCTGTTCCGCGGCCGATTGGATCCGCGACGCGCTCTCGAGCTTTGAAAGACTGGACCATTATGGAAACGAGCCTCGAGGCCGATGAGCTTTTCGGCGGGCATCCGACGACGCCCGGCCACGTCGTGATCATAAACGACATCGCCGAAATGAAGGGCGGAGCGACGGCCATCGCGTTGTTGACCGCCAAGGTCCTTCGCGAGCGCGGCATCGGGGCGACCTATTTCACCGGCCTCGATCCTGCCGCGCCAATGGAGGGCGAAACAGTTTCAACGGGCAGTCGCCATATTCTCGATGGCGCTCGCCCCGCGTCGATGCTGCGCGGCCTGCATAACGGGCGAGCGCGGCTGATGCTCGCGCAATGGATCGCCGAGAACGACACGCCTGAAACGATCTATCACGTCCACGGCTGGTCCAAGGTTCTATCGCCATCCATTTTCGGCTCGCTCGCGCCAGTTTCGTCCCGCCTCGTCATCCACGCCCACGATTTCTTCTTGTCTTGTCCAAACGGGGGCTATTTCAACTTTCGGAGGGGTCACCCCTGCGAGTTGCGCCCGCTCGGTGCCGCCTGCCTCAGCACGAATTGCGATCGCCGCCACTTTTCACACAAGCTCTGGCGCTCGGCACGTCTTGCAGCACTGCGTCGCTCGCTCGACCTGTCAGCGGCCGGTAGCATCCTCGTCGTTCACGACGAGATGATCCCTTTACTGGCACGACAAGGCGTCGCCGGACCGAACATCCGTGTCTTGCGCAATCCGATTGAACCATGGACGGACACACGTGTTTCCGCCGAGAGCAATCGCCAGATCCTGTTTGTGGGACGCCTCAGCGAGGAGAAAGGGTGCCTGCTCTTGGCGAAAGCTGCCCGCGCCGCGAACGTGCCGGTGCGCTTCATCGGCGACGGACCGCTCGCGAGTCGACTTGCCGAAACCTACCCAGAATTCGCAATTCTCGGCTGGCGGGACAGGAGCGAGATCGCGCATCTCTGCCGTGACGCCCGCGCCCTGGTTCTCCCCTCGCAATGGCGCGAGACGTTCGGGATCGTCGCGCTGGAAGCCGTGATGAGCGGGCTTCCGATACTAATAGCGAAGTATGCACTTCTGGCGAACGAGATCGTCGCGAAAGGGCTTGGACTGACCTGCGATCCCCTCGACCAAGCTGGCTTCACCAACGCCCTCCGCCAGATCAGCGACGACGATACCATGGTGGCGCGCATGAGCCGAGCCGGCGTTTCGGAGGGACGCTCCCTGGCCCCAACCGTCGACGCCTGGGCGCAGAGTCTCGCTGCACATTATCAAGGTGTGCTCAGACGCTCGTCTGCTTCGCGTCATCGTCCGCATGGCACGCTCGCCGCGCGTCGAGCCGCAAGCCTCGGTCAACCGCTCGAGCCAGTCGATAGAAAAGGAGGCTTGGGTGCTTAGTATCGCTCATCGACTCGCCATCGTTGCCATCGCAATCTGTCCTCTCCTCGCGAGTCCGATTGCGGCAATACCCGTTCTCGCCGAAGAAGGCGCACCTCTGGATCTCACCGGCTATACTCTTGTGTTCGACGAGGAGTTCGAGACACTCGATGTGTCCCCATGGGGGCCTGGGACCCGCTGGATCGCTCATACACCATGGAATGGGGATTTTGGTCTTGCGCGCTTTGCCGATCCGGGCCCCGACTCGCCCTTCTCGACGAAAGACGGGATCCTCCATATCACCGCTAAAAAAGACGAGCACAACAGGTGGCGATCCGGGCTCCTCTCCAGCCACGATCGCGCCGGATATGGATTCTCCTTGAAATACGGGTACTTCGAGATCCGCGCCAAACTTCCTCCTGGAGAGGGGCTGTGGTCGGCCTTCTGGCTGATCGGCGTCGACGGCTCCGAGGCAACAGCAGAGATCGACATCTTCGAGCACTATGGCGACGTACCGCACCGCTTCACCACAAATGTGCATGTCTTTCACAAGACAGACCGTGCGCAATCACACACCGCACGCATCTTCAATTCGATCCCGAAGGGATTGCTCTACTCCCAGTTCAATCTCATCGGCGCGCTCATTGAAGAGGACTGGATCCGCATCTACCTCAATCGCAAGGAGATCTGGCGCACTCCGACACCGCCGTTGCACCGCCAGGAGCGCTTCATTCTCCTCAATCTTGCACTTGATCCCCATCAATCCATCGAGCACACCCCGAGCCCGTCCGTCATGCACGTGGACTACGTGAAGGTCTGGGCCCGGCCACACGAGGCGCCGACAACTCGGTAACCGGGATCAACCGCGCCGCGAACAAGCTCACTATTGCAGAACGGGAGTGGCTTCCGTGAGACTAATGAGCGTAGATCGACGTAACGCTGGCTCGGACCAGATCTTGCGGGTGACTGCGCAACTGCGGTCCCAGTCAGGCGCGGTGTCGGAAGTGTGGTTCGAGATCGATCGACAGTTCGAGCACCTGCTGACGCACTCTGGCGATCCTTGGCTAGTGCTCATGATCGCATACGGCGCGCTCTACAAAGAGGACATCGAGATCGACCTTCCCGTCGATCCAGTCTTGATGAGAGGGGCAACGGCCGTCGCCGCGTGCTGGCGTCAATGGTACGGACGCACTTACGTTCCCACCATCCATGCGACGAATATTGTACAACCCGCCGATCGTCCCCCAGGGCGCTCCGCCTCGTTCTTCTCCGGTGGCATCGACTCGCTCTTCACTGCGCTTCGCCACACGTCCCCGGTCGATCGCGCGACAGGAGCCTTCTTCGACACCGACATCCTCTTGCGTGTCTGTCATTCCGGATCGCTGGCCGAGCAGCCAGCTTCCCAAATCCGAGACTTCACGGCTTTCGCCGAGAAGACAGGGAAACTCTATCTGCCCATTGCATCGAACGTCATGACCTTCTCCGAGCGCATCCATGATCGCTTCGGATCCGTCACACACGGAGCCGTGCTGAGCTTCGTTGCGCACCTCCTCAGCGGTGGGCTTTCCACCGCGTTAATCGCCTCGTCCGATACCTATGGAGCCCTACCCAACTGGGGCTCGCATCCCCTGACGGATCCGCTCTTCAGCTCGACCTCATTGAGAACGGTTCATGATGGGGCTCAGTTCACGCGGTTCGACAAGACGGAGTACGTGGCACGCCATCCGATCGCTCACGATATCATCAATGTTTGCGACGTCGACGAGGCGCTGACCGGCAAGCGCAACTGCTCGCAGTGCCGGAAGTGCCTTCGCACGATGACCGCATTCGATATTGCAGGCGTACGACCAGCGGCGTTCGATTGGTCAGATTTCGATCCGGAGCGGTACGCACGGGTGCATTTCTCGCGCGATGTCGAGTGGGCATACGGCGAGGAAATGATCGCGATGGCCGAGAGGATCGGTCGGGCCGACATCGTGCAAACGTTGCGGCAAGGCATCCGGCGCTCGCGACGGCTGTGGTGGCTCGACGCAATCACCGATCCGCTAAGAGACAGCGAATTCGTGCTGAGGCGCAAACCACAATTCCGGAGTGCTAGGGATCTGCTCTACTCAGCTCTCGGTGCAAAGGTCGGCAAGTGAGGCGGTCCCTGTCGTTGCTCAACGCGGCATTGCGGCGGACATTGGTGCGTGCGGCCCCTGATCGCAAGCGTGCGTGCCTGGCATGACTGTGACAACCGATGCGAACCCGTCCTCACTCGCGCGCAAGATCGTCCACGGCGTCTTGTGGACGAGCCTCGAGGCTTGGGGGCAGCAAGTCGCCCTGTTCGCCATCTTCATCGTCCTGGCGCGGCTCGTTGGACCCGAGTCGCTCGGTCAAGCCCTTATCGTGCTCATTCTGCCCAGCATTGTCACCACCGCGCTTGTCAAAGGTCTCTCCGACGCGCTCGTTCAGAGGGTTCAACTCGAGCCGGCGCATCTCGACTCCGCGTTCTGGCTTCTTGTATGTTTCGGATCGCTTTTCACAGTGGTCTTCTGGTTTCTCGGCGACACCATAGCAGCAGCCTTCTCGAGATCCGATCTCGCTGAGCCCGCGAGGTGGGCGAGCCTTCAGATCATTCTCACGTGCCTGATGATCGTGCCGGCGGCCTGTATCCGCAGAGACTTGGCATTTCGCAAACTCGCGATCCGCACATTCTATGGCACGCTCCTTGGCGGCAGCGTCGGCTGCGCGCTTGCCCTGGCGCACTATGGCGTTTGGAGCCTCCTAGCCATGCAGATCGTGCGCTCGGCTGTCGAAGCGACCTACTTGCTGGCGACTAGCAAATGGCGGCCACGGCTCGAATTCTCTCTGGCGAAATGCCGCGACCTCGTCCCAGTCGCGGCGCCGAGTTCATTCGTCGCGACTTGGTCGAATTTCAATGATGAACTCCCAAAAATGATCGTAGGCGCGCTCCTCGGCGCGACCCAAGTTGGCATTTACGGACTCGCTCGCCGTCCGCTCGAGTTCCTCAGCAGTGTTCTGCTGGGGCCGATCTCGCTCATCACAATGCCGGTTGTGGCGAGGTTGCAGACTGATCCAGAGCGAACGACGATCTACTATGTCAACGCCGTACGGATTACGTCGCTGATCGGCTTTCCCGCGTTCACAGGCCTCGCTGCGATCGCCCCCGACCTCGTACCGCTGCTCCTCGGCGAGAGCTGGAGAGACAGCATCTCTGCCATCCAGATTGTTATGCTGTTGGGGCTGGTACGCACCGTGGACGGGGTAGCCGGAGGCGTTGCCGTCGCGCACGGCTATTCCGCGATCATTCTCTATTTCAGTCTGGCGTACTCGGTGATCGCGACCGCTCTACTAGTGGCAGCATCGCCCTTCGGGCTCGAGGCAACGATGCTGGCGATCGTCGTCGCCAATGCCGTTCTACTGCCACCCTTCCTCCTCGTCGTGAGGCAGCGAACCGGCGTAGCCATGTTTCTGCCCCTCATCTGCTTTCCGCGCATCATTGCGGCGACGGCGGCGATGATCATCGCAGTTCTCTCTTGGCAAATGACATGGCGTGCCGCCTTGCCAGCCTCGCTGCTGGTCGCTACCGCAGCCGGGGTCGGATTGGTCACATACACGGCTATCGCGTTGCTGTTGTTGCGTAAGGAGCTTGGCGAGTTGCGGTCGCGGCTGCTTGCCCGTTCGAGCGGCAAAGGCGATCGGGTATGACCACACCAGCGTCGAACGCACCAGCCTTCGATGGCAGACGCCGCGCCTGGGGCGCGCCAACTGCTTGGTTACGCCATCGCCTCGATAGCCACAGGGCCACCAAAGCAACCGGGCTCGACGAGCGTTCACTGGGGGAGTCCGCGATTATATTCGCGCCCCACTACGACGACGAAACGCTTGGTTGCGGCGGTCTGATCATTCGCAAGAGACAGTCCGGAGCTGATTGCAGGATCGTATTCATGACGGATGGTAGCGCCTCGCATGGTGCCCGCGCCGATGGCAAGTCTCTTGCCGAGTTGAGACTGTTGGAAGCCGTGTCCGCCGGGCGAGTCATGGGTATCGCATCGGACCATATTTCTACACTGGCGTTTCCCGATCAGTCGCTCGGCAAGCACTTCGGGGAGGCCGTCGGACGGGTCGCCGACATACTCGATCGGTTCCAACCCAAACAGATCTGGTACCCACACGTGGCGGAGCCTTCGATCTGGTCGAGAGACCACCCGGCCACGACGAAAATCGTCCGGGCGGCCGCCGCACTCTGCGGGCGCCAACCCGCGATGTTCGAGTATCCCATCTGGCTCTGGTTCGGCTACCCCTGGATTGATCCCGCGGCGACGCGCCGGGGTGAACGCCGGGCCTATCTGCGCGCGAGCCTCTCAAGTGCATTCGGCTTTCGTCTCGCCCGCGAATGCCAGCTGACGTTAGACATTGGCGATGTTCTCGAGACCAAGCAGACCGCTCTGGCGGAGTATCGGTCGCAGACCGGCGGCTTGGCGGACAGCCCGTCGCTGGCCAAAGTTGCCAACGGTCAGTTCCTCGCTTGGCTGATGCGCCCGACGGAGATCTACGCTGTAGGGCGCCCACCTATCCCGCAAAAACATGATTAGAGACAGCGGATTTCTGGCTGCAGCCCCATGCTTGCGAGGTCGGCCCGGATCTCGCCCTCGTAGATCCCGTTCATGACGACGACCAGGTCGGGTGCGATTTGACCGAGTTCCCGTGGCGACACAATTCTTTGTGCGCTCTTTGGCATGAAATAGTCGTGGCGATTCGGATTGATGTCCGTCACGTAACGGATATTTCCCTGTGGATCGAGCGCTGTCAGAAACGATACAGCTTTCGATCCCGATCCCCAGAGAGCAATGCTTTTCCCTTCGGCATGCGCGCGCGTCAGCACCTCGCGCCACGCTCCGAGCTTTTCGGATATTCGTCGCGGAAAGCTGGACACTAGCTCCGCACTCTCAGCGAGATCGTCCTCCAGACCCACCCTCCGTTCGCAGGCGAACACGTCCTGCCGCGGTCGCGCTTCGATAGTCAGGTATTGCGCGCCATATTCCACGTCAAGAGCAACGACGTCGAAGCCTGTGCGCCTGAATAGACGTGCCAGAGACCCCGGCGTGAAGTAGGCACAATGCTCGTGATAAATATCCTCAAAGGCGCATTCACGCAGGATGCGCATGGTCTCGGGGATCTGAAAGAATACGACAGTGTCCTTCTGATCCCCCAATCCGCGACGAATCGTGGACATGAACTCAAACGGCGCCTCAATGTGCTCAAGCGTCATCTTGCAAACGAGGAAGTCGACCGCGTGATGCCCGTACTTCTCAGAATAGAAATCCGGAATGCACTGGATCCGATCTCTAACCTCAACCGGCAGCCGCTCCGCCTTTACACCTGGATCTATCCCAACGCAGCGATTTCCACCAATCTGCGCCAGAAGTGCCAAGAACTCTGCCTTTCCGCAGCCGATTTCGAGCACACTCTTCCCATGCAGATCGTATTTTTCGATCAGGCGTCTCGCTAGGCCCTCGTGAAACCGATTGAACGTGCCCGAGAAGCCTTGCGTTTCCTCGTAGCGGCTGGAGTACTCAGTCCTGGCTTGACTGAAGTCCCTGTTGAAGACGAAGCCGCAGTCCCCGCAATAAGTGAGTGTGATTGCGCTGCGGAGGCACGCTCGCGCCTCCTTCTCGGTCGGCATCAGGATGCAGCTGTTCGCGGGTACGTCGCGGATCTCGTGGAACTGCTGGACGCGCAACGTGCCGCAAGCCGGACAGCGCAGTTCGTGCGCAGTTGGCACGAGCATGCGGGGCGCATCGGCGAGAGTGTCGAGTGGCTCTCGGGTCATTTCTCACCCTCGGTCGGAGAACATTGTCCTTCGGCTCGTCGCCGCGACATTACAATGGTTGCCTGCTCGCCTTGTCGTTGGCAGGTGGATGGACTTACGTCACCGGGAAGCAGGCTTGCCATCGTAGAACCGCGGTCGGGGTACGGGCACGATGAACTGCCCGCCGCCAACGAGATACGGCTTTTGCTGCGCGGCAATCTCGTCGGAAAAGTTCCAAGCAAGCAAAAGGACGCAGTCGGGCCGATGTTGCATAAGCGCTTCCACCGGCAGAATCGGCAGCTTGCATCCCGGCATCAACCTGCCGTGCTTGTGCACATTGCGGTCGACGACAAACTCGATAAGGTCGGAGCCGATCCCGCAGAAATTCAGCATGGTCGCACCCTTCGCCGCCGCCCCATAGGCGGCAATCGATTTGCCTTCCGCCTTAAGCCGCCGAAGGAGGGTAACCAGATGATGGCGAAGGTCCGCTACGGCTGACGAGAATGTCCGATAGTATTCTGCGCCGTCGATCCCAAGTCGCTTCTCGAGCGCCAACTGCTCTCGTACGCTTGCACCTTGGCGTTGTATGCATTCCACGAAGAGGCGAAGCGAGCCGCCGTGAATTGCGAGGTGCTCGATCTCATTCAAAAACAATCCATGGCGACGGAACAACCGATCAAGCGCCGTCACCGAGAAATAGCAGAGGTGCTCGTGATAGATCGTGTCGAACTCGACATGCTCGATGAGGGACTTGACGTAGGGCACCTCAATGACGGCGACGCCGTCGTACTTGAGGATGGTACGCAGACCGGCAATAAAGCCATTCGTGTCGGCGACGTGCGCCAGCACATTGTTCGCATGAATCACATCCGCTTTCCGCCCCTCGGCGGCGAGACGCTGTGCGAGGGCGCGCGTGAAGAACGTCTCGAGTGTCGGCACACCGATCTGTCGCGCCGCCGCCGCCGGGCCTTCAGCAGGGTCGATGCCGAGCACGGGCACGCCTCGCTCGACGTAGTTCTTCAAGAGGTAACCGTCGTTGCTGGCCAACTCGATCACAAGGCTTTCGGGCCCCAACCGGCGCCGATGGAGCAAGCCCAGGGCATTTTCTCGTGAATGAGCAAGGAGGCTTGGCGAGAACGAAGAGAAATATGGGTAGTCCTCCGTAAAGAGAAGCTCCGGTGCGACGGTCTCAGTGATCTGCACCAGACTGCAGTCGGCGCAGAACGCCACCTGCAGGGGGAAGCTCGGCTCACACTGATCTGCTGTACTCGCCTTGACCAGACGATCCGCTAGAGGCGTCGTGCCGAGGTCCAGAAAGACCTCGAGATCGTTGCCGCCGCACGCGCGGCAACTCGAAATGCACTCCGATCGCGGAGGGCTGTTTGCAGCGGCCAGGGCAACAGAGGTCATGATATTCCCCGCGGTAGGTTCAGGCGGCCTTGCGAAGCATGGTACGGCGCAGCGTTTGGTCGATCTCCGCCTCGCGGACCAGTTTCTTGACTTGCGCGATACGCATAAACCGCTCGCCCTCGAAGTCGGACAGCGTGAGGCCCTCCTTCACATAGGCTTCGTAAAGCTGCTCGATGCCTCGCTGGCAGGTCCATTGTGGCTTGAACCCGTGCAGCTTGCGGGCGATGAAGTTGCAGTCGACCCGGTAGTTGCGCTTATCGGCGCTGGCGTCCTTGGCAAAGCCTACGCGACTGCCGGGAACGACACTGCGCACGAATTCGGCGATCTCGCGGATCTGATAGTTCTCCGTCGTCTGGCCCACGTTGAAGGCCTGGTTATGCACATCCCGGCGGTCCGCCTCGAGAACAGCCACGTAGGCGCGAGCGATGTCCTCGACGTGGACGATCGGACGCCACGCCTTGCCATCGCTCTTGAGGTGAACCTCACCCGTCGTGAAGGCCCACGCCGTGAGATTATTGACCACGAGATCAAAGCGGATCCTGGGAGAGAGACCATAAGCAGTCGATGCCCGAAGGAACGTCGGGCTGAACGTCTCATCCGCGAGAGGCGCAACGGCCAATTCCACGTCGACTTTCGATTGCCCGTAGGGTGTAACCGGATTGAAGCTCGATGCCTCGCTCAGGAACGCATCACCGGCCGCCCCGTAGTTGCTGCACGACGAGGCGAATAAAAACCGCGCAATCCCAGCGCTTTTGGCGGTTCGAGCCAGATTGATCGATGCCCTGCAGTTTATCTCGTCGGTGAGTTCCGGCCGATAGTCGCCAAGCGGGTCGTTGGACAATCCCGCCAGATGGATGACGGCGTCGAGGCCGGCCATTTGCTCGGCACCGAGCGTTTCGAAGGTGACGTCACGCACATCAATGTCGAGTGATGGTATGTCGGAGAGCGTACCCGTGAATGTGCACGCGCTGAAAAGAGCCGAATCGGGACAGAGCCGATGTAACCCCGATGACCGGTAAGCAGAACCTTCATCATCCAGTCTCCGTTACGCCCAGAGCTTCCACGGTGCTTTGCCACCTTCCCACATGCCCTGCAGGATCTGCTTCTCGCGAAGTGTATCCATGCACTGCCAGAATGACGTGTGCCGATAGGCCATCAACTGACCGTCAGCCGCAAGCCGGCGCATCGGAGCGTGCTCGAACATGACGTCATCGCCGTCAATGTAGTCACAGACGCCGGGCTCCAGGATGAAGAAGGCACCGTTGATCCAGCCCTCGCCGGTCTGCGGCTTCTCGCTGAACTCGATCA
>LNDR01000314.1 GCA_001464755.1 Rhizobiales bacterium Ga0077524
CATCACGACACCCGGAGAACCCCCATGAAGACGATCCTCGCCTCGATCCTCGCCCTCGGCCTCCTCGCTGGCGCCGCCTCGGCCTCCACCCTCACCCCCGTCCAGGCCGACACCACGACCTCGGACTACTGCAAGCCCTACTACGGCTGGTAAGCGCCACCCCCGATTTTCCCCGCCGGCGCCTGCGGTCCTCTGGTGCCGGCACCCCTACTGTCCGACGCATTGCAACGACACCCCATATTCAAGCAGCAGCCCTCCGGCCTCACCGCCGGGGGGCTTTTTGCATGACGACGATGAGGGTCCGGCGACGACGGTCAGGGCAGGTAGACGCGTTGGCATGGCGCGATGCCATCGGGGTGGTCGAGGCGGCGGCCATTGGCGCGTAGGATGCGCCGGTAACGCTTGCCGTTGCCATAATGTGCGGCGGCGATGCTCCAGAGGCTGTCCCCACCGCCGACAACGTACCAGCCGGGCCTTTTGATCCGCGCTCCCGCGGTCCCGCATCCCGCCCGATCGCTTGCGCCCCCCCGATCCCTTGCGGTCCGGGGTGCCGCGACCGAACCGCCGCGCGCCCCAACTGCACCGGGCGGCTCGGGACGTGCAATCGGCGCCGGCCCCGCCGAGACACCAACAGGGCGCGTGACCGGGGACACCTTTCCGACCAGCGCTGCAGCCGCAATGGCGCGCCGCGCCGCCTCCGCTGCGCTTCGGGCCTCACGCACGATCAGCCGATCTGCACGGCGCCGCACCTTGCGATCAACGGCAAGCTCGGCCGTCCGTCTCGCCGCCTCGATCGTCTTGACCGACACGGCAGCGCGATCCGCCTGCTTGCGAGCCGTATCCGCCGCGCGACGATTGGCTTGCCTGGCTTTTTCAGGATCGCCATCGGCTCTGCCGGGACTGACCGCGCCAGCGCCTCTGGCATCTGCCGAGGCGAGCGGCGCAGCGCCTGGCCCAGATTCTGCACCCGGCTGGCCAGCACTCGTTACCGCGCTCTCCACCGTCTTCGTTTCAGCCGCGATCCGCGCCGTCTCCGCCGTGGCACGCTCAGCCGCTTCCTTGGCACGACGCGCATCCTCGGACGCCCTCAGCTCAGCGGCGTGACGGAGGTCTGCCAGCCGTGCCATTTCCGCAGCCTTGGCCTCGGCCAACTTCGCAGCCTCGACGGCCTTCCGAGCCTCGGCCTCACGCGCGGCCTCAGCCTTCTTGACTGCCTCCGCAGCCTTGGCCTCGGCCAACTTCGCGGCCTCGAGGGCCTTCCGAGCCTCGGCCTCACGCGCGGCCTCAGCCTGCTTGACTGCCTCCGCAGCCTTGGCGTCGGCCACACGCTGCACCTCGGCTTGGCGGTCGGCCTCTGCGCGCCGGGCCGCTTCATCGACCGCAGTCTTGGCGCGCTTCATCGTCTCTTCTGCACGCAACTCAGCCGCGCGCCGCTCCTTCTCGGCTTTACGCAGCATTTCGGCCCGCCGCGCCTCTTCGAGCCTGCGTGCCGCCTCGGTTCCGCTTGCCTCTTCCTTCGCCGCCACTTGGCTCGCCGAGGCCTCAGTCATCGAGGGTGGTGCTCCCGAAACCGCCGTTGCAACCTCGACGGCTGTGCCTCCGCTTGCCGTGTCCGGCACCTTACCGACCTCCGAGCGTGTCGCCGCAGCGGGAGCCGTCACGTCGGGCGAAGGTGGCGTGGCACTGCCGTCCCCCCCGGCGGCGAGCTTGCCGACCACATCGCGCTGGAAGGCTCGATAGCCGCGATTGAGCCAGCCGAGAGCCCCGTCTCCGTCCGAATGATCATCGGCTTCGGTCGGGCTTGCGCCGCCGACTGCCTCGGTGGCAGGTGCCTGAGCCACCACCTGCTGCTCCGCAACGGGTTGTGCATCGGCCGCGACCCGATCGCCGGCCGGACCATGCCCGCTCGTGGCTGAGCTCGCTCCTTCGCTGACGACCGTGACCGAGGAGGTGTCGCTGAGCGGTTTCATGACGCCCGCCTGCGTCTCGCGCCGGGCTTTGTCGAGAAGCTCCCGTGCCCCGCCAATGAGCGTTGCCTGGTCGCCCTCGCCGATGACGATCCGGCTGTCTTTTCCACCCTGCATCTCGCCCTTGCGCGCCCACAGGGCAGCCCGCTCGGCAGCCTGGCGCTCGGCCGCATCGACAACCGGATTGGGCACCGTCGGCTCAGAAAGCCGATCGATCACGGCGCGGTAGTCGCGCTGGACCCGGGCGAGCCAGTCGCTGGCGCTTTCGATCGAGTGACGCACGCGGGTCGGTGCCGTCCCTTGTGGCGAGGTACCGTCATGTGCGGGCTCGGCTTGGCGTGGCTCCTCGCCCTTGAGGAAGCGGTCGAAGGCCTGATTGGCATCTCGCGCCAGTTCCTCGGCCCGCGACGTCGTGCTCGCCGGCACCTCTCGATCGCCAGTGGACGCTGTGCCCTGGGCGCAAACCGGGTGCACTGAGAGCGACGCGCCCACTGCCGTGGCAACCCACAGCGCCCAGACCACAGGCGACCGGATCGACATCACTCTGCCCATGCTCGTCGCCCTCATGCTCGCACTCACGCCTCGGTGCTTCACCCGGCTGCCATGCCGACTCCGATCCTAACCGAGACCCCGGAGCAACCGCGAACCCAGGCCCTCGCCGTGGTTGACGACGGACAATCTCGTCTACCCGCGCGAGCGATGCGCCGGGATTATGGTGAACTCTCGACATCGCGCGGCCCCGCCGATGGAACTACCGGCCGACGTTGCAGCTTTGCCACGCAAGGGCCGACCGTGATGCCGGGGATGCCGGGACCTGCCTCATTTGCCGGCGTGGGGCGTGCTAATCTGATTGGGCTTCGGCGAGCTGGTATGCCGCACGCCGTCGCTCCAACATGAAAAGGCAAAGACGGTCGCCCATATTCAGTGATCGCACCGCTTTCGGTTCCGACCACAGAGATCTCGGATACGAATTAAAATGCAGAAACAGCGCGTCAAGAACCGCCGTAAGCCCCAAAGCCCGATCACCTCGCCTGCCCTGGCAAAAGCCCGACGCAACGTCTGCGTTTTCTGTGGCTCAGGACCGGGTCGCAATCCCGCCTACGTAGCCGCGGCCCGCACCTTCGGCACGGCCCTGGCGACTGCCGGCCTCGGCCTCGTCTACGGAGGCGGCAGCCTAGGACTTATGGGTGAGGTCGCGCGCGCAGTCCTAGCCGGCGGGGGTCATGTGATCGGCATCATCCCGGAGTTTCTGTCCGAGAAAGAACGCATGCTCAAGGAGGTCGACGAACTGATCGTGACGTCCGACATGCACGAGAGAAAGCGCCTCATGTTCGAGCGCTCCGACGCCTTCGTGGCGCTGCCCGGCGGCATTGGCACGCTCGAGGAGCTGGTCGAGCAGATGACTTGGTCGCAGCTCGGCCGCCACGACAAGCCGGTCGTGATCGCCGACGTCGATAACTTCTGGGCGCCGTTGAGGCGCCTGCTCGATCACATGCGCGAGGAGGCCTTCATCCGGCCGGGCCTCGAGGTGCGCTACTCGATCGTCGAGACCGCGGAGGCGATCGTGCCGTTCCTGGAAAAGAGCTTCGCGGCGGGCGCCGGTGCCGCCGGCGACGAGGACCTGATCGAGAAGTTGTGAGTGGGCCGCGCGTGGCGCCAGCATTGCGCTCTCGCCCCCCCCCCCCAACTCAACCGCATCTCGACGGCTCGGGGACATCGGCCGTAGGGGTCCCGGGGCAAAACCCCGGGACTATAGTGAGGCGCTACGCGAGCAGACAGGACCGCTGAGCTGCGGGTGCCCACTGCGGGCCATGACAACCCCACCTAACGGTACTGCCCGTCGAACGCCCCCTCGGGGCGCAAGTTGATTACCTTGCCAGTCTCGTCGACTTCAGGCCGGTTGATCGTGAACACATTTTCCGGGTTGAGCACGCCGTACTCCATGTAGCCGAGCCGCGCGATGGGCCGCATGGCACCGGTGTCGACGAGACCGTCCTTGATGTAGCGGTCGTCGATGTGGATGCCGACCACCTCGCCAATCACCATGGTATGGCTCGACGCCTTGCCGGGGCGGCCCGGCAGCTCGATCGTCTGCCACAGCTTGCACTCGAACGCAGCCGGGCTCTCCTTTACGCGCGGCGACTTGACGAGGTTGCCCGTCACCGCGGTCAGGCCCGCCAACGGGAATTCGTCGACGCCGTAGGGCACCGAGGCCGAGGTCGCGTTCATCTCGTAGCGCAGGTCCCAGGTGGCCAGAGAGCAGACGAACTCCTTGGTCTCGAGGATGTTCTTGAGGCTGTCCTTCATGCCGGCCGAGCCGAAGGCGACATAGGTCGGCCGCTCGCCCATGGCATTGAAGAAACTGTAGGGCGCGATATTGGCGACGCCGCTGGCGCTGATCGAGGAGATCCAGCCGATCGGACGCGGCACCATCAGCGCCTTGAACGGATCATGCTTCAGGCCGTGCTTGTTCGCGTGGGTATCGTAAAACACTGAGGATCTCCTTGGCTCTCGGCGCCGGGTCGATGACACCATACAGTCTACGCCCGCGAAATTCAGCTGATTGCTTGCCTGATCCGCCGCGCGTCCTGGCCAAGCTTACCGAGCCCGACGTGTTGTGAGCCGTCCGTTGCCATTTGGATGCGATCAGCGCGTACCCGCGAACGCCGCCGCAGGCCAAGTCGCAGGGCTCTGAGGCTCGACGAGAGCGGGAAACGCCTGGCGCACTGGACGGCGCGCGAGCTGGATCGGGCCTATAAGGCGCGGCGCCTCACCCGGTTCCGCCAGCACCACCTGCCCCGCTGGCTCGGCGATACTCGCGCGCGGCGGCACGAAACGACGGTCCGCCATAGCGATCGGTGGCGACGAGCCGGGCCGGGCGACGATTTCGGCGAGACGGGCATCCACGCTGGCAATTCGCTCACCCGATGCAGCCACGAACGGCAATATGAGCGCACTCCCAGAGCGCCGAGATCGAACGGCGGCCATGCGCGCCTCGTGGGCCTCGAGCATGGTGAGACCTTCGCTGCCACGATGATTGACGACCCGCAGCTGGGGTGCCGCGCGCGTTACGATCGCCGCCAAAAGGATGCCAGCGCGCGCTTGAAGGGGCTGCAGGTCGTCGCTCGTGTTCGCGGCAACCTCGACGCCCGGCCCAGCGCTGCCGTAGTTCGTGGCGTGCACACTGACGACGTCATAGGGCGCCACCTGCATGATGATCACGAAACGGTGCCCGCGCGCATCCGTCCCCTGCTTGCTCATGTAGAAGGGAACGAAAACCTCGCCGCTATGTGAGGAGATCGTGTCGTAGGGGTCGGTGTTGCGCGAGCTGTTGTGGAACTCGTGAAACACGAAGTAGCGCATGCTCCGGGAGCTGTGACGGCGGAGCCCCCGCCTGCCGCCAGGGCGGGCACTATGGGCGACGATCACGTACTCGGAGGGTGAGGTCCAAATGCGCCCGGCAGGGATCCAGCCGTCCCGCGCGATCAATGGCAGGGCCAGTTCGCAGCCAAGATCGGGGCAACTCTTGAATGCAGCGGCGGAAGGAGCGCGTCCTTCGGTTGCCGCAAGCGTCGCCATGGCGGCGTTGTAGGCCCCCTGACCTCGCTCGGTGCGGTAGAGCGGCCAGCCCGCGGCGATCGCCTGATCACCCTCGCTGCGCGGTCGCTCGGCGGCGCCGGATCTAGACGCACCGATATGGCGAGAGAGGACCTGATCGCCATTCTGGGCGACGGCTTGCGCCGAGAGCACCGCAGGGAGCCAGAGCGCGCTGAGCGCCAGAGTTGCAGCGCAAACGGCAAAGATACGCGATACGGCCCGCACGCCTTGGCACTCCCCCGTCTGTCCGAGCACTATTCGTGCCTCGTCATCGCGGCGCCAACAGGTCGAGACGATGGCAAAATTGGGAGCGGGCGGCGCGCGAACCCTGAAGCGCCACGAAGTGCCCCCCGCCCAGGCCGGGTCGCGCTAGTCGGCTGACGCGCGAGTGCCGGCTTGATGGAGCTGAGCCAAATGCTCAGCCATCTTCGAACTCTAAATTTACTTAAGCGTGTATACTACTTATTTCACAATCTCAGGTTTCAGATACTCGATGAAGGTCTGACGATGCGTATCTCTTCCCGTCGTGGCTGGGCGTTGCTGCGGCAACACTCAGTCCTGCTCTGTGTGGTTGTCCTGGCGGTCCTTTGGGCTGGCGTTTATCTGACGTTCCGTCAAACGCTCGTGTCCAATCAACGGGACCAAGTGAAGAACAGCGTCAACCTTGGTCTTCTGTTCGAGGAGACCACGTTGCGGACCATCGGCGAGGTCGAGAAGTCGCTGTTCTACCTGCGCCGCAACATCGAGGCGAGCCTCGGCAAGGCCGACTACCACCTGCTGGTCTCGCGCCAGGACATTATCAGCGAGACCATCGTTCAGTTCGCCATCATCGATGCCACCGGCATCATGCGCGCGACAAGCGCCTCGAAGGGCCCATCGAAGCCAATCGACCTCAGCGATCGGGAGCATTTCCGCTTTCATCTCGGCAAGGAGACAGATTCGCTCTTCATCAGCCGTCCCGTGATCGGGCGCGCCTCGGGCAAATGGTCGGTGCAGATCACGCGCAAGTTCGTCGACAAGGATGGGGCTTTCGGCGGCGTCGTCGTTGCCTCGCTCGATCCGGTGCATCTCGCCAATTTCTTCACGGCCATCGATCTCGGTCCCAAAGGGGCGATCTCGCTGATTGGCCTCGATGGCGTCGTACGCGCCTCCGGCGGCGGCAACAACGCGGGCGTGCTGGCCCTCGGCGAGGATCTCTCCAAAACGCCACTCTTCGATCGCATGCGCAACGACTCCGACGGCTCTTTCGCCTACCAGACGGAGCAGGGTGATCGCCGGACGATCACCTTCCGCAGGGTGCGCGGGCAGCCGCTGATCGTGGCGAGCAGCTTCAGCCAGACCGCCGTCGAGATGGACGCCTACAAGACGCTGAGCGCCCACGGCTCGTTCGCCGCGCTGCTGTCGATCATCATCATCGCAGTGTCCGTGCGCGGGGCTAAGGACCAGCTCCGCCTATCGTTCATGCAGTCACGTTCCCGTCGCAGCCGCCAACGGGCGCTGAGATCGGCCGAGCAACTGAGGCTCACCCTCGAAAACATCACCCAGGGCATTATCCTGGTTCGCCGGGATTGGACCATTCCCGTCATCAACCGGCGCCTGATCGAGCTGCTGGACCTGCCGGAGGACTGGCAGCGCCGGCCGCCGCGCTTCGACGACCTGATCCAACATCTCGAGGGGCAGGGAGAGTTCGAGATCGATCCGGCACCGGCAGGGGTCATGCCGGCCGCTCACTGGATGGAGCCGGGCACCGCGCCGACGCAGGCCACCTACGAGCGCCGCCGGCCTAACGGCACGGTGCTCGAGGTCCGGACAACGACATTGCCGGGCGGCGGCTTCGTGCGCACGCTCACCGACATCACCCACCGTCGCCGAGCACAAGCCGAGGTCGACCGGATCGCCCGCGAGGATGTGGTCACCGGTCTCGCCAACCGCCGTGCGTTCCACGAGGTTCTAGAGCGCCATGGCACGGCAACGCCATACGTGTTGCTCTATCTCGACCTGGATCGATTCAAGGTCGTCAACGACACACTGGGGCACCCCGTTGGAGATGCGCTGCTCCGCGCTGTCGGCAGCCGGATACTGGCCAGTGTCCGAGACGAGGACGTCGCTGCGCGCCTTGGTGGGGACGAGTTCGCCGTGCTGCTGACCAGCTATGGCACCGAGGACGCCGGACGTGCGGTCGCCGAGCGCCTCGTGAGGCGCCTGTCGCAGCCCTACGAGGTCGACGGCCACCAGATCATCATCGGAGTAAGCATTGGTCTGGCCATCGGCCCGCGCGACGGACGCAATGCCGATGATCTGCTCAAAGCGAGCGACATGGCGCTCTATTCAGCCAAGGCCGCCGGGCGTGGCACCTACCGCGTCTACGTTCCGAGCATGGACGACGAGGTGCGTGAGAAGCGGAAGCTGGAGCTGGACCTCCGGCGAGCGCTGAGCAACCACGAGCTCGAGCTGCACTACCAGCCGTTCTTCGACATCGCGACCCGCACCGTCCTGGGATTCGAGGCACTGATGCGCTGGCGGCACCCGGAGCGAGGCCTCGTATCACCGGCCGACTTCATTCCGATCGCCGAGGAGACCGGGCTCATCGGCCCGATCGGCGCCTGGGCGCTGCTGCAGGCCTGCCACGATGCGCTCGCCTGGCCCGCCGAGACGAGCGTCGCCGTCAACGTCTCATCGGTTCAGTTCAAGACCGGCGACGTCTATCGTGATGCGGTCGCCGCTCTGAGCGCTTCTGGCCTCCCGGCGCATCGGCTCGAGCTCGAGATCACCGAAAGCACCCTGATGGAGCAGGGCGACGCTACCGTGAACGTCCTGCGGGAACTTCGCGATCTGGGTATCTCGATATCGATGGACGACTTCGGCACCGGCTACTCGTCGCTGAGCTATCTCCGACGCTTCCCGCTGAGCAAGATCAAGATCGACCGCTCGTTCGTGATGGACCTGGAAAACTCGCCGAACGTCGAGGTGATCATCAGGTCGATCATCGATATCGCACGGACGATGGAAATGAAAACGACGGCCGAGGGCGTTGAGACGCCGCAGCAGCTCGAACTGCTCGCACGGCTCGGCTGCCATATCGGACAGGGCTACCTGTTCAGCAAGCCGCGACCCGTAACCGAGATCACCGAGTTGATGGCCGCATGGATGAAACCACCGGCCCAGGCCGCTTGATTCAAGGGCGCGCTCATGGTGCTCACCGCAGGATCATCGCAACGCCCATCAGCAACAGCACCAGGAGGACCAGCCGGCGGAATTCCTCGGCTGGGATGAACTTGCGAAGCCGACTGCCGATCTCCACCCCCGACAACGCCGGCAGCACGGAGAGAAATGACAGTCCGAGCAGTTGCGGCGTCATGATTCCAGTCGCAATCAGGCCGCTGGCCAGCACCAGCGAGCACACCAGAACAGCGAAGTTGATCGCCTGAACAAGCCGATCCGAGTCGAGATTGAGCGACATCATGTAGGGGAACAGCGGCATGACCTGCGATCCGGTAAGCCCCGTGAGCATCCCATTCAGAAACCCGACTGGCAGCTGCAAGCGGAAGGCAGCAGCCCGCGACAGCTGCATCCGAGGCCGCAGCAACGTCCACGCGACGTAGCCGACGATCAGCACGCCCAGCGTTTTCACGGCCACCGCCTGGTTGATCCAGACCAAGAGGGCGATCCCGACGGCAATGCCTGGCACCATCGACGCGTACAGGGTGCGAAAGCGGCGTACGGTCTCGACCAGGTGGCCCGTCGTCAGTGCCACCGCGACGTTGGTGGCAAGCGCGGGCAGCAGCACGATGGCCATGGCCGGCTTGAGCCCGAGCCCCGCGACCAGGAACGGCAGTGCACAGGTCGCATACCCCAGCCCCGTCGCTCCCTTGACAACGCCGGCCAGCAACAGCCCTGCCGACACCCATGCGAGGGTCGGCCAGCCGTCGTGCAAGGCCGCCCAGTCGAGAATCGCGGCCAGTTCCACCATGTCAGCTCGCTGATGCCAGCAGCCGTCCTGCTTCGTCCATGAACCACGGCTTCACGCTGCAACCCTTCCGCAGCGAGTACATGTAGAAGCGCGGCAAAGCGGCCGGAAACAGAAAGTCGAGCTCGCTGCCGTTGAAGGTCGCAAAAACGGCCTCGGGAAACGCCTTTTCTACCGCGCGCCGCTCGATCATGTTGGCGATGAGATAGCGCCGGGCGCCTTCGCGCGACGAGCCCGCGCCGCGAAACCACTTGTCGGCGCTTCGCGTCAAGAGATCCACCTGCTCCTCGTTGAGGTCCTCGAGATGCAGTGAGACCGGCCCTGCGGCGCGCACGATATCGCCGAGACGAAAGCACTTGTAGTCGCGCCCGGCGGCCACATTCCCGACGTCCGTGAAATAGCTTTCGAAGGCTCCCCGCGCGTGCCCGTTCAACTCGGCATGCGTGTCCGTGAAGATGAGACCCCACTCGGCACCGGGCGCATGGACAGCCGCCACCCTGCGGCTGAGGCTCGAAAGGAAATCAAGGCAGGCGACATCGGGAGGCGCGATGCGGTTGCGAGGCCCCTTTCCCCAATACATCACGAAGGTGATCGGCACGTGAGCGCGGATGGCGTCCGCGATTCGATATTCGATCTGCGCGATGTTGGATGGTTGCTCGCGCTTGAATGACCAGGTGTTGAACGCGGCCAGCACTTTGGCGACGTGCGCTGCGCCGGGACCGGCGTCTGGCTTGACGACTTGGCCTGCGGCCCTCACGGGAAGACTCATCGGTGCACGACTCATGATCACGACGCTCCAACGAAATACAATTTTAGGTTGTTATTAATAAAATCTGCACTCTTTAGTGTCAAATGCTGTTTAGCTGACACGCCCAAATTGCAGATCCCGCCATGTTGACCGCGGGATCAGGCCTTGCCTTTCCTGACATTGCCGGATGCAAGCGGGGTGCCTCGAGATCCGCCACTGGCACAGTGCTCGCCCACTCGCTAGGCTACGGGATCGAGATCCAATTCATCCCCCAACCCGCCTGACGGAGCCTGAGCCCATGCGTTGCGAGGTCGTGGCCATCGGAACCGAGCTGCTGCTCGGGGTCATCGTCGATTCGAACTCGTCGTGGATCGGCGAGCAGCTGGCGCTGGCCGGCATCGACTCGCTTTACCAGACCAAGGTCGGCGATAATTTCGGGCGCATGGAAGCGGTCATCCGACAGGCGCTCGAGCGCAGCGATGCCGTCATCTGCTGCGGCGGTCTCGGACCGACACAGGACGACATCACGCGCGACGTGATCGCCAAGGTAATGGGCGTGGAGCTACGCCGCGACGATGCGATCGCCTCGGACATCAGGCACCGGTTCGAAGTGCGCGGGCGCACCATGTCGGCCAACAATCTGCGTCAGGCCGACATTCCCGTGGGTGCCCATCCCATCCCCGAGATGCCGGGCACGGCGCCGGGCCTCGTCTGCCCGATCGGCGAGAAGGTGATCTACTGTGTCCCCGGCGTGCCGAGCGAGATGAAAGAGATGGTTGCAGGAACAGTCCTGCCCGACCTAAGGCGCCGCATGGGGGTCTCGGCAGTGATCCGCAGCCGCACGCTGCGTACCTGGGGTCTTTCTGAGAGCGGCATCGACGAGATGCTGACTGAGCGCATGGCCGAGCTCGACCGTCTCGGCAACCCCACAATCGCCTTCAATGCCAGCGGCATCGAGGGAATCAAGGTCCGCGTCACTGCCAAATGCGACGATGAGGAGACCGCCACCCGCATTCTCGACGCCGAGGAGAAGATCCTGCGCGCCATCCTGGGTGAGGCCGTGTTCGGCATCGACGACGAATCCATGGAGCTGGTCGTGCTCAATGCGCTGCGAGAACAGGGCCTGACCATCGCCGTCTCGGAATCGATCACGGGCGGGATTCTCGCCTCCCGGATGACGGCCATCGATATGGCCATGACGACCTTCAAGGGCGGTCTCATCCGACCCGACCGCGATCCCCTCGCACCGCCCGATATCCCGCCCGAGGCACGCAGCGTCCGAGACGCCACCGCCGCACGAGATGCCTTCAACGCCGACATCGGTCTCGCGGTCGTGGCCGCTGACCGCGACGAGGGCGCGCGACCCGGAACGGTGTTCATCACGGCCGTGTTTCGCGACACCCCGCACGCCGACATGACCGTGCTCCCAGGCGACCGGCGCCGCATGCGCGAATATGGTGTCATCAGCGCGTTGAACCTGTTGAGAAAAACGCTTTCCGCGTAGCATCGCCGCGGCCGAGGCGCGGACGCAATTGACAGTACCGTCGGCTGCGCCTAGGTTGCCGCATCTTTTCATCGGATCTCATGTCGTGCTGGCCTCGTGCCCTCGATCGGGCGCAGACGGTCGGCCGTCGACGTTGGGATCCGCAAACGGCCGGGGCTTATCATGAAGGTTCGCAATTCTCTGAAGTCGCTGCGGGGCCGTCACCGCGACAATCGCTTGGTCCGCCGCAAAGGGCGCGTCTACGTAATCAACAAAACCAACCGTCGCTTCAAGGCCCGGCAGGGCTGATCCTGCACGGGTATGAAGGCTTGCGGTGGTCGACAGGCGTCCCTCACATCGAGGCGGCGCCTGCATGCATTTTGACGCCACGATCGTAGGGCAGTATGATCGGGCCATGAAAAGAGCATTCCCTGCAATTGCGCTGTCCTCCGTCGCCGCCGTTGTGGCAGTCTTGCTGTCACCGCTGCTGCCTGCTCCATTCGACGCTAGGTTGGCAGCGCAAGGTGGTCCTGGCGGCCCCGTTCCGCCGTCGGCGGCAGAGCAGCCGCCCGAGACGGACCAGCCACCGGCTCCTCGCGAAGGCCCGCCGCGTGCGGTGCTGCCAAAGGAGCGATCAGACGGTGCGCGCCCCCTCGAAAAGCTGCCGCAGACGATCGAGGAGAAGCGGCGGCAGCTCGCAAACCTCTATGCACAGCTCGCCACGGCAGAGGATGACAAGGCGGCAGCCAAGATCGCCGCCAGCATCGAGCGTCTGTGGCGGCACTCCGGCAGCGACACCGTCAACCTCCTCATCAGCCGAGCCGCGAAGACAGCCGCCGAAAAGCGCACCGATCTCGCCGAGACCCTGCTCGATCGTGCTGTGACCCTCGCCCCCGACTATACAGAGGGCTTCAGTCAACGAGCGTTCTTCCATTTTTCGCAGAGCAACCTGACGGCGGCACTCGGCGACCTGCGCCGCGTCCTGGCGCTCGATCCCAACCATTTCAAGGCGCTTGAAGGGCTGGTGCAGATCTGGCGCGACACGGGCAACAAAAAAGGTGCCTACGAGGTGCTACGTCAGCTTCTCGACGTGCACCCGTTTGCGCCCGGTGCACAGCAGGCCTACGACGAACTCAAACGCGAGGTCGAAGGGCGCGGCATCTGAGTTCGCACAAGCGACTGGTTTTTTAGTTGGCTCGGCGACTCCCCTCCGGGGAGCCGGCCGCCGTGCATGGTCTCTTGCGTGTGCACGGCGACTTCCCTCCGGGGAGCCGGCCGCCGTGCATGGTCTCTTGCGTGTGCACGGCGACTCCCCTCCGGGGAGCCGGCCGCCGTGCATGGTCTCTTGCGTGTGCACGGCGACTCCCCTCCGGGGAGCCGGCCGCCGTGCATGGTCAGGGCAGGTCTTTCGGGTCGAACTCATTGAGCAACGGCTCACTCTTCGCAAAGCGCTGGATGTTGGCGAAGAACAGCTCGTCCCAGCGCCCTCGCACACCACTGCCTGCGAACGACGTATGGGACGTCATCCGCACCTTCGGATGGCTCCAAAGCGGGTTGTCGCCGGGCAAGGGCTCCTCGTGGAAAACGTCGAGCACCGCGGTTGCCAAGCGGCCTTCGTCGAGCGAGGCGATCATCGCGGCATCGTCGATCAGGGCGCCGCGAGCGATGTTGACCAGCGTGGCTCCGGGTTTAAGGCTCGCGAAAAGATCACGCCCGACACACCCACGCGTCTGCGCGTTGAGCGGACAGGCCAGCACCATCACATCGGTCTCGGCCGCGAAGCGTGGCAGATCGGCAAGCGTGCCGGCCGCATCGACCAGCTCCGACGTCTCGGGCGACCGGCGGACAACCATCGTGCGGGCGCCGAATGCCTTGGCACGCCGCGCGATCTCGCGACCGATCGGACCGTAGCCCACGATCAGCCAACTCGTTCCCGAAATCTCGCGATAGGGCGTGATCTTCCATTTGCGCTCGGCCTGTAGGCGGCGCTGCTCTTCAATCGGCTGGAAGACGGCGAGCACCTGGCCCATCACGTACTCGGAGATGGCAACGGCCTGCGCACTCGAGTTCGAAATCCGCGTGCCCTTGGCCGAGAGCTGCTTGTAGAACGGGTGATCGAGCCCGGCGTTGAAGGTCTGCAGGATCTTCGCCGATTTCAGTGCGAGGCAGAGGTCGAAACCGCCCTGCTGGAAGCCGTCCATGTTCATGTCCGACGAGAGCCAAACGTAGTCGACCGAGACGTCCCCGGGCGCCAAAGACCGGCCGCCTTGGAGCACCCGTCCGCTCTTGTCGAACGTCGCAATGTCGAGGTCGAGACCTAGGCCGCGCAGGCGATCGCCGATGCGCTGCAGCGCCTTGTCGTAAATCAGGAGGGTGACGGGCATCGGAGGCTCCTCGGGGATTGGTGTTGCCCAAGGCTAGTGCGTGATCGGCCGCGATGCGAGCCCGCAAGCACCTCGCTGGGTACATTCGTCTACCGGCTCGCAGTCTCCGGGGGATCTCCGAGGCGGATCGTCCAATCGCGGCTGTCGTTCGTGTCGACCTCCATGAAGCCGGCCTTCTTGTGCCCGCGCTGTTCGCAGTCAGCGTTTCCCTGAATCACGAAGGCCTTGTCATCCGTGCACATGATGGTCGGGCCAGCCCACTCGCCGCCCCGGTCGTAGTCGACGGCATGAACGTAGTAGAACCGGCTCGACAGCTTGCCCTTGAGCAGCGTCTCGCAGGACTCGCCAGCTATCGTCCACCAGCCTTCGGTGGCCCATCCGCTCCCAGATTGATAGCCGATTGCGATACCGACTCGCCCCGTCGTCGCGTTGCAGACCCTGAGATCAGCGGCGGCTGGCGAGGCCAACACAAGCAGTGACATCGCCGCGAGCGACGTGCGCAGGGACCACGGATCAGCTTTCGGGATTGATGAGGATGGCACGGAAATCATTGACGTTGGTGTGGGTCGGGCCGCGCGTGACGAGCGCGCGTAGGGTGTCGAGGTAGGGAGTCGCATCGTTCTTGTCGAGCGCGGTCGTGGCATCCATGTGGCGCGCGCGGCCCTCGTCCACAGTGCTGCTCGTGACAAGGGCGCCGGCCGGGTCGGTGACGAGCCCCTCGCCGCCGTCGATGCCGTCGGTATCGGCCGCGATCGCCGCGATGCCCGGCGTCCCGGCAATGGCGATCGCCAGCGCCAACGCATATTCCTGGCTCCGTCCGCCACGCCCGTCGCGATTGCGCACCGTCACCTCGAGCTCGCCGCCCGAGAGAATTGCGACGCGCTCGCCCTTCAGGCGCGCATCGAGCGCCATCCGCGCATGATCGGCCGCTACCTCACGAGCCTCGCCCGTTACCCGGTCGCCGAGATCGATCACCCTGTAGCCGGCCTGACGCGCCAACTCTGCCGCCCGGTCGAGCGCGTCGCGCGGGGTCGCGATGATGCGGTACTCGGAGCGGGCAAAGACGGGGTCGCCGGGCTTTGGCGTCTCGTTGGCGGGATCGTCGAGCGCATGGCGAACGGCATCCGGAATGTCCAGGCCCAGCGCCGTCATGCGCACCGAGCGTCGCTCCAGGATAGCCCGGGCGTCAGCGAGGGTGGTGGGATCGGGCACCGTCGGGCCAGACCCGATCGTTGCCGGATCGTCGCCGGGTACGTCCGAGATCGCGAGCGTCAGAATATGCCCCGCACGGGTGGCCACTGCGGCAAGGCGGCCGCCTTTGATCCGCGACAGGTGCCGGCGGACCGTATTCATCTCGTGAATGTCGGCGCCTGATTTGAGAAGGCCGCGGGTCAGCGCCGTCTTCGTTGCAAGATCGATCCCTGCCGGTGCTGCCCATAACGATGACGCACCGCCGGACAACAGCACCAGCAGCACGTCCTCTTCGCGCACCGACGCCGCAAGGGCATGCGCTCGTCCGGCGGCGACCTCGCTAGCCGTATCGGGAGTCGGATGGCGCCCCTCGGCAAGGGCGATGTGCGCCGGAGTTGCCTCGGCAAGAGTTGCCGTGTAGCCGTGCGGCGGCGTCAGGCAGCCCACGACTTGGCTGATCGCACCGGCCGCCAGATAGTGGCGCTCGGCAACGATCGCCATCGCCGCCGCTGCTTTGCCCGCACCCACGATGACGAGGCGTCCGTTCGGCGGGACGAGAGGCAGATGCCGGGCGAGGCAGCCCGCCGGATGAGCCGCGCGGACAGCGCCCTCGAACATGGCGCTCAGCAGTGCCCTCGGATCTTGTTCCATCGTGGACTACTCCTTTCCCCGGCGGTGCCATCATCCCGCACGATCGCTTTGCTCATCCGCCCGACGCACCTATAGTTCTTGGTTACGAGAAGGACGAGCCCGCACAGATGGCCATCATTCCTGCAATCGACGCTCCAAGCCATCGGGTGGTTCCAGGGCGCGCCAACCGTGGCATCGTGATCCTATGCGATCACGCCACCAACCTGATCCCGCCGGAGTACGGCACCCTCGGCCTCGATCCGGCCCAGCTCAAGCGCCACATCGCCTACGACATCGGCGCAGAGGCCGTCGTCTGCCGCCTCGCCGAGTTGCTGGGGGCACCGGCCGTGCTGAGCCAGTTCTCTCGACTTCTGATCGACCCGAACCGCGGTGACGACGACCCCACGCTGATCATGCGCCTATCGGACGGCGCCGTGGTGCCTGGCAACCGCTATCTCGACGAGGCGGAGCGCAACCGACGGCTCGATCGGTTTTGGCGGCCCTATCATGCCGCCGTCACCGATGTCATCGACCGGTGCGAGACTGCAGGCACGCCACCGGGCATCGTCGCCGTGCACAGCTTCACCGAGAGCTGGAAAGGCGCGCCGCGGCCCTGGCACGTCGGCGTACTCTGGGAGGGCGATCGGCGGCTCGCCATCCCCCTGCTCGTAGCGTTCCGGGCCGAAGGCGACCTCATCGTCGGCGAGAACCAGCCCTATCCGGGCAGCTACGAGGGCGATTGCTGCTGGATTCACGGCGTCAAGCGCGCGTTGCCGTGGGCGATCATCGAGATCCGCCAGGATCTCATCCGCGACGAGGCAGGTCAGGCCCGCTGGGCCGAGCGGCTGGCGCGCATCATTGAAAGCCTGACGCCCAGACCCGATCTGCATCTAGACGAGAAGCCTGTCGTGGACCACAGCAGCCGCGGAGAAAGTCCCATGCCCCTCACCGACCGTTTCGACGAGAAAACCCAGACCGAACTCGAAGCCGCTGCGTTCCGCCGGCTCGTCGAGCACCTGCGCGGTCGCACGGACGTGCAGAACATCGACCTCATGAACCTCGCCGGCTTCTGCCGCAATTGCCTCTCGAACTGGTACCAGGAGGCCGCCTCGAAGCAGGGCCACAGCGTAGCGAAGGACGAGGCGCGCGAGATCATCTACGGCATGCCTTACAAGGATTGGCAGGCGAAAAACCAAACGGAGGCTGGCCCCGAGAAGAAGGCCGCCTTCGAGGTCAATCGGCCGAAGGACCACTGACCCCAGGAGACATCGAGTGATCCCTCGCGGGGTTGGCAACCGGGCTGCATTCAGGTGATCACAACCCGGTCGCCCCGCTTGAGGGAAGTACCGTAACGTTGTCCACCGTGCCTGCGAGTGCTTCTCGGCGTGAGCGCTGAGCGGAAGGAGAATATCCGACTCCGTAAGCTGGCCGAACGCAAGCCAAGCCGATAATTTTGCCCTTCCACCTGCCCCCTAGATAAGCGACGATGCCGGAGAAGTAGGCACGCTCCTCGGCGATTGGCTCGCTATGGTGCTATCGTCGACCGACCGATGTTGTGGCGGGTAATAGGAAGGGTGTTTCATGCGTTTGTTCGCGGCGACGCTCGCGACAGAGACGAATACGTTCTCGCCGTTACCGACCAGCCTCGAGTCCTATCGCGAGGCCGTCTTCCTCCGACCGGGGGAGCATCCCGACGACGCGCCGCGAATGTGCACGGCACCTCTTTTCGTTGCCAGGCGCCGAGCGACCCGGGACGGCTTCACGCTGATCGAGGGCAGCTGCTTCGCCGCGAGCCCCGCCGGCACGACCAATCGGCAAGACTACGAGGCGATGCGCGACGAGATCCTCGGGCAGGTCGCGGCCGCGCTGCCTCTCAATGGCGTGCTTCTCGGGCTTCACGGCGCCATGGTCGCGCACGGCTATGACGACGTCGAGGGCGACATCATCGAGCGTGTGCGAGCGATCGTCGGGTCCAACTGCGTCATCGGCGTCGAACTCGATCCGCACTGTCACCTCACTCGCAAGCGCGTCGGCCTCGCCGACATCATCATCACCTACAAGGAATTTCCCCACACCGACGTCGTCGACCGCGCCGAGGAGGTGCTCGACCTCGTCCTCGCGACCATCAGGGGCGAGGTCAAGCCGGTCATGAGCGTCTACGACTGCCGGCAGATCGCCAGCTATCCGACGACGCAGCCGCTGATGCGCGCGTTCGTCGACCGCGTGAAGGGCCTCGAAGGCAAGGACGCCGTGCTCTCGGTCTCGATCGTGCACTGCTTCCCCTACGCCGACGTCGCCGAGCTTTCGAGCCGCGTGCTCGTCGTGACCGATGGCGACAAGGCGAAAGGCGAGGCGCTCGCCACCACGCTCGGCAAAGAGCTTGTAGGCATGCGCGGCAAGACGGCGCCCGATTATCTCGATGTCGCCGGCGCGGTGGCAATCGGCATGGCGGCAAACGAAACGCCCGTGGTCCTCGCGGAGCCGGCCGACAACGCTGGCGGCGGCGCACCATCGGACAACACGACGATCATTCGCGAGTTGATGGCGCGCGGCGCGACGAATGCCGCCGTCGGGCCGATCTGGGACCCGATCGCCGTGCGGCTGTGCTTCGACGCCGGCCTCGGCGCAAAATTCCCTTTGCGCTTCGGTGGCAAGACGGGGCCGCAGTCGGGTCAGCCCATCGATGCCACGGTCGAGGTGATCGCGCTCGCCCGAGACGCTTGGCAGAGCTTTGGTCCGACGCAGGTGGCACTCGGCGACTGTGCCGCAATCCGCGTCGATGGCATCGAGGTCGTATTGATCACGAAGCGGACGCAGGCGCTCGGGCTCGAGCTGTTCTCCAATCTCGGCATCAATCCGCTCGCCAAGAGCATCCTGGTGGTCAAGTCGACCAACCATTTCATGGCCGCCTTCGGTCCGATCGCCAAGCGCGTGCTCTATGTCGACAGCGACGCCCCGCTCAGCCGCGACTATCGCAAAATCCCCTACACCAAGGTGGATCGACCGATATGGCCGCTCGACGCGGAGACACAGCCCCAGCTCATCATCTGAAATCCGCTCTGAACAAAAAAAGGGAGAGAGTACGAACAATGGCAAGCAGAACGCGAAAACATTTCCAAGCCGCCGTAGCGGCATTGGCCCTAGCGGCACTTTCGGCTGCACCTGCAGTCGCCCAGTCTCCGAAAACCCTCAAAGTCACCATGCACGCCGACGTTCGCACGCTCGATCCGTTCTGGACGACGCAGACCATTGCCGGCATCCACGGCCTGATGGTCTACGACACGCTGTTCTCGAGTGACGGCGACCTGAAGCCCCAACCGCAGATGGTCGACAAGTGGACCGTCAGCGACGATCGCAAGGTCTATACCTTCACCCTCCGCGACGGCCTCGCGTTCCATGACGCCACGCCGGTCACGTCGAAGGACGTCGTCGCCTCGATGAAGCGGTGGGGGGCGCGTGACGGCGCCGGCAAGCAACTGTTCGGCTATACGGCGTCGCTCGAGGCCAAGGACGACAAGACCTTCGTCTGGTCGATGACAGAGCCCTACGGCCTACTCATCGACACGCTTGCCAAGACGGGCACGAGCATTCCTTTCGTGATGCGCGAGAAGGAGGCCTTGGTCGATCCCTTCAAGCAGATCGAGGAGGTGGTCGGCTCCGGTCCCTTCCGGTTCAAGCGCGACGAGTGGGTCCCGGGCAGCAAGACGGTCTACGAGAAGTTCAAGGAGTATGTTCCCCGCAAGGAGCCGCCTTCCGGTCACGCGGGCGGCAAGGTGGTGAAAGTCGACCGCGTCGAGTTCATCTGGCTCTCCGACCCTCAGACGGCGCAGTCCGCGCTGGTCGCCGGTGAGATCGACTACCTTCGAATCTACGCCCGGCGTCAAGATCGAGGCGCACCCGGCCACCGGCACAATGGGCATCCTGCAGATCAACCACCTGCACCCGCCCTTCAACAACGTGAAGGCGCGGCAGGCGATGCTGCACATCATCAACCAAGCCGATTTCCTCAATACGATCGCCGCCGACAAGAAGCTGCAAACGCTGTGCTACTCGTACTTCGGCTGCGGCGTCGACATGGAGACGGACGCCGGATCCGAGATCTACAAGGCACCAAAGGACTACAAGAAGGCCGAGGCGCTGTTCAAGGAGGCCGGCTACAACGGCGAGCCAATCACCATCCTGCACGCGACCGATCACCAGTACAT
>LNDR01000315.1 GCA_001464755.1 Rhizobiales bacterium Ga0077524
AACCGGGTTTATCCCGGCCGCGTCAGCGGTCTGCCACCCCATAACCGGGTGCAGATCAATGATGCCATCTGCTTTCTTGTCCCAACCGTCCATCCGTCCCTCCCTTTGTCCGGGAGCAGACTAGCCCGCCACCATGGGTTCGTCAAAAGGATAATCGCCATAATTTTACATTATCAAGTGCACTACATTGGCGCCTACGACGCGCGCCTCCATCCCGTCCGCACAAAAGAAAACCGCCCGACTCCGGAGGAGCCAGGCGGTTCGGGCTTTTCATGCGGCAGGCGTTGCGCCCGCCCATGACGAGGCGGCTTAGCGGTTCGCCAGGCCGTCCTTCACGTCGTTGAACGTGGCCTGGATCTCGCTGCCGACGTTGGTGACGGCGGTGATGATGCCCACGCCGATCAGAGCGGCGATGAGGCCGTACTCGATGGCCGTGGCGCCCGACTCGCACTTCGCGAACTTTGCAAGGAACTTCATGACTGTACTCTCCCAACTCGACGCTGTAGACCGGATCTCTGGCCGGCTCCGGCTGCAGGTGCGCAACCTCGACAAAACCGACCCTAGACTCGCACCTTGAACACGAAGTTAAATAGCCGCCTTTCCAATATTAATTGGATAATTGAGCCGCGGTATATTTAATTTTTGATTATCATAATCTCGACAATTCTCGGAGCCGAGCTGGAGGCGACGCCACTCGATTTGCGCCGCGTGGGCCCTGGCCAAGGCGATCCCCGCACTCATCGGGGCCCGACGTCCCCTGTGACCCAAACGACAGCGAGCATCCAACTCGACGCCACCCCTGGCGCGCACATGGAAACGGCCCCGGAGGTCCGGGGCCGCGGGTGGAGATCAGGACGTTGCCGCCTCAGGCCATGCCGCGCTCTTTCAGAACCTTCCGCGCAATGCGGAAGCATTCGACGCCGGCCGGGAAGCCCGCGTAGATGCCGATCTGATGCAGGATCGCCTTCAGCTCCTCCTTGGTGACGCCGTTGTTCAGCGCGCCGTTGAGGTGAAGCTCCCACTCGTGCATGCGGCCGAGCGCGGCGAGCATGGTGAGGTTCATCATCGAGCGGGTTTTGGCGGGAATGCGATCGTCGCCCCAGACCTTGCCCCAACAGAACTCGTTGAGCATGTCCTGCCACTCCTGGTTGAAGTCGTCGACAGTGCTCATCGACTTCTCGACATACTCCGCACCAAGTGTCTTCTTGCGGGCGGCCATACCCTTGTCCCAGAGCGCCTTGTCCATGGTCTTTCTCTCCTCATTGGGCGCGAGAGCATGCTGTCCCGCGCCTCGGTCAACCGGCCATGTTGGTAGCGCAAATGGCCGCACGGCGTCACTCGGGATAACTGGCGGCGACCCGCGAAGCCCGGTGCGACAATCGATGGCTTGGCCGTGCCGCGCGCTCGGCCGGCCGGCGTCTCGCCATGGTGTCAGGTGGGGAGCTGGGGCTCGGTCGCTTGGACCTGGGCGCGAGCCTCGGCGGCTTCGGCGGCGAGACGCTGGGCACGACGGGCAGCAGACACGCGACGGACATGCTCGGCCAGCGGTGGGGACGCCAACTCGAGCTGGACGAAGTCGTCGCGATAGAGCTTCAGGAGGCGGGTCCGGGTCACGGCGCGGTAGGAGCCCTTGTTGAGGGTATCCTCGAGCATAGCGGTCACGCCGAAGAAATCGCCGATGCGGTAGTCGCGTGTGACCTCAGGAGAGGTCTGGCGAACATGGCCGGAGGCGACGAAATACATGGCATCGCCCGGCGAATTGTCGGGGATGATCTCGACGAAGGGCGAGACGCTTTTGGCGTGAAGCAGCGGCATCATGCGTGCGACCTCGTCGGTGTCGAGTTCGGCAAAGAGAGGTATGCGCGACATCAGCGACCAGGTCAGGACGAAGTCGTGACGGTTGACCTCGGTGGAAAAGCCCGAGGCAATGATGGCAACAGGCAGCGCCAGAATGCAGAGTCCGCAGAGCATGGTGAGCGAGGCCCAGAGCTTACCGAGCGGGGTTATGGGGGACACGTCGCCATAGCCGACGGTCGTCAGCGTCGTCATGGCCCAGTACGCGGCGTCGGGGATCGATCCGAACTTATCGGGCTGAGCGTCGCCCTCAATGTAATACATCCCCGTTGAGAAGATGAGGATCGCTGACATCATGAGCATGAAGGCACCTGCGAGTGAGCGCTGCTCGTTGGAAATGACGCGCAGAAGCGTGTGGATCGCGGGCGAATAGCGCGTCAGCTTGAGGAACCGGATCAGGCGAAAGACCCGCAGAGCCCGCAGGTCGAGCCCCATCAGGGAGCCGAGGTAGAACGGCAGGATGGCCAGGAGGTCGATGAGCAACGTCGGCCGCTTGGCGTACCTCAGCCGCGCCTCCCAGGGCGGAAGCCGCGCCAGCATTGGCACCTCCACGGCCGTCCAAAGCCGGAGCGCGTACTCGATGGTGAATACGGCGATGGAGAACAGCTCGAAGGCTCTCAACCAGCCCCCCCATCTCTGCTCGATCGACGGTACGGTCTCCAGGCAGAATGCAAGGACGCTCAGCAGTATCAGTGCCACGATGATGCGGTCGAAATAGCGGCTTGCCCGCCCCTCGCCCCGGCCGACCTCGATCACCTCGTAAACCCGCTGTCTGAGGGGTTTGTCACCTGTGCCAATGGTCATTGCGCGCGTCTCTCGAGGTGGGATTGGGTGAGATCGTGGCCTTCGCATGCCTCGTGTCGCCCGACGGCCGGACAGCGGTACATTGACCAGATGGCAAGTGTTTTGCCACCTGGCTGCAACGGGCAGGGTGCCGCAACCATCTTTCCGCGGTCGGCGAGACGTGCGTTACTCGGGCTCGCCCTCAACCGGATCGCAAATGACCGACACCGCTGCGCCAACTGATGCCTACCGACGCAATGTGGCCGTGCTGGCCATTGCGCAGGCGCTGTTCATGTGCACGCAGGCGATGGGCATCGCGACGACACCGCTCGCCGCCCACTCGCTGCTCGGCGTCGACAAATCGCTGGCGACGCTGCCGATCTTCCTCAATCACGCGGGCATCATGCTGACGACGATCCCGGCGTCGCTGCTGATGGGGCGGATCGGCCGCCGCGCGGGCTTCACGATCGGCGCAGTGCTGGCCATCGTGTTCGGACTGCTCGCGGCTTATGCCGTGATGATCCGCAGCTTCGAGCTGCTGTGCATCTCTGCATTGCTGCAGGGATCGGCCGCCGCCTTCGCCTGGTACTACAGGTTCGCCGCGGCCGATGCCTCGCCTGACGGCTTCAAGCCGAAGGCCATCTCGTACGTGATGGCAGGCGGCATCGCGGCAGGATTTATCGGGCCCCAGATCGCCAAATGGACCGTCGACTGGTTCGCGCCGGTGACGTTCATGGGCGTCTACGTCGCCGTCACCATCACGGGCACTCTCAGCGTTCTGCTGATGCAATTCCTGCGTATACCCAAGCTCACCGCCGCGGAGCGAGCCGAGGGCGGGCGACCGATGTCCGAGATCGTGCGCCAGCCGGCCTATGTCGCAGCGCTGATTTCGTCGATGTTCGGCTATGGCGTCATGACGCTCGTGATGTCGGCGACGCCGCTCGCCATGCTCGCTTGCGGGTTCCAGTTCGCCGACAGCGCAACGGTGATCCAGGTGCACATCATCGCGATGTTCCTGCCGTCGTTCTTCACTGGGCATCTGATCCAGAAGTTCGGGGTCGTGACCATCATCGCCGTCGGCGCCCTTATCCAGGCCGGCTGTGCGTTGGTGAACATTGCCGGCATCGACTTTGCAAACTTCCTGATCGCCAACGCACTGGTGGGGCTCGGCTGGAATTTCACCTATGTCGGCGGCTCGACGCTTCTGACGCGCACCTACCGGCCTTCCGAGCGCGCCCGGGTGCAGGCGAGCCACGACTTTGTCGTCTATGCGACGACAGCGACCGCCGCGGCATTGGCCGGGTTCCTGCAGCAGAAATCCGGCTGGATGGCGATCAACATCGCGGCCCTGCCCTTGATGGGCATGGTCATGGCGACCATGCTCTGGATGGGGCTGCGCGAGCGCCGGGAGGCGCGCGCCCAGCCAGCAGAGTTATAGCGGCCGGTCTCGCAGCAAGGTAGTTTGATCCGGATCAGACCGTCCTTCAGCGGGACGCGCAAGACTCGCGCCGAACGAGATGCCCGCATGGCCCTTGGAAGGAGCCCACTCGATGTACAAGCACATTCTGATTGCGACCGACGGATCCGAGCTTGCCCACAAGGCCGTGGTGCAAGGCTTCGCGCTCGCCAAAGCGGTCGGAGCCAGGGTGACCGTGGTCACAGTCACGGAGCCGTGGACGGCGGTGGTACCGGGCGAGATGGGCATGGCATTCCCCGTCGATGAGTACGAGAAAGGCGCGTCGGAGAACGCTGGCGGCATTCTGGCGACCGTGAAGCGCGAGGCCGACGCCGCGGGTGTACCCTGCGAGACCGTGCATATGGCCGACCAATATCCCGCCGACGGCATCATCGCCACGGCCAAGGACAAGGCTTGCGACCTGATCGTCATGGCGAGTCACGGACGGCGCGGCCTGTCGCGGTTGCTGATCGGCAGCCAGGCCAATCAGGTCGTCGTGCACTCGAACGTGCCGGTGCTGGTGGTTCGCTGAGGCGCGGCAGCTTCCCCCGAGCCTCGCGACACCCTAACCTGCCTGCGACGGAAGGGCGGACCAGTTGGCGCTGGCCCACTCCATGGCAGGAGATTGGATGATGCGTGGCCTCGAAGGAAAAGCGGCAATCGTCACGGGCGGAGCGGGCGGCATCGGGTCGGCGCTCTGCCGGCGGCTGGCCGATGAAGGCGCCAAGGTCGGCGTCTTCGATTTGAGGGCCGACGCTGCCGAGACGGTGGCCAAGGAGATCGGCAAAGGCGCCTCGGCGCACGCCTGTGATATCACGGACTTGGCGAGCGTCACGGCCGCCGTCGCCGCTTTCGAGGCGGCGCAAGGGCCGACCGACGTGCTGGTGAACAATGCCGGCTGGGACAAGTTCGCCTATTTCCTCGAGACCACGCCCGAGGATTGGGACAAAATCATCGCGATCAATCTCAGAGGCCCGATCCACCTGCACCATGCGGTGCTCAAGGGTATGCAGGCCCGTCGGCAGGGCCGCGTCGTCAACATCGCATCGGACGCCGGGCGGGTGGGCTCGTCGATGGAGGCGGTCTACTCCGCATGCAAGGGCGGCATGATTGCTTTCACGAAGACGATCGCCCGGGAGCTGGCGCGCTCCAACGTGACCGTCAACTGCGTCTGCCCCGGGCCGACCGACACGCCGCTGCTGGCGCAATTCCTCGGCGGCGGCGAGCAGGGCGAGAAGGCCTACGAGAGCCTCAAGCGCTCGATCCCATTGAAGCGCCTCGGCCAGCCCGACGATCTAGCCGGCATGGTGGCGTTCCTCGCGAGCGAGGATGCCGCCTACATTACCGGGCAGGTCATCTCCGTGTCGGGCGGGCTCACGATGAGCGGGTGAGGCGCAGCGCGGCCATCACGCGCAGTCGCTGATCGGCACCGCACATCGGCACAATTCAGCGCTCGTTCAGCGTCGGACCGCTTTGCTGCCCAACTTCTGAAATACTTTCGTCACCGAACGATGGAGCGCTCGCCCAACGGGTGACGCAAGAGGGAGGAAGCCGGCTCATGCGTTTCTCGGCGCAGCGCTCATGCCTGCTCATAGCGGCAGCCATGGTGACGGTCTTGGGCGTATCGGGGTCGGCAGTAGGCGAGAGCAGCGACGCAATCGGCCGATGGCTCGCGGAGCGATTCGCAGAAGACTCCCATCGATCGAAGCCAGTTGGAAAATCTCACGACGTCGTGCCGGCCAAGCCACCGGCTGCCGCCGACGAGCAGCGCATGCTCGAGGAAATCGAGATGCTCGAGCGTGCGCGCGCCGAGGCCGAGGCTCGTCGCGAGACGCCAAGTGGGATTGGCGAGGTAATGCCCGCAACGCAGCCCGCCGCGCGGGAAGCCGCGGAACGCCGAGACGACGAGCAGCGGATCGCGGAGGAGCGCAAGCGAGCCGAGGACGCAGAGCGCGCCGCCGAAGGTGAGCGCAAGGCCGCGGAGGCCGAGCTGGCGCAAATGGAAGCCGAACGGGAGGCTGAGGCGGAGCGAATCGACGCCGTCCTGCGCAAGGCCCGTGCAGCGCGCGAGGCCCGCGACCGATCGCCCCCATCGCCGACGGAGGGCACGATACCGGGCGCGGCGGTGCGCGGGATGACGGGTGATCTCCAGGAGGTGCGCGGTCAGGTCGAATCCAGCAGCTCCGACCGTCCGCCGGCACTGTCGTTGCCCGAGCGAGGCAGCCCCGCCGACGAGCGTGACTCGTCAGCCCGTCAACGCAGCGAAACGCGCGTCACCGTGCTCATGACGATGGAACCCGGCAACCGCGGCATCCGCCGCCACAACAAGACGGCCGATCCCCTCCTTTGCGGCGAGCACGGATGCTACGTCGGCGCGGGCGCGGACGCGCCAGCCGCGTTTCTGCCAAGGCGGCGGGCGTTCGGACCGGGCCAGACGCTCGGGGAGCGGGCGGGAGCCTGCCGCGATTCGCTCGGCTGTGTGTTTCGCAGCGTTGATCTGGTCGGCTATCCAGCCGTGTTGCAGCCGATCGACATGCGCTTCCTACGTCATGACCGACGTCAACCGCTCGTGCTCACAGAGACATCCGACTGCCGCATCGATCAGGGCCGGCTGGCCTGCACGGCATTCCACGGACCTGACTACACAATGTGGGTCGTGCCCGAGCGTATCGCCGACATGGCAGGTGCAACCGAGCTCGCGAGAGTGATCGAGAGCGGGCTCGTCGGTGGCGAAACCACGGCAGGCCGCACATCGCGCGACTGACGCCGCCGCATCGGCGATTGCGAGACAAGTCGAGCAAGCGAGGGGCGGTTTGCGCGAAGCACGCCGCCCCCCTACCGATCAGGCGAGGATGGCCCCGGAGGCAAGAAGGTCGGCCGCACTCGTGCCATACACGCCTTCGAGCAGAGCCACATCGTGGAAGGTGCCGCCGATATCGACAGACACTGTGGAGCCGTTCGCGCCTTCCGTCAGGCGAACGTGATCCTCGGCGTTCCCCTTGAACTTCTTCAGCATGTCGTGGAGGTCGAGAACGTCGCCCTCGGTGAAGTCGGTGACGACGTCGACACCGAGATGTTTGCCGCCAGAAACAATGTCCTTGGCGAACCACTGGAAGGTGTCGTTACCCTGACCACCCGTCAGCGTGTCGGCGCCAGCCATGCCGCGAAGCACGTCGTCACCAGCACCACCGTCGAGAACGTCACCTCGGCTCGACCCCTTGATGGTATCGGCGAAGTAGGAACCGACGTAGCTCTCGAAGCCGGAGAACGTGTCCGCGCCCATGCCGACGACGCTCTTCTTTGAGACATCGATCGTCATCGAGCCTGTGGCCTCCGAGAAATCCAACGTGTCGAAGCCAGAGCCACCCTTGTAGACGTCGTCGCCTTCGCCGGCGACGATGACGTCGTTGCCCGACGAGCCGTTGACGATGTCGTTGCCGGCGCCGCCGTAGATGACGTCGTCGCCGCTGTTGCCGTTCAAATCGTCGTCGCCATCGCCGCCGTAAAGCGCATCGTTGCCCTTGCCGCCGGAGATCCAGTCGTTACCCGCCTCGCCGTGCAACTCGTCGTTGCCGGCATTGCCGTAGATGATGTCGTCGCCGTCGCCGGCATGGACGACATCGTCATCGGCCTTCGGTGCCTTGGCGACCTTGGCGGGCTTGCCTGCCTCATCGGCTGCGAAAGCACGCAGCACCTCGGGCTCCGTCGTGGTCTTCGGAGCGATGGACTTGCCGCCGCCGCTGATCACGTCGTTGCCACTGCCGCCGACGATCTGGTCGTTGCCGCCGCCGCCGACAATGGTGTTGGAGTCGTCGGCGAGAACAACGTCGATCGAGCTGGTTACGGTCGCCGTCGAGCCGTTGGCCTCGGTCGAGACGGCGGAAACCGTCAATGAGAAGCCGGCATTCACGTCAGCAGTGAGAACCAAGCCTGCCAGCATGCCGGACGTCAACGTCCACGAGCCGTCACCGTTGTCGATTCCGGCCGAAAGTGTTGCGCCAGCGGGCAAATCCGACAGCGTGATAGCGAGCGTCTCCGAGCCATCCAGGTCACCGAGCGCGGCCGCGACGTCGAGCGGCACGTCGACACGGGAGACGCCGTTGCCCACGAGCAGATCGTTGCCGTCGCCACCGTCGATCAGGTCGGAGCCGGCGCCGCCTTGCAGGTGGTTGTCGGAACCGTTGCCGATCACGTCCTGGGACGGCGTGGCCACGACGGGCGAGATGACAGTCAGCCCCGGCGCGTCGGCGACGGCCTCGACGTTGAGCTGGACCACCTGCTCGACGACGTGACCGAAGCTGTCGGTGACGGCGACTTGGAAGCTGTCGACGCCAGACCAGTTCGCGGCCGGCGTATAGGTGTAGGCACCGGTGCTCTCGTCGAGCGTCACGGCGCCGTTTCCGGGCGCCCCGACGACAGAGAAGGTGAGCACATCGCCATCGACGTCAGTCGCCTCGACGACGCCGTTGTAGGCCGCATCTTCGGCGATGGTCGCCTCGACGACGGCGGCAACCTCAGGCGCCTGGTTGAGCAGGCTGTCGAGTGGAACCACATTGCCGTCGAGGATGACGCGGACGTTCTCGATCGTGTTCATCACGAGCCCGACTGAATTCAGCGTCAACACAGTGCCGCTTGCCTGGGCATACAGTGCGGTTGTGTTACCGGCCGCCGACAACTCGGCGGTCATGAAGTCTTTCAAGGCCTGCAGATCGGCGCGAACTCCCGGCGTCAATTGCGCGGTCGTGAGGCGCAGCTCGAGGGTATCGTTTCCGGCCTGTCCGTGCATCGTATCGGTGCCCTCACCGATAGCATGGACGAATGTATCGTTGCCGATGCTCCCGAACGCCGTGTCGTTGCCCATGCCGCCGACCAGCGTATCGTTGCCGCTGTCGCCCATCATGCCATCGTTGCCCGCCTCACCGTAGATGAGGTCATCGAGGCCGCCACCGTAGAATGTGTCGTTACCTTCGCCGCCGTAGAGTGTGTCGTGCCCGTACTCGCCGACGAGCACGTCCCAGCCGTCACCGCCGTAGACAAGGTCGTTGCCCGTGCTGGCGTAGACCGTGTCGTTGCCACCGTACATATGAATGACGTCGTTCTCGGTGGTCCCGTTGATGCGTTCTCTCGCCTCGGTGCCGTTTAAATTTGCCATTCCACACCCTCCCTCGCCCGACGCAACTCATTCGGGACCTTCAGGTGGCGACAATGCCGAAGAGATTTTAAGATCACGTCCCGGAAAACCGTCGACTTTTAGCTAAAGACCGCCGAGCGGGCCGTCCTCAGCCGCGCGTTGCAGCGGCGCGCAAGCGGCGTGCGGACGGATCGACGCCGGGTGCGTTGACGACCTTCATGCCGGTCAGCCGCCAACTAAATCCTTGCATCTGCATTTCCGCATGCCAGCTCCGGCCCGGGACGACGCGATCGGCCAACTCGATCTCGAGGCGGAACGGCGAGACGAACGCCCAGCGCTCGACGCGACGGCCGGCGGCAAGGACCCGCGTAACCGGTGTGTCCTGGAGCCATCTCTCGAGCGTGCTCTGAGGCGCTGGCGTAATGGATGCCACGACGAGGCCGGCTGAGCCGCGGGCTGCCTGCCGCACGGTCGCGAGCCGGTGCCTCCAGGTCTGGCGCCAAGTGTAAAGCTTTGGAACCCCCTCCGCCGTGACATAGCGATCGATGAGTGGATCGGCCACATAGGGCAACGCGGCGGCCTTGAGGCGCTGCCAGACACCAGGGCGCGGCAACCCGGCAGCGTCGGTCAGCTCGGCGAGCGCTTGGCGGGTCTCACCGATCGAGGATTTGAGCGACTGGCGGACGGCCGGCCAGTCGACTTTATCGCGAAGACGTGCCGTATCGCCGGCCACGACAGCCTCGCGGATCTGCCAGGCCGCGAGCAACGGCGCCGTCGCGTAGGCGCCGGCCGCGAGCGCAAGCAGAACTGAAACCAACACGAGCTTGCGCAGCATCCGGTGATCCCTCGGCGCGGAGCGACCTGATCGTCTCTGACGTTTGTCTTCGGACAGAACGCAGGCGCGAGAAGGGCGTGTCCAGCGCTACCCAAGGTCGCATGGGGAAAACTGCCTTCCCGGAGCGCTGAGAAGCCGCCGCACAAGCGCCACGATCGACCCTGAACCGGTGGGAGACGAGCAATGATCGAGCAGCGCACCGCCGTCCGACCCGTTCAGCCGGACGGCGGCCTTGGGCATCAGGCCAGCGGAGCCACGGAGAGGCCGTTCGCCTTGTGCTTCTCGATCAGGCCCTTGACGAAGCCGGTCCGCTTGGCCTCCTCGACGAACGCGGCGAGCCAGGGGGCGGCCTTCACGTTCTTTTTCGGCGTGCCGATGGCCTGCTGCACGGCGGAGAACTGGCCGTCGAGGATACGCGCACCCGGCAGCTTCTTGACGTCGTCGATCAGGCGCGGGCGCAGGCCCGCCAGCACCTCGAGCTTCTCGGCAACGAACTTCTCGAGCGACGCATCGAGCGTGTCGGTGCGCACCAGGGTGGCCTGCTTGATGTTGTTCTCGAGCCAAAGCCCGTAGGCCGAGCGGCCCGTCACGGAGATGCGGATGCCGGGCTTGTCGACGTCGGCGATCGACTGGATGGGCGAACCGGCGGGCACGAGGTAGGTCGATTCGATCTCGCAGTAGGCGGCCGTGAAGGCGATGGTCTTGGCGCGCTGCGGCTCGGCGCCGATGTTGCCGATGTCCCAGATATTCTTCTCTGCGTCGTCGCCGAGCTCGCCCGGCGACTTGTAGGGGACCAGCTTCAGCGGCACGCCGAGACGGCGGGCGACCTCGGCCGCCATGTCCGGCGAAACGCCGACGGGGTCGCCCGAGGCCGTCTTGCTGGTCACCAGCAGGAAATTCGACATGTTGATGCCGGCGCGCAGGACACCGGTCGGCGCCAACTCGGCGACGATGTCGGGGGAAACGGACATGCTTGGCTCCTTCTCGGAAATGCACCCCGGACTCGAGGCTCGCCTGACAGTAGGATCAAGCGGGCGCCGCCAGCAACCTCGGCCGAGCCGGTCCCGCCACCGCATTGCCCTGGCGAGGCGCCTCACATAATGTCCCGCCACCGAAGCCGGCCGGCGAGCCGACGACGCGGAGCAACCCTTGAAGCTGTCCGATCTCCTGGGTCCACGAAGGACGCCGGCAAGCGAGGCCGCCGACCAGCCAGCCCCGGTTCCGGGCCGCGCCGGCGCTACCTTCGCTGCCAGCCTGACGTTCGATCATGTGGAGCGGCGCTACGGGGGCGTGACGGCGCTTGCCGGCGTCTCGCTCGCCATCGAGCCGGGGGAGGTGGTGTGCCTGCTCGGACCGTCAGGATGCGGCAAGACGACGTTGCTCCGAATCGCCTCCGGGATCGAGAAGCCATCGGCAGGCCGTGTGCTGATCAGCGGGCGCGAAGTGGCAGGGCCGAGCCGGTTCGTGCCGCCCGAGAAGCGCCACGTCGGGCTGATGTTCCAGGATTTCGCCCTCTTTCCGCATCTGACCATCCTCGACAATGTGGCCTTCGGCTTGAAGGCCCTGTCACGCGAGGAGGCGGCGAAGGAGGCTCGCGCGGTGCTGACGCGCGTCGGCATGATTCGGCACGCGGACAAGTATCCGCACATGCTTTCGGGCGGCGAGCAGCAACGCGTGGCGTTGGCCCGCGCGATCGTGCCGCGACCCGCCGTGATGCTGATGGACGAGCCGTTCTCGGGCCTCGACGTGCACCTGCGCGAGCGCCTGCAGGAGGAGACGATTGCGATCCTGCGCGAGACCCGCGCGACCTCCATCATCGTCACGCACCACCCCGAGGAGGCCATGCGTCTCGCCGACCGGATCGCCGTGATGCGGCGGGGACGCCTGGTGCAAGTTGGCCGCGCACGAGATCTGCATCGCAATCCGAACGACCTTTTTGTCGCGCGACTTTTCTCCGAGATCAACGAGATACCCTGGACGGTGGAGGGTGGTGCGCTGCGCACGCCGGTCGGCACGTTCTCGGTGCCCGAGATCGCCGAGGGCGAGCGGGCGGTGCTTTGCCTGCGCCAGCGGGCGATCGAGCTGACCGAGGTCGGCGCCGGGCTTGCGGCGCGCATCGTCCGGGTGAAGCCGCTCGGCGATGCCGTGCTGGTCGATCTGGCGGTGCAGGGCTTCGAGGGCCAGCTCAGGGCACGCGTGCGCGAGAGCGAACTGCCGGGGAGGCAGACCGAGGTCGGGATCCGGATCGACCCTGCCCGGGTGCTCGTGTTCCCAGCCGACGAGGCTGAAGGCGAGCCGGGCGTCTCGGGCTGAGGCTCGGGATCGCAGGGGCTCACGATTGGCGATCAGACGAAACTATTACCGCAGCTTAACTTGCGGCACAGGTTTGGGTCTGCGATAATATCGTCAGATCGCAATTGGGCGTGGCAACGCCTGAGATGGAGTACCCGAGGACATGGGCAGCTTGAGCGTCTGGCACTGGCTGATCTTTCTTGCCGTAGCGCTTCTGTTCTTTGGTGGCGGCGGTAAGATTTCTGCCGTCATGGGCGATTTCGCCAAGGGTATCAAGAGCTTCAAGAAGGGCCTGCAAGACGACGCCGAGGAGGCCAACAAGCCGGCCGAGCAACCTCGCACGATCGAGGCCCAGAAGACCCAGGATACGCACGCGACTGGAACCGGCAGCAAGGTCGGCTGACCCGGCACGCCGATCCCCGACCGCCGTTGCGCCTGCACCCGATCGGGGGCTGGCCCGGGCGGACGGTTAACGAGCCCTGCGCAATTGCCCCGGGCGGCAGAAACCGGACACGATGTTCGACCTCACGTCGTCAAAGCTGCTGATTCTTGCTGTCGTCGCTCTGATCGTCGTCGGTCCGAAGGACCTGCCGGCGTTGCTGCGGACGCTGGGCCGCTACATGGGCATGATCCGGCGTCAGGCCAACGAGTTCCGCGCCCAGTTCGATGACGCGATGCGCGAGACGGAGCTTGCCGATCTCAAGAAGGAGGTCGAGGACCTCGGGCGCGATACCCAGGCGACCCTTCACGACGCAACCCGGTCGGTCGAAACGCAACTCGGCGACGTGACGCGCGAGGTCAACGACTCACTCGCCGATGTGGAAAAGGCCGCCGCCCAGCAGCCGGCGCTGCTCGGCTCCTCCGCGACGGAGGCCGTGCCGAGTGGACTCTCCCCACTGGAAACATTGGAAAGCACGCCGCAGCCCGTGGCGCCTCCCGCCGCCCAGCCGAGGGTGATTGCCGAGGCCGGTGCCGAGCGGACCGGAGCCTGAGACCATGCAGGACATCTCCCCGGTCTCTCCCTCTGCCTCGAGCCCGCCCGAGCCCTCACGCGACGGCCAGGACGACATCGATCAATCGCGGATGCCGCTGATCGAGCACCTGACGGAACTTCGCCAGCGGCTGATCACGTCGCTGTTCGCGTTCTTCGGTATGTTCGTCGCCTGCTTCTTCTTCGCCAAGCCGATCTACAATGTGCTGGTGTGGCCCTACGTGCGCGTGGTCGGCGAGGAGAAGGCAAAGCTGATCGCCACGCACTTCCTCGAGCAGCTCTATACGAACATTCGGCTGGCCATGTTCGGCGCCGCATTCCTGTCGTTCCCGATCGTCGCCAATCAGGTCTACAAATTCGTAGCACCGGGGCTCTACAAGAACGAGAAGCATGCGTTCGTGCCCTACCTGATCGCGACGCCTATCCTGTTCTTTCTGGGCTCGCTTGTCGTCTACTTCGTCGTGATGCCGATGCTGATTTCGTTCTCGCTCGACATCACGCCGCAGGCAGCCGGCGACGGCAAGGCCGCTATCGAGCTGCTGCCGAAGGTGTCCGAGTACCTGTCGCTCATCATGACGCTGATCTTCGGCTTCGGAATCTGCTTCCAGTTGCCCGTCATCATCACGTTGCTGGCCCGCGCGGGCGTGGTTACCGGCGATTCGCTGCGCAGCTTCCGGCGCTATGCCATCGTGGGAATCACGGGTGCCGCCGCCGTGCTTTCTCCGCCGGATCCCTTCTCGATGCTGGCGATGATGGGCCCGACCATTCTGCTTTACGAAGCCTCGATCTGGATCGTTGATCGTATGGCCAAGAACAATCCGCCGACGGCCGACATTTCCGAGTGACAGAGTTGCGTGTTAGGCCCCTGGACGAGGCTGTTTCCTCGTACTAGACCACCCTTCGTCCCCGCCAAGCGGGACCCAGACGCGTAGACGGATCGTCCGGCTTGGCGCGCGTTGGTTTCAGTCTCCCTTGCGGACGACGAGCAGAAGGGCACGCCTGTGTTCGACATCAAGGCCATCCGCGATAACCGGCAAGCCTTCGACGAAGGCCTGAAGCGCCGTGGCATCTTTGGTGAGGCTGAGGGCCAGTTCTCGTCGGCCGCCATCCTGAAGCTCGACGAGGAGCGGCGCGCGCACGTCACCAAGCTGCAGGACGCCCAGGCCCGGCGTAACGCGGCTTCGAAGGAGATCGGCGCGGCCAAGAAGGCCAAGGACGATGCCAAGGCCGAGACGCTGATGGCCGAGGTCGCGAGCCTGAAGGAGCTGCTGGCGACGGGTGAGGCGCGCGAGCGCGACCTGACGGCGGACGTTGAAAAGATGCTCGCGGTGATCCCGAACAGTCCGCTCCCCGAGGTGCCCGAAGGCCGTGACGAAACGGGCAATGTCGAGGTGCGCCGCTGGGGCGACCCGGCGATGCTGAACTTCAAGCCGAAGCAGCATTTCGAGCTCGGCGAGGCGTTGGGCCTGATGGACTTCGAGACAGCGGCCAAGGTGTCGGGCGCGCGCTTCGTCTATCTCAAGGGCGCGCTCGCGCGCATGGAGCGGGCGCTGACTCAGTTCATGCTCGACGTGCACACGGAGGAGTTCGGCTATACCGAGGTCAACCCGCCCCTGCTGGTGCGGGACCATGCGGCGTATGGGACGGCGAATTTGCCGAAGTTCGCGGAGGATTTGTTTCAGACAGAGAATTCTCGTGATCTAACACGCATAATCAATGCATTTGCGCGACATGTTCACAATCCGGGCAACGACATCGCAGACCTCGAGGCCACCGAGGCCGATTTCGTCAAACTGGTGAAGTTTAGCCAGCAGGCGACCTACGATCAGATCGAGCCGCGCGTCGAAAACGCAATTGAGTTGTTGCGTAGCAAGAACCGTTTCTGGCTCATCCCCACCGCCGAGGTGTCCCTCACCAACCTTGTCCGCGAGTCGATCCTCGACGAGGACACGCTGCCCCAGCGCTTCACGGCAGGCACGCCCTGCTTTCGGTCGGAGGCAGGCTCAGCCGGCCGCGATACGCGCGGCATGATCCGCCAGCATCAGTTCATCAAGGTGGAGCTGGTCTCGGTGACCACGCCCGAAAAGTCGCTCGAGGAGCACGAGCGCATGACCCAGTGCGCCGAGACGATCCTGCAGCGCCTGGGCCTCCCCTATCGCACGATGCTCTTGTGCGCCGGCGACATGGGCTTTGCGTCGCAGAAAACCTACGACATCGAGGTCTGGCTGCCCGGCCAGGACGCCTACCGCGAGATCTCGTCGTGCTCGGTGTGCGGCGATTTCCAGGCGCGGCGCATGGGTGCGCGCTACCGGCCCAAGGGGGCAAAAGATGTGCGCTACGTGCACACGCTGAACGGCTCGGGCCTCGCGGTCGGCCGCACGCTGATCGCCGTGATGGAGAACTACCAGCAGGACGACGGCTCGATCGTCATCCCGGAGCCGCTGCGCCCCTACATGAGCGGCAGGGACCGGATTGCCAAGGCGTGACGGCACCTGCCATGCCGCTGTAGCATCCGGCTGGCATCCGGGCGACAAAGGCCACACGAATCGCGGGTCGGACAGTGCCCGCCGCCAGCCTTCAAGGAGCCCGAGCCATGCGCATCCTCGTGACCAATGACGACGGCATCGATGCGCCGGGCCTGCACGCGCTGCGCCAGATCGCGGAAGAGCTGGCCGGTCCGGACGGCGAGGTGTGGGTGTCGGCCCCCGAGACGAACCAGTCCGGCGCCGGGCATTCACTCTCACTCAACGAGCCGCTGCGGATGCGCCAGATCGCCGAGCGGGTCTATGCCGTGCGCGGCACGCCGACAGACAGCGTGATCATGGGTGCCCGGCATGTGCTGAAGAACCGCCGGCCGGATCTCGTTCTTTCGGGCATCAACCGCGGCGCCAACATAGCCGAGGATGTGACCTACTCGGGCACCATCGCTGGCGCGCTTGAAGGAACGCAGCTCGGCATTCCGTCGATTGCTCTCTCGATGGCCTACAGCTACGCGGCGGGCGATCACCCGCACTGGGAGACGCCGATCGCGCGGGCCCCGGCGCTGATCCGCCAGCTGCTCGCCGAGCCCTGGCCGCCGCTGGTCCTCATGAATATCAACTTTCCCGACCGTAAACCGGACGACATCGAGGGCGTGATGGCAACGACCCAGGGCCGCCGCGATCAACAGAACCTCGGCGTCGAGGAGCGCCTCGATACGTGGGGCAACCCCTACTATTGGCTCGGCTATGCTATGCGCCGCTCGAACCCCGATCGCGGGACGGATATCTGGGCGGTCTACAACGGCTGGATCTCCGTGACGCCGCTGTCGATGAACCTCACCGACAGGGCCATGCACGCGCGCCTGACAGAACGGCTCGCGCCTTAATTCTCCACGGCGATCGGTTGCACAGTCCTGTTATCCGGCGTTCATCAAAACGCCGCAGGAACGCCGAAAACCAGCCCTCGTCCCCCCATAATCTCAGCTTAGACCATATTCTGCTGAGGCAGGCTGCGCGCAAGCAGATCGGCACGCGGGGGCATGCCTCACGCGTCGCCATCCGGCGACAGTGCCCGCACTCGGGGCGTCGCTTCATATTGGGGGCGCCAGGGGAGCAATTAAGGGCTCATTAACCCAAAGAGGGTTAACTCGCCGTGGGTATGAGGTATGCACATGTCGAGTTCAAAAGTTAATGCGTCGGACCGCACAGCATCGGCTCGTCTGAGCCTTGTCGTAGCCAGCCTCCTCAGTGTGACGGCACTTGCCGGGTGTAGCGCGGATCTCGCGCGGCTCGACATGGCCAGCGCCGGATTGGCACCGGACGCGTCGCAAAGGCGCGCGCCCGTGCCCGCAGAGCCAGTGCGGCGCAGTTACGCCGGTGGCCCGGTCGACACGGCGCCGTCATCGACGCCCTACAGTTACCGTCCAGCTCCGAATGAGTCGCCCGGAGTGGCCGTCGCGCCGGTGCGTCAAGCCGGACTGCCAGACCCGATCTCGCGTGAGCCGGCGCCTCGTCTCGCGCTCGAGCCGACCCCGCGCGGTGGCAGGACCGCCCCAGAGCGAGCGCCGCTGCCGGTCGCGGAACGCGGTAGCGCTGCTGGCGGCCAGACCATCGAAGTGGCCCCCGGCGACACCCTCTATGGCATCGCCAAGCAGCACCGCGTCTCGATCTCCGAGCTGATGAGCGCCAACGGACTGCAAAACCCGATGATCCGCCCCGGCCAGAAGCTGGCGCTGCCGGCCGCACGGCGCCAGGCGCCTGGACGACGACGGGACATGGTCGCGACGGCACCGACGTTGCCGACCGTCCGCGAACAACCTGCTGGGCGTGTCGACCCTCCCATTCGGAATGAGCCTGCGGCGCGCGAGGTGGCCTCGAGCCAAGCCCCGTCCGATTGGACGGGCACGCACACCATCACCGCCCGGGACAGCCTTTACGCCATCGCCAAGCGCTATGGCGCCAAGGTCGCCGACCTGCAATCGGTCAACGGCATCACCGATCCGGGCCGCCTGAGGGCGGGATCGGTTCTGAAGGTGCCCGGTGCCCCCGGCGGCGCACGCCAAGCCGAGGCGGCCACGCCCCAGCCCGCAATGGTGCCACCCGCCGTGGCGCGCGAGGCACAAGCCGAGTTGTCGCCCGGCCTGCCGCCGCGTCCGAGGATCATCAACTCGGGCAGCGAGCCCCAAGTCGAGCCCGAGGCGCCCGAGCGCGTGGCCGTGGCCAGCCCGAAGAGCCCCGTGCTCAACGACGTGAGCCCCGCCCCGCGTCCGGCAAAGCCGCAGTCGGCGGCGCTGCCCGGCAAGTTCCGGTGGCCCGCCAAGGGGCGCGTCATCGCGGGCTTCGGTCCACGCCCGGACAGCACCCACAACGACGGCATCAACATCCTGGTGCCGCAAGGCACGAGTGTCGTCGCCTCCGAGGGCGGCACTGTCGCCTACGCGGGCAGCGAGCTGAAGGGCTACGGCAATCTCGTCCTCATCCGGCACGAGGGGAACTGGGTTTCCGCCTACGCCCACAACGAAACGCTTCTGGTGCGGAGGGGCGATCGCGTCGAGCGCGGACAGGAGATCGCCAAGGCCGGCAAGACCGGCGCCGTCGACCAGCCGCAGGTGCATTTCGAGCTGCGCCAGGGCTCGAAGCCGGTCGACCCGATGCCGCATCTCGAGCGCTGAGGCGGACAAGCGGCGGTGCTGGCAGAACGGCGCCGCCCGCAGCAACGCGCATCACTCGGCAAGCATTCGTCGCAAATCGCGCTTCAGAACCTTGCCGCCGGCGTTGCGCGGCAATGGCTCGCCGAGAAACGTGATCGTCTCCGGGACCTTGTAGTCGGCCAGCTGCGCTGCAGCGTGACGCCTGAGCGCCTCGGCGTCCGCAAAGCCCACGCTGGCCACAACGAAGGCGTGCACCCGCTCGCCCAACACTGGGCATGGTCGCGCCACGACGGCAGCCTCGAGCACGCTCGCGTGGGCTGCCAGCACGTTCTCGACCTCGACCGAGAAGATCTTGAAACCACCGCGGTTGACGAGATCCTTGGCGCGGTCGAGCAGCGTGACGAACCCGTCGGCGTCACACACGCCAATGTCGCCCGAGCGCCAGTAGCCCTCGACGAAGCTGTCGGCCGTGGCCTCGGGATTGCGCCAGTAGCCCGGCACGACGTTTGGGCTCTGCAGCCAGATCTCGCCGGCTTCCCCCGGCGGCTGTTCGCGACCGGCGTCATCCATCACCAGCACGTGGGCGCTCGGCACCGCGCAGCCGACCTGGGCGAGCCGGGCCCGGCTCTCGTCCGATGGCATGAGGACGACGGGGCCTGTGGTCTCGGTGGAGCCGTAGGCATTGAACAGACGCAATCCCGGTAGCTGCGCACCGAGCCGTTCGATCGTCGCGGTCGGCATTGGCGCCCCGCCGTAACCTCCGATGCGCCATGCCGATAGATCGGCACTCGCGAAGGCTGGGCTCAACAGGCACAAGTTGTACATGGCTGGAACCATGACCGTATGCGTCATGCGCTCGGCCGCCGCGAGGGCGAGGAACGCGTCGGCCTTGAAGGCGGGCATGACGATCAGCGTACCGCCGACGCGCAGCATCAGGGCAATGCCGGCCGTGAGCCCGGTGACGTGGCTCAAGGGGACGCTGACGATGGACCGGTCGCCGGGGCCGAGGCCCATCGCGGCCTCGTAGATCATGGCTGCGTGCACGATGCCGAGGTGGGTGAGCATCGCACCCTTAGGCCGCCCGGTCGTGCCGGAGGTGTAGAGGATGGCCGCGACATCCTCCTCGGAGGTGATCGCGGGCGGCAGACCGCGCTCCCCATAGAGGCGGGCGAGCACATTCGCCTGCCCTATCGCGGCGATGGGCAGGCGATGGACGAGAGCAGGCGTGTCCGCTCGCGGTGGCAGGCTGACAGCGAGCCCATCGTCGTAGAGCAACGCTTTGGCCCCACAATCGGCGAGGACGAAGGCAAGCTCGCGCGGGCCCTCGCGCACGTTGAGCGGCACGACGATCGCGCCGAGGCGGACGACGGCAAGGAAGGTCAGGACGAACTCAGCCGAGTTGGCGAGCAAGAGGGCGACACGATCGCCCGCCGCAATGCCGAGGTCGGCAAGGCCGGCTGCGAGCCGAGCTACGTCAAGGTCGAACGTGCGGTAGTCGCGCCGGGACGTGCCGCAGACCAGTGCCTCGGCGAGAGGACGGCGCGCGACCGCCTCGGCCAGCATTTCATTGACGCTCTGCGGCCGCTCCGCAAAGCAGGTCAGCAGACTGGACCTCCCCGGATTCAGTGGAGAGCCATTCGCTCTATCCGTGCCGCAGCTTCGTGCCTTGCCTCGAAGGCCGTTGGGCTGATGTAGCCGAGGCTC
>LNDR01000316.1 GCA_001464755.1 Rhizobiales bacterium Ga0077524
TGTCGTCTTCGGAAAGCTCGTCCATGCCGAGAATGGCGATGATGTCCTGCAGCGACTTGTACTTCTGCAGGATCGACTGCACCTGCCGGGCGACCGCATAATGCTCGTCGCCGACGACGCGCGGGTCGAGCATGCGCGAGGTCGAGTCGAGCGGATCGACGGCCGGGTAGATGCCCTTCTCGGCGATCGAGCGGGAAAGCACGGTCGTTGCGTCCAAGTGGGCGAAGGACGTGGCCGGCGCCGGGTCGGTCAAGTCGTCGGCCGGCACGTAGATCGCCTGCACCGAGGTGATCGAACCCTTCTGCGTCGAGGTGATGCGCTCCTGGAGCGCGCCCATGTCGGTCGCAAGCGTCGGCTGATACCCGACGGCCGAGGGGATGCGACCGAGCAGCGCCGACACTTCAGAACCCGCCTGCGTGAAGCGGAAGATGTTGTCGACGAAGAACAGCACGTCCTGGCCCTGCTCGCGGAAATGCTCGGCGACCGTGAGACCGGAGAGCGCGACGCGCATGCGGGCGCCCGGCGGCTCGTTCATCTGGCCATACACGAGCGCTGCCTTCGAGCCTGCGGCCGAGCCATCGACCGGCTTCTTGTTGACGCCGCCTTCGATCATCTCGTGATAGAGGTCATTGCCCTCGCGCGTGCGCTCGCCGACGCCGGCGAACACCGAGTAGCCACCATGCGTCTTGGCGACGTTGTTGATCAGCTCCATGATCAGCACCGTCTTGCCGACGCCGGCACCGCCGAAGAGGCCGATCTTGCCGCCTTTGGCATAGGGCGCAAGCAGGTCGACGACCTTGATACCCGTCACCAGAATCTGCGCTTCCGTCGACTGCTCGGCGAACGTCGGCGCCGGCTGATGGATGGCGCGCCGCGTCGCTGAGCGGATCGGACCTGCCTCGTCCACCGGCTCGCCGATGACGTTCATGATCCGGCCGAGCGTCTCGTCACCGACGGGCACGGAGATCGGTTGGCCGGTGTCCGTCACGTCCTGGCCCCGCGTCAGACCCTCGGAGCTGTCCATGGCGATCGTGCGCACGGTGCTCTCACCCAGGTGCTGGGCGACCTCGAGAACCAGACGGTTGCCCTGATTCATCGTCTCGAGCGCGTTCAGGATGTCCGGCAGATGCCCGTCGAACTGGACGTCGACGACCGCGCCCATCACCTGACGAATTTTGCCGACCTTGTTCGATGCCATCACCGTCTCCTTGCCCACATGTTGCGCCCGTGTGGGCCGCGTTCCGTTGTTCGTCTCGCCAGCCGGGTGGCTGGAATTCTTGCGCGTCCGCCGCCGCGGCGCCGTGAGGAACGAAGACTCCCGTTCACCCAGTGCCACTCGTCCCCGAGCACCGCGCAACCCGGTGCTTATTCGCCCTTCACCAAGCTCGTCAGGTCCGCTCCCTGCTCCATCCGGAAGGCCCGGAGATCAGTCAAGCTCCGCCTGAGCCATTCGTTTGTCCGCAAAGCGTCCAAGGCCCGATACAGTCGACCAAGGTCTTCGTGATCTGCCACATAGACGCTCCACTGAACGCGCGTGAACCCGAACCTCCCCAGTATCTTTTCGATATCCTTGTAGGCTTGCCGCGATCCACGCGGGTGGTTCCTGGCTGTTTCGGCAATATCTAGATCAAAACTGATCGCGAACATGGCCGGACCTCAGGGAATAGTTTCCGCGATCGGATCCTCGAGCACCTCGACGAGCGGGTAGGTCATCTTCTCGTCATTGTGGATGAACTCAACATGGACCGTACCATCTTCGTCCACACTCATGATCTCGTATGTCGGACCAGCCTCCCCAAGTCTGCGAATCTGCCCGATCAGGCTCCGCGGATCGTCCGCAGCGTAGGCCGGTTGTGACTCATCAAGGCCCAGGGTTTGCATTCTGCCTCCCGCGTCAAAGAACAATCCCGCCTTAAAGCGCCTCGGCGCCCGAGATGATCTCGATGAGCTCTTTGGTGATGTTGGCCTGGCGCAGACGGTTGTACTTCACTGTCAGCTTGTTGATCATGTCGCCAGCGTTGCGCGTAGCGTTATCCATGGCGGTCATTCGCGCGCCTTGCTCGGACGCGGCGTTCTCAAGAAGCCCTCGGAAGATTTGCGTCGAGATGTTGCGCTTCAGAAGGTAGGCGAGGATCTCGTCTTCGCTCGGCTCGTACTCGACCACGGACGCGTCTCCGGCCGTGGCTGCCCCAGCCTCGACCTCGGGAATGCGCGTCGGGATGAGCTGCAAAGCCGTCGGCTTCTGCGTGATGACGTTCTTGAACTCGGAGAAGTACAGCGTCGCCACATCGAACTCGCCGGCCTCGAATAGGGCGAGAATCCGGTTGCCGATCTCTTCTGCGTTCGAGAAGCCGATCTGCTTGACGCCACGCAGATCGAGGCGCTCCGTGATGTTCCTCGCGAGGTCGCGCCGCAGATTGTCTCCGCCCTTGCGCCCGACGCACAGGATCTTCACCGTCTTGCCCTGCCGCAAAAGGCGCATCGCGTCGTTGCGTGCCAGGCGCGCGATGTTCGAGTTGAAGCCGCCGCAAAGGCCGCGCTCGGCCGTCATGACGACCAGCAGGTGCACATCGTCCTTGCCAGTTCCGACGAGCAGCGGCGAGGCGCCCTCCGGATTGGCTCTGCGTGCAAGATTGCCGAGAACCCGGTCCATGCGCTCGGCATAGGGCCGTGCCGCCGTCGCTGCATCCTGCGCGCGGCGCAACTTTGCCGCCGCCACCATCTGCATGGCTTTCGTGATTTTCCGAGTCGCCTTGACCGAGGCGATTCGGTTGCGCATGTCTTTGAGTGACGGCATGGCTTCAATCCGTGAGTTGGGTCGAGAGTGGCGGAGCCGAGCAAGACCCGACGAGGGTCGGTTTCAGGCACACGTCGGGTCCCACTGAGTGCGCGATCCGACCTGCGCCACCTCGCTTACAGGAATTGCTTCTGCACTGTCTCGACCACGCCCTTCAGCTTGGCCGCTGTCGCATCGGAGAGGTCCTTCGACGAGCGGATATCGTCGAGGATCGCCGCACTCGGACCGCGCAGGTTGTCGAGCAGCGCCGTCTCGAAATCCCGAACTTTGCCGAGCGCCATCCGGTCGAGGTAACCGTTCGTGCCGGCCCAGATGACGCAGACCTGCTCCTCCATTTTCAGTGGCGAGAATTGGGCCTGCTTGAGGAGTTCAGTCAGGCGCGAGCCACGGTTGAGCAGGCGCTGCGTCGCGGCATCGAGGTCCGAGCCGAATTGCGCGAACGCGGCCATCTCGCGGTACTGGGCCAGTTCGCCCTTGATCTTGCCGGCGACTTTCTTCATCGCCTTGGTCTGGGCCGAGGAGCCCACCCGCGACACCGAGAGACCGACGTTCACCGCCGGACGGATGCCCTGGTAGAACAGGTCCGTCTCGAGGAAAATCTGTCCATCGGTAATCGAGATCACGTTCGTCGGAATGTAGGCCGACACGTCGTTGGCCTGGGTCTCGATCACCGGTAGCGCCGTGAGCGAGCCCTTGCCGGCAGCGTCGCCCATCTTGGCGGCGCGCTCGAGCAGGCGCGAGTGGAGATAGAACACGTCGCCCGGATAGGCCTCGCGACCCGGCGGACGGCGTAGCAGCAGTGACATCTGGCGGTAGGCGACGGCCTGCTTCGACAGATCGTCGTAGATGATGACCGCGTGCATGCCGTTGTCGCGGAAGAACTCGCCCATGGCGCAGCCGGAGAACGGTGCCAGGAACTGCATGGGTGCCGGGTCCGAGGCGGTCGCGGCAACGACGATCGAATACTCGAGCGCGCCGTTCTCCTCGAGCGACTTCACGAACTGCGCCACGGTCGACCGCTTCTGGCCGACGGCGACGTAGACGCAATAGAGCTTCTGATCCTCGGGGGCGCCCGCCACGTTGAGCGCCTTCTGGTTGAGGATCGTATCGAGCGCGACGGCCGTCTTACCGGTCTGGCGGTCGCCGATGATGAGTTCGCGCTGGCCGCGTCCGATCGGAATCAGCGCGTCGATGGCCTTGAGCCCAGTCGCCATCGGCTCGTGCACCGACTTTCGCGGAATGATGCCCGGCGCCTTGACGTCGACGCGAGAGCGCTGGTCGGACCGGATCGGACCCTTGCCGTCGATGGGATTACCCAGCGCGTCGACGACGCGGCCAAGCAGCCCCTTGCCGACGGGGACGTCCACGATGGCGCCGGTGCGCTTGACCGTGTCGCCTTCTTTGATGCCGCGGTCGTCGCCGAACAGCACGACGCCGACGTTGTCGGCCTCGAGGTTCAGCGCCATGCCGCGCAAACCGCCCGGGAATTCGACCATCTCACCGGCTTGGACGTTGTCCAGACCATAAACGCGGGCGATACCGTCGCCCACCGAGAGAACTTGTCCGATCTCGGAAACCTCGGCCTCCTTGCCGAAGTTCTTGATCTGCTCCTTGAGGATCGATGAGATCTCGGAGGCCTTGATGTCCATCAGCGAACCTCTTTCATGCGCGTCTTGAGCGAATTGAGCTTTGTGCGGAGCGAACTGTCGATCATGCGGCTTCCCATCTTGACGACGAGACCACCAAGGATCGCCGGATCGACCCGGGTTTCGATACGAACGTGCCGGCCACCGACCGTGCCCTTCAGCGCGTCCTCGAGGGCGGCCCGCTGGGCTTCGTCGAGAACATGCGCAGAGACGACGTCGGCTGTCACCTCGCCGCGATGACGGGCGGCGATCTGGCGGAACAGCTTGACCATGTCACCCAGCGCGAAGAGGCGCCGGCTCTTGGCGAGAAGCTGCAGGAAATTGGTACTGAGGGCCGAAAAACCGGCGCTGGTGGCGAGGGCGCCTATAGCCTTGCCCTGGTCCTCGGCCGAGATCACGGGGCTGCGCACCATACGCACCAAGTCGGTGCTGCCCTGCAGCATCCCGTCGAGGGCGACCATGTCTTTTTCCACGGCCTCGAGCTGACGCTCGTCTTTGGCGAGTTCGAACAGCGCGGACGCATAGCGGCCGGCCACGGTTGCCATAATGGGTTCGTCTGTCGCCACGTCGTTCTCGCTCTCGCCGAATTGTCTGGGGCCGCCTTGTCAGCAATCGGCCGGGATTAAGCCGATGCCAGGCTGGAAACCCTATGCGGGTACCCAAGTATAGGGAGGAGACGAACCAAGCCGAACCTCGCGGGTTCACCGCGGGGCCACTCCACCTGGATCGCGCGCCGAGTTAGCATGCAGCCGGGGAAGCTTCAACCTCGTGTCCACAGGGCGGGTTGCCGCATCGGAGCGTCCTGGAGGCAGTCCTAAGGCTCCCCGTGAGGTCAAAAGGCTGTTAACTGCGCCCGCTGAGCCGCCCGAGGAGCCCTGACGATGACCGACTTTCCCAATAGACCCAAGCTTCTCGTCACGCTTGAAGCGGAGGCGCGGAGCCGTGCCGTCATCGAGCGCGTCATCGGCGCGGCAGCCGAGATCGTCTACCTTGCTGATTTGTCGCAGGCTGATCGAGCCCCTGCTCTTGCCTCGGCGGCCGTCATCCTGGCCCGGAATACGGCCAAGGAGCTGCAGCCCGGCGAGGCCTCCCTGATCCGCAAGGCTCGGCTGATCCAGTTCGTCACGGCTGGAGTCGACTACATCCCACTCGGCGATCTGCCCACCGAGGTGCCCATCGCCAACAACGGCGGCGCCTACGCCGAGCCGATGGCCGAGCACGCGCTCGCTATGACGCTCGCCGCCCTGAAACGCCTTTTTGTGGAGCACGCCAAGCTTTCGGCAGGAAATTTCGACCAATTCCGCCTGAATCGCATGCTGGCGGGCGCCACGGTCGGCATCCTCGGCTTTGGCGGCATCGGCGTCGCGACTGCCCGGCTGATGCGGGCCGTAGGCGCCAAGGTGCACGCCATCAACCGCCGCGGCGCCACGGAGGAGCCCATCGACTGGATAGGCACGGGCGCCGACCTCGACAAGCTGCTGGCCCAGTCAGACGTACTGATCCTCAGCCTGCCGCTTTCCCCCGCCACCGAGGGACTGATCGGTGCCCGAGAGCTTGGCCTGATGAAGCCCGAGGCCGTGCTGGTCAACCTCGCGCGCGGAGAGATCGTCGACGAAGCGGCACTTTACGCGCATCTCAAGGCCAACCCCACCTTCACCGCCTGCATCGACGCCTGGTGGATCGAGCCGGTTCGTCACGGCCGCTTCGTGATGGGCCATCCGTTCACGAGCCTGCCCAACGTGATCGCCTCGCCGCACAACTCTGCGTCCGCCGCCGGTTGGCGAGACGTGGCGCTCACCCGCGCCGCCGAGAACCTGCGTCGCACGCTCGTCGGCGAGACGCCCCGCTTTCTGGTTCCCCCGGGCGACCGAATGATGTGATCTGGGCCAACGGCCACTGGAGGCCTTGCCGCGCCTTCCTCAATGACGCCGCCGCAACCCGGCGGCCTGCTCGGCGAGCGCCGTGATCGCCGGCCACTGTTGGTCGACGACAAGCTTTCGCGGAACCACCCACGACCCGCCGACGGCCACCACGTTCGGCAGCGCCAGGTAGTCGCGCGCATTGTCGAGATCGACGCCACCAGTCGGGCAGAAGGTGATGCCGGCCAGCGGCGCGGAAAATGCCTTCAGCGCGGCGGCCCCACCAGCCGCCTCGGCCGGGAAAAACTTGAGGCACGCATAGCCGAGGTCGGACAGCGCCATCGCCTCGCTTGCCGTCACCGCCCCCGGCAGGAACGGCACCGGCCACACTTGTGCCGCCTCGATCAACCGCGGCGTCATGCCCGGCGAGACGATGAATCGTGCCCCGGCGGCCATCGCCTGCTGCGCCTGCTCGGGATCGAGCACCGTGCCGGCTCCGACGCGTACTTGCGGCACCTGCAAGCGGATCTGCCGGATCGCCTCGAGTGCGGCCGGCGTGCGCAGCGTCACCTCGATCAGATCCAGCCCGCCACGCGCCAGCGCACGAGCTATTTCGACACCATCTTCGACCGTCTCGAGGGTCAGCACCGGGACCACCGCCGCCCGATAGAGCGTATCCCCCAGCGCCCGGTTCAGTTCGCTCTGCATCGATCCTCCTTGTGACGCCGCCGCCGCCGCCGCCGAGACTGAGGCCCAATTCGTCGCCATGACAAGGCCTACCGGCCCCGCAGGCCTTGCGCGATCCGCGACCAGTGTCCAGTCTCCGTCGTCCCCCACCACATGAGGAACGCATGGCCCGACATCAAACACCCGCCAAATGGCTGGCCACCGCTGCAATCTTCGTCGCGACATTCCTCGGCGGTGGCAGCTCGCTCGAGGCGCAACAGCCCCGCCATGGCGGCACGCTGGTCTTTGCCGTGCTGGGTGATCCGCCGACGCTCGATTGCCACGCCGCATCGAGCTTCGCCACCATGCATTACGTGTCGCCGCACTACTCCCTGCTGATCAAGATCGACCCCAACGATCCTTCGAAAGTCATTCCCGACGTCGCCACGTCCTGGACCGCCGCGCCGGACCACTTGAGCTATACCTTCAAGCTGAATCCCGGCGTCAAATTCCACGACGGCGCGCCGCTCACGTCGGCCGACGTCAAGGCGAGCTTCGATCGCATCCGCAATCCGACCCAGGGCATCATCTCGATCCGCAAGTCGATTTTCCAGCGCATTTCCGAGATCGAAACGCCGGACGCCTCGACGGTGGTGTTCAAGCTCAGCTCCCCCTCTCCGGCGTTCCTGCATACGCTCGCCAGCCCGTTCAACTGCCTCTACAGCGCCAGTCGTCTGTCGCAGAATCCCAACTACCCCGCGACCGAGGTCATGGGTAGCGGGCCGTTCCAGTTCGTGGAGCGTGTAGCGGGCGCCCATTGGACGGCGAAGCGCTTCGACGACTACTTCGACAAGCCGCGCCCCTATCTCGACGGCTTCCGCGCCATCAACACCTCGCCCCAGGCGCTCGCGACGGCCCTTCAGAGCGGCCAGGTGATGACGCAATTCCGAACGCTGTCGCCCGCCATCCGCGATCGCCTCAAAGGTGCGCTCGGCGACGATCTCAAGGTCTACTCGCGTGTCTACGACTTCCTCATCGTGGTCGCGTTCAACACCCGCAAGAAGCCATTCGACGATGTCCGCGTCCGCCGTGCCTTGTCGCTGGCGATCGACCGTCATGCCGGGGCCGAGGCCCTCTCCAAGGTCTCGTCGCTCGCCTTCGTCGGCGGCACGCAGCGGCCGGAATCACCTTGGGCGGCGAACGAGAGCGAACTCGCCGCGTTGCCCGGCTACGGCAAGGATATCACCGCGGCGCGCGCCGAGGCCAAGCGCCTGCTCAAGGAGGCCGGCCAGGAGGGCCTGAAACTCAAGCTCGTCAACCGCAACATCGCCGATCCTTATACGTCGGCCGGCGTCTACCTCGTCGACCAGTGGCGCCAGATCGGAGTCACGGCCGAGCACGCGCAGGTCGACGTCAAGACGCTGGTGACGTCCATGCAGAGCGGCGAATTCGACGCCATCATCGACTTCCAGGGCGAAGGCGTGGACGATCCCTCGATCGTGTTTGCGCGCAACGTCTCGGCCGACGTTTCGAGCTACAATCCATCGGGCTTCATCGACCGCAAGGTCGACGATCTCTATCGCCGGATCGACAGCGAGTTCGACGCCATCCCCCGCCGCGCGCTCGTCCGCGAGTTGGAGGGCCACCTTCTGACGGAAGCCTATCAAGTGCCGTTCCTCTGGCTCAATCGCACGGTGACGATGCCGTCCAAAGTGCGGGGCTTCATCATGACCCCCTCGCATTTCCTCAATCAGGACTTGTCGGGCCTTTGGCTGGCGGAGTGAGGTGCGGCGCGGCGTCGATTCGGAGGGAACCTGGCGGAGCCTGGAGCGTTGAGGGGCGTTAAGAGCGGCATTCGGCTCGACCGTGGGCCTTGCTGCGCCCGTGCAGCGACCCCAGAGACGGATGATGATGCGATCGAATGGATTGGCGCCTCCGCCGCTCGAAGGCAAGACGGCGTCTGACGCCGCCGATCCGGCGCCTGCAAGCGCTCGGAGCGGGACCTTGCTCGATACGCTCGGCGCGGCAATCTACACGGTCGATGCAGCTGGCCGCGTGACGGGCTTCAGCACCGCGGCTGTCGCTTTGTGGGGCACTGCTCCCGAGATCGGCGTCACGCTGTGGTGCGGCTCCTGGCGCCTCTATCGTCCAGATGGAACACCACTCCGCCATGACGCCAGCCCGATGGCCATCGCCATCGCAGAGCGACGACTGATTCGAGGGATGGAGGTGCTTGTCGAGCGCCCCGACGGGAGCCGGCTTCCGGTCCTGACCAGTCCGACGCCCTTGTTCGACGCGGCGGGCGAGTTGATCGGAGGCGTCGATATGCTGGTCGACGTCTCCGCACAAAAGCGCGTCGAGATAGCCCTGGTCCAGCGCATGGCCGAGCAGGCGACGCTATGCGACCTCACTGATCGTCTGCACCAGGCCAAAACGCTGGATGTCGTCTATTCCGCTGCCATGGCTGCAACGAGAGACGCACTCCAGTGCGATCGGGCCGCTATCCTGTTACTCGACAAATCCGGACCGATGCGGTTTGCCGCTTGGTCCGGCCTTTCCTCAACCTATCGCGAAGCTGTCGAAGGCCACTCGCCGTGGCATCCGGACGACCCCGACCCTCGGCCCATCCTCATCGGGGATGTCGTGCAAAGCGACCTCGATGGCGCAATCGCGGCAATCGTGCGTGACGAGCGCATCGCAGCCCTGGCCTTCGTTCCACTCGTCAATGACGGCAAGCTCGTCGGCAAGCTCATGGCCTATCGGGACAGCCCCCGCGACTTCACCCCCCACGACGTCGAGCTGGCCATGACCATCGGCCACCAGCTCGGCTTTGCAATTGATCGCATCCGCGGCGAGGAGGAACGCAGCCGGATCGAGCAAGAGCTGCGCAGAAGTGACTCCCGTTTTCGCGCCCTCGTCTCGCTTTCGTCCGATTGGTACTGGGAGCAGGATATCGATTTGCGCTTCACGGAGTTCGCGACCTCGACCGTCGATCCTCCCGTCCCAGGAATCGGATCATCAATCGGCAAGACACGCTGGGAACTGCCCACGATCGGCGTCAGCGACGAGCAATGGTCGGCCCATCGCGCGTGCCTCGGGCGCCACGAGCCGTTCCGAGATTTCGAGTACCGCCAACTCGGGGCGCGCGGCGAGATGCTGTGGCTGTCAATCAATGGCGACCCGATTTTCGATGCAGACGGCCACTTTGCAGGCTATCGCGGCACCGGTCGCAACATCACCTTTCGTCGGCGCGCCGAGGAGGCTCTCAGAACGAGCGAGGCTCGCTACAAAACCGCACTCAAGGTCGGGCGCATGGGGAGCTGGGAAACTGACTTCGTCGAGATGTCGCGGACCTGGTCACCCGAGGCGGTCGAGCTGTTCGGCCTGACGCTGCCGCTCGGCAAAGGCTTTGTCGGCGCCGCTGGAGACGAACTCAGAGCGGCCATTCACCCCGAGGACCGCCACCTCCTCGATCAATGCCACGCCCTAATCGAAACCCAGGACGAGATCGACGCCGAATATCGCATCATCCGGCCCGACGGCTCGGTTCGCTACGTGGCAGGCCGCGGGCAGGTCACGGCCCGGCGCCCCGACGGCCGAGCGTGGATCCTCGTCAACATCGTCGCCGACGTTACCGATCGGGCACTTGCCGAGCAACGCAGCCTGGAGCGCGCACACGAGCTGGAAGCAGCCAAGGCCAAATACCAGGCCCTGGTCGAAGCGTCCGCGCAGATCGAATGGTCGGCTGCCCCGGACGGAAGGATCATCAATGATTCACCGACTTGGCGCGCGTTCTCCGGACAGACGGTGGAGGAATGGCGTGGCGACGGCTGGCTCGACGCTGTGCACCCTGCCGATCGAGAGCACACGGCCGCCGCCTGGCGGATAGCCATCGCGACAAATGGCACCTACGACGTCGACTATAGGCTTCGCCACGTCAGCGGCGACTATCGCTGGACACGCGCCCGCGGCGTCCCTTTGCGTGACCCGGCCGGCAGCGTCGTGGAATGGGTCGGCGTGAACGAGGATATCTCCGACCTGAAACAACGCGAGGAGCACCTTGAGGTCGTCATGCGCGAACTCAGTCACAGGACCAAGAACCTGCTGGCGGTGATCCAGTCGATTGCGCGTCGCACGCTCTCGGCAAAGGCTGACAATCCCGAGGTGCGGGCTTTCACTGAGCGTCTGCATGGCTTGGCCCTGTCTCACGACCTTCTGGTCCGTGGCAACTGGCACGGCGCCAGTCTGCATGATCTCGTGTCCACACATCTCGAGCCATTCGGGCCGCTCAATCCGCACAGCGTCGTCATCGATGGCCCCTCGATCTCGCTGACGCCGTCGGTTGCCCAGAGCGTCGGGCTTGCTATCCACGAGCTCGCGACCAACGCGGCGAAATATGGGGCGTTGAGCGGTGTCGGTGGCACGCTGGAGGTGGTTTGGTCGGTGCTTGAGATCGACGACACCCGTCACTTCAGCCTGACCTGGAGCGAGACGTCGAACATGTCCGTCGCCAACGCCAACGACGTCAACACTGCCGGCTTCGGCCGCGTCCTGCTGCAGCGCATCGCGGCAAGTCTCGTTGGCGGCAGCAGTGACTACCGCATCGACGCGTCCGGAGTGGTCTGGAGACTGGTTGCCCCGCTTGCGGCCGCAGGCATCAGCAGTCTCGAGGCCCAGCAGCCCCTCGCGACTTCCGGGAGCGGCGGGAGTTCCAGCACATGATGCGCCCGAACCTCACGGCAACCCGCCGCACTTCAGGCGAGCGTCGCTGGCAGTTCGTCCGCCTTTCCTTGCCCGCTCGATGCCGGATCTGCGCCCCCCGCAATCGCGGATTAGGATGCGCTTGATCTGCGGCCCATGCCTGCGCGCTGCATCGGCATAGATCTCGGCATCGTTCTCGGCGCTATCCCCGATCAGTACGAATTGCCTCTTCGGAAAATCGGCGAGAATCGCATCGATGGCCGGCGGCTTGGTCTTGGTCGCCTTGGCGAGCAGATTTCGGATCGACCGGTCCTTCAGCGCCACGTTCTTGAGCGTAATCGTCGCTGCCGGAAAACCTGCCACCGTGAGAAACGTTTCGAGCGGCTCATAGAGCGGCCAAGGGCTCGACGAGATGAAGTGCAGCGACGCACCCTGCGCCACCCAGCTCCGGTAGCGCTCGGCCATGCCGCCGACGGCTTCGAAGGCCTGGAGGAAGGTCAGTGCCATCATGCGGCGCCGGCTCGACACGTGGGTGACTTTGACGGTGTCGTCGATGTCGGAAATGACTGAGAGACCCTCAGGTCCGATCAATTGGATATTGCGCGCGAACCGACGATGGTCCCGGGCCCCGAGCTTGGCACTGATCTCGAGGCCAGCCGAGCTCACGTGGGCGGCCGCCACCTCGTCCGGAATGAGGATTGTTCCCCGGAACTGGCCATAGCGGTCAGTCGGCGAGAATTGGAAGTCCGTGCCTGCGACGCTGACCACGATACGTCGATCCTGGCAGTTGTCGCCGAGCATCAGCGCACAGCGCTCGTCGAAGACAAGGCGGTTAAGGGAGTCGGGGCTAACGCCGAAGCCCGTCTTGAGCGCGATCGCCAGCGCAGCCTTCGCGGCGCGGCCGTCCGGCGGCCTGAACACCCGCCCGTGGATCGGCAGTATCCACCCCGTGCCCCGCGTGGCCCTGTGCGCGGCCGTCGCGAACATCGCGAGGCGCTCGTCCCGACGCACCTCGGAGACTGCTGACGGGCGAACTCCGGCGCTCCCTACTGAGAGGACGTGTCCTGACTTGCCGGAAGCGGGCCCTGGATGGCCCGCGATGTGATGCAGAGGCATAGAATTCGTCTGCTCGCGCGAAACCGGCTGCTTACCGGGCCTGCCCGCCGCCGTGCGCGGCCGCGAGCTGCTGTGACCGGCCCTGTCATCCGACGAGGCCCCATGCACCCGATACACTGCCGTGCCGACCCAGAAATTGCAAATACCAAGCACGCGCATGCCGCCAATCCGTAGACCGGCTCTGCTCGCTGCCTGATCCGCTAGATTGCCTGGGCAGGATCGGATTGCACCTTCCGATATCGGGCCACACCTCGGCCACCGGACCGGGTCGCCTGCATCAGGACACGGTGCCGATCTCCGCAACGAGAGAAACCAAAGATCGGTTCACTGCTGGAGATATCGTCTCGCTGGGCGGCAATTCACCCGCAACGCCAGTATTCATGCTGCTCGCATCCCCGTCAGGTCGTGCCGCGTCGCCGTCCAGCAGGATGGCCTTGTCACGAGCCCATTCCTGATCAGCTACGCCGTCGTTCATCGCTGCTGGAGCCTCGCCGATGGCTGCCGAACCTGCCATCAGCGCCACCTTGGTCTCAGAGGGCTCATCGTCTGCGGATTTCTCCTCCGCAGCGGCCCTCCCTGTCACGGCAGCGATCACAGTTTCGAGAGAAGGTGTGTCCTGCTCCCCGCTTGCGACATTGGCCCCACCTTGAGTCGGAGCAGCGGGCGATCGGACATCTTCCGCCATTTCCGGAGCGTAGAGCCCGAAACGGGCATCGAGCAGATCCAGCACGGACGAGACCAGGTCGAGGATCTGGCTCAACACGGCAATGCCGCCGACGCGGAAGTCCTCGCCGACCGAAATGCTCTCGAACGGTGATGGCGCCGCCGCTTCCGGCGCGATCAATCCTCGCGACCTGAGGTAGGCGTGACTGTCTCCAGAGCGTACGAGGCCACCTTCGGGGGTGCGGCCGGCCCTGAGAACCAGCTCGTGCAACGTGTCGGTCTGTGCCCTGAACAATGCACCTGCAGCCTTCAGCGCGGAATCCGCCCGCCCTATCTCTACCGCCAGCCGCCGTGCCTGCAGGACACGCAGCAGCAAAGACGCCTCGAGTTGCAGTAGCCGGCGAACAAATGCGTCAAGTGCTTCAGGTGCTGTCTCGCTGTCGATCTCGTCGAGATCGGCACGCGCCGGAAGTGACGCCACCAGGAGATCCTCGCCAGCGGCGAGGGCCGCGTCGAGGTGGTCGGCGAGCAGTGCGATGCTCGGAGGGCAGTCAGGATGGATACCGATCATTACTTCGTCCAATTGCTCTGATCACTGCTGCCGCGGTGCCAACGCGAGCAGCACATCGAGTGCCGTCGTCAGGTCGCCGCCACGTAATGCTAGATGCTTGCCGAGCGGCGAGCCGAAAGCCGAAAGCCACCGCTCGCGCTGACTGGTCCGCACAGCGATCTGGGCGAGGCTTGCGGCTATGGTCACGTCCGGCACTCGATCCTCTATCTCCAGCCTTATGCGCACGATCTCAACCGGGTCGAGAGCCTCGTCAGAGGACCCGACCTGGCTGGAAAGCGCTGCGGCAGCTGCATCCAGATCGCTCGCCTCGCCAATCGGATGGATCGGCTGCGGCAAGGCGATCCCAGACAATGGGATGTTGGACATGCGGGGTCTCCGAACGGGGCTCACCGGGAACGCACGCGCGCCAACGAAACAAGCGACATCGCCTGAGTAGCCGGATTCGGGTCGCTCGGCCTCAAACAATTCACCGGCTTTTCCCCAGGCCGCTGATCGCTGCTGGCGCGCAACTCACAAGTTGCAGGCGCACGGAACTCGTGGAGTCATCCGGAAAAAATGACCGGTGACGTCTAGCCGGCACCCGCCTACGCTCGCGCCCACGCGGGAATTCATTGGGGGCGACCGACGTGACGAGTTGGCTTTGGGCCGTGTTCACAATCCTTGCAGCCGGGGGCCAAACGCTGCGCAATGCCATGCAGCGCGACTTGACTGCCAAGATCGGGACGATCGGGGCGACGCACGTTCGCTTCCTCTTTGGCTTGCCCTTCGCCCTCGTGTTCCTTGCGATCGTCCTGGGTGCGACAGGATCGAGCTTTCCAACTCTCTCGGTGCGTATGCTGAGTTGGACGTTCGTCGGCGCCGCAACGCAAATCGCAGCCACCGCGATGTTGCTTGCCGCCATGCGTGACAAGTCGTTCGTGCTCATCACAGCCCTGAACAAGATCGAGCCGGTTCACGTGGCCTTGTTCGGCCTTCTCTTTCTCGGCGATCGTCTGACGCCGGGCTTGGCCGTCGCCATTTTCATAGCCACTCTGGGCGTCCTCATCATGTCTTGGCCGAGGAATACCGGCGGCGAGGCGCTCGGCAAGAGGCCCATCGTGCTGGGTCTCGCCGCTGGCGCGATGTTCGGTGCGTCTGCGGTCGGCTATCGCGGTGGCATCCTGGCGCTGGAGCATCCAAATTTCATCGTTGCGGCCACCGCCACCGTGGTCACCGGCCTCACGATCCAGGTCGCATTCCTGACCACCTATCTGCTGCTGTTCGACCGCAGGACCTTCCAAGCCATCTTGACTGCATGGAGACCGTCCCTCGTGGCCGGCTTCATGGGCGCCTTTGCCTCGGAGATGTGGTTCCTCGCCTTCGCCCTCGCGACGGCTGCAAAGGTACGGACGCTTGCACTCGTCGAGATTTTCTTCGCCGGCTTGATCTCGCGAAGCCTGTTCAAGGAGGGCGTAGCTTCCCGCGAAGGGCTCGGCATCCTGCTGATCGTCGTGGGCGTGATCATACTTTTGAACATCTAGTGCGCAACGTGCGCAAGCTGCAAAGGTCGCCACGCCAAGGAATTTAATTCTCTATTCAGCGCATCATGAGGCTGTTCAAAGGTAAAATAATCCAATAGAACGTCGACCATCCGCCACATGCCTGCTGGAGATCGCGTCACTGTGCTCGATGCCATGGACCTCAAGATCCTCGCCATTCTCCAGCGGGACGCGACCCTCCCCGTGGCCGAGGTCGGCAAGGCGGTGGGCTTGTCGACGACGCCTTGCTGGCGCCGTATCCAGAAGCTCGAGGAAGCAGGCGTCATCAAGCGGCGCGTGGCCGTTCTGGACGCCGCCAAGGTCAATGCCGGCGTCACCGTCTTCGTCTCGATCAAGACCGATCAACATACACTCGCCTGGCTCGAGCGCTTCCACGCGGCCGTCGCCGACATGCCCGAGGTCGTCGGCTTCTATCGCATGTCGGGCGAGGTGGACTACCTGATGCGGGTCGTCGTTCCCGACATCGCCGCGTACGACGCGTTCTACAAGCGCCTGATCTCCCGCATCGACATCTCAAAGGTCTCCAGCGCCTTCGCCATGGAGGAGATCAAGAACACCACCGAGTTGCCCCTCGCGTTCGCCCGTGCCGGCACCGATGGCTGAGCACTCTGAGGCTCCGATATCGCTCGTCCGCGCCATCGAGGAGCGCGCCTTCAACGCTTGGCCTGCCCTCCAGACACTGGTGATGGACGGCTGGGTTTTGCGTTTCGCCGACGGCTACACGAAGCGCGCCAACTCCCTCAATGCCTGGCAGCCGACCGTGCCGCTCGACGTCATTCTCGACGATGTGGCAACGCTCTACGCCGCGCGCAGCCTGCCTTTCGTGGTGCGTCTATCGCCGCTGGCCGGCGATGCGGATGACGCGGCACTGGTCCGGCGAGGCTTCGCCCTACGCGACGAGACGGTCGTGATGACGGCACCGCTGTCACAGCGCCACCATGGCTGCCGACCGAACGTCGTCCTCGCATCAGCACCGGACGCGGCTTGGCTCGATGGCTTCGCCGGCGCGAACGATGTTCCAGCCGCACGGCGCTCGATCCACGACCGCATGGTCGCAGTCATCCCTCCTCCGGCTGCCTTCGCCCGGCTCGAGCTTGACGGAGCACCCGCCGCCTGGGGCCTCGCCGTATCCGAGCGCGGCATGGTCGGCCTGTTCGACATTGTCACCGCCCGGCATGCCCAGCGGCAAGGTGCCGGCCGGCAGGTCGTTGAAGCCCTACTGGACTGGGCCACTGCAGCCGGCGCCTCGACCGCTTCTCTCCAGGTGGTGGCAAGCAACCACCCCGCCATCTCCCTTTATCAGTCGCTCGGTTTCACCGAGGCTTACCGCTACCACTACCGAATCGCCCGCCGCTGATCCGCTGCGTCGATCGGAACATTTGCGCATGTTTGAGAACATTGCAGTTGCTTAATGAGAACATTTCGCGTACATTCAGGGTTAATTGCACACACATCGCCACCGTGGAATAAGAGGAGAGACGCCCATGGCTGCACCCGAGCTGAGACTCGTCGAAGGAGAGAAGATGGACAAGTCGAAAGCGCTCGACGCCGCCTTGGCGCACATCGAGAAGCAGTTCGGCAAGGGCTCCATCATGAAGCTCGGCCAGAACGACAAATCGATCGACGTCGAGGCCATCTCGACAGGCTCGCTCGGCCTCGACATCGCTCTCGGCATCGGCGGCCTGCCGAAAGGCCGTGTGGTCGAGATCTATGGGCCCGAGTCGTCCGGCAAGACCACGCTGACTCTCCAGGTCATCGCCGAGGCTCAGAAGAGGGGCGGCATTTGCGCCTTCATCGATGCCGAGCACGCACTCGATCCCGTTTATGCGCGAAAGCTCGGCGTCAAGGTCGATGAGCTTCTCATCTCGCAACCGGACACCGGTGAGCAGGCACTCGAGATCGCCGACACCCTCGTGCGATCCGGTGCGGTCGATGTCCTCGTCGTCGACTCGGTGGCAGCGCTCACGCCCAAGGCCGAGCTCGAAGGCGAAATGGGCGATAGCCTGCCAGGCCTCCAGGCCCGCCTGATGAGCCAGGCGTTGCGCAAGCTCACTGCTTCAATCTCCAAGTCAGGTTGCATGGTCGTCTTCATCAACCAGATCCGCATGAAGATCGGCGTCATGTTCGGCAATCCCGAGACGACGACGGGTGGCAACGCTCTCAAGTTCTACGCCTCCGTTCGCCTCGATATTCGGCGCATCGGCCAGATCAAGAACGGAGAGGACGTCGTCGGCAACCAAACCCGCGTGAAGGTGGTCAAGAACAAGGTGGCCCCGCCCTTCAAGCAGGTCGAGTTCGACATCATGTACGGCGAAGGCATCTCGAAGGTGGGCGAGCTCGTCGATCTCGGCGTCAAGGCCGGCATCGTCGACAAATCCGGCGCTTGGTTCGCCTATAAGGGCGAGCGCATCGGGCAAGGCCGCGAGAACACCAAGAGCTTCCTCAAAGCGCACCCGAGCATGGCCGACGACATCGAGCGTGCAATCCGCGCCAATGCCGGCATTGTCACCGAGAAGCTGCTTGCGCACCCGGAAGGTGACGAGGCCGACTCGGCCGACGAAGGGCCCGATGCCGACGGTGTTCTGCCCGACGCCGAGGAAGCACCCACGAAGGGCCGCGCCCGGCGGTAGTCCGACTTTGCGACGGCGCGGATCTCACCGAGGGACGCGCCGGATGCGCCAGTGCAAAGTGAGCTTCTGAGGCTCGGGAATCCATATCGTGAGCTTACCCGATCGAGTGCCGAGCACAGCCCGGAGCAAGGTTGAACCCCACTCGCCCCACTACCTCAACTCGAACGGCGCACTCGTGCTGTTCTCGGGCGGACAGGATTCGACTGCCTGCCTCGCATGGGCGCTCGACCGGTTTGCGACTGTCGAGACTATCGGATTCGACTACGGCCAGCGCCACCGCAGTGAGCTCGACCAGCGTCCAGTGATCCGTGAAGGATTGACTGGGCTCAGTGACGCCTGGAGGTCCCGCCTGGGCCCGGACCATCTGCTGGCCCTGCCTGCCCTCGGAGCTATCAGCGAGACGAGCCTGACCCGCGACATGGCGTTTGAGATGACGGCCGGCGGTCTCCCCAATACCTTTGTTCCAGGTCGCAATCTTCTGTTCCTAACCTATGCGGCCGCGCTCGCCTGGCGGCGGGGCCTCCGCGTCCTGGTCGGGGGCATGTGCGAGACCGATTTTTCCGGCTACCCGGATTGCCGCAATGACACGATCCAGTCCTTGGCCCTCGCGCTGAGCCTCGGCCTAGACCGGCCCCTCGCTATCGAGACACCATTGATGTGGCTGACCAAGGCGGAGACTTGGCGGTTGGCCCATACGCTCGGCGGGCAACCGCTCGTCGAGCTGATCGTAGCTGAGACCGTCACCTGCTATCAGGGTGACAGGACCAACGCGCACGCCTGGGGCACCGGCTGTGGCCTGTGCCCGGCCTGCGAGCTCCGCCGGAAAGGATGGGAGGAATGGCAGTCCGCGAAGACCTGATCGCTGCCGTCGACGCAGCCCTCGTCGGTCGCTGGGACGACGCGCACGCGCTCGCCCAAAAGCACGAGGGGGACGCCACAGGCTGCTGGCTCCACGCCTGTCTCCACAAGATGGAGCCGGACGAGGCCAATAGCCGCTACTGGTACCGCCGCTCCGGTCATTCCTACGAGGAGTACCCCAATCCGAAGGCTGAACTCACGGCCATCCGCGCCGCGCTGACCTATTGACTTCCGCCGTCCGCGGTACAGGTGCTCAATCAGGCGCCGCAACAGCACGGCGCCGCACGAGGGGCTCTGCGGATGCCTCGAACCGAGGCACCCGCGAGCATCACATCAGCCCGCCAATCGCAACTACTCGGCTGCCTGCTTGTAGCGCCGCGCGAACTGAATGAGAGCATCATCTGCGCACGGCTCGATCGGCCGGAAGTCCTGATGCGCAATCCATTCCTTGCGTGTCGGCTTTCGGATGTAATTCGAGACCGCATTCAGCGTCAGGTAGACGATCTTGCGCGGCAGAGGTGTGATGTTCCCGGCCGAGCCGTGCACCAGATTGCCGTGGAACAGCAGCATCCCGCCGGCCTTGCCCGTCGGCACCACCAGGCCGCCTTGATCGTAGAGCCGCTGCACAGTCGGCTCGTCGAGCGTCCAGAGTGGATAGCTGGTTGTGGTCTTGTCGTGCTCGGCGGCCAGAACGCCCTGCTTGTGGCTCTGCGGAATAAGCATCAGCGCGCCGTTGTAGGGAAACACCTCGTCGAGGAAGATCGAGATGTTCATGGCACGCGGCTCGGGCATGCCGTCATCCACTGCCACACATCTCCGCTGAACTTGGCCTTCGCGTTGATCTTGTACTGGTGCATGTAGACCTGCTCACCGAACAGCTGCTCGATGGGCTCGATCATGCGCGGATGGCGCCCGAGGATCGCGAACGCCTCGTTGTAGAGATGGGCAGCAAAGGCCGTGCGCGGCGCACCAGATTTCTCGCGCCAGATCTCCTCGCGGCTCTGCTTGTAGATCTCTTCTGCCTCGGCATTGAGAACGGCGATCTCGTCGGCCGTAAACAATTCCGGCAGGAACAGCCAGCCTTCCTCTTTAAACTGCTTGACCTGCGCGTCGTTGAGATTCATCGGGCCTCTCCTCCAATCTCTGGATTGCTTTGGTCCCTGAACGCGATGCCGCGATAGACATCG